>JAUVXZ010000054.1 GCA_030603345.1 Pseudomonadota bacterium
GGCTCAAGCCCACGGGTTACCTCCTCAAAGGTGCTTTTTCTGGTTCCAGGATCTAATCTATCGGGGTTATTGCGAGGGCTCTCGGAAAAAAAGAGCGTATTGATGTGATCAAAAGAGACCACCCTTTTGAGATCAACCGAATCCTTTTCAGGGCCTTCGATGAAATGTCGAAAGGAAAACGTTTGGCTCTTTCCCAGGTGATAGGCTTGAAACTCTGTGTCGGCGTCTCTTCCTTGCAGAAAACAGGAAATTGCCAAGGCCCCCCGTTTCCCGCTGGCAATAGCATCTGCCACAAAGGCCTTTTCGCCGATTGCATCTCCACCGGCAAAAAACCTGGGGAGCGATGTTCTCCCCCATTCATCCACAACAACCCTGCCCCCTTTCACTTCAATACCCGGAGGCAGAATATCGGACTCCATGCTCTGCCCGATGGCAACAATGAGCTTATCCGCCAGATGCTTCTGGACTTCCTTTCCTGCTCGCATAATTTCCAATGTGCCTGACGCCTCATCAATTCTTATCTCCGCTCGATAAAAATCTAAAGACACAAGCTTCCCATCTTTTCTGTGAAGCTTATCAGGAGCCCAGCCATTCACAATTCTTATTCCCTCCTCTAATGCCTCGTTCACCTCTTCCGGAAGTGCAGACATCTGATCACGAGATTCAGGGCAGATGACCGTAATATTACTCCCGTTCCCGTTGCGAACTCGCAGCAGCGTTCGAGCTGCATCGATGGCAACATTCCCCCCACCAATGATAAGGGTTTTTTGGGTAGAATCGTCGAGAGACCACTTTTGGGGATCAGCTAAGAACTCAACACCGGTGATGACAGCGCTTTCCACACCAAAAGGCTCGAACAGGATTTTCCCGGATTGCAGTCCAACTGCAACAAAGATTGCATCAAAGGATGCAAGTTCTTTCCAACTCACCTCTTTTCCCACGGTCGTGTTACCCTGTATCTCTATTCCCAGTGATTGGATTCTTTGAATGTCACGATCAAGAACAGACCGGGGCAGACGATACGAAGGGATGCCATAGCGCAACATCCCCCCGATCTCAGATCTCCCCTCAAATATGGTTACCTGATATCCTAATCTTGCCAGATGATAGCTGGTGCTCAGACCAGCAGGGCCTGAACCGATAACCGCAATTTTTTCTTTTCTTGAATGAATCGGCACATCCCCTCTTATATCCACCTGGCCGTGGTCAGATAGAAACCGTTCAAAACTCCGAATACTAATGGATTCGTCAAAATTCTCTCGGCTACACTCTGCTTCACACGGGTGATAGCAGACCCTCCCACAGACACCAGGCAAGGGATTGTCCTGAAGATACGTGCTTAGCGCCCCATCAATATCCCCTTGCGATGCCAGATGAAAGGCGGTGGGAATGTCAATGCCGATGGGGCATGCATGACGACAGGGGGCAATTTTATTGATAAAAACTGGTTTTTCCGATCTCTGAGTTCCGGTTTTGAAGGCGAGCGAATTATCACAAGAGATAGCCACAAATGGATCATCTCTTCTCAACCTTGGTCTGTACCGCATTACCATAAGAGGTCACACTTTTTGATGGATTGAAAGTTTTTCATAAGCCTCTTGCGCTGCAGCAACGTTTTGATCAACGGCTCCGGGAACCGTGTCTCTCATAACCTTAAGGAGCATATCCAGGCTCACAATTTCAGTTAACCGAACATACGCGCCCAGGATAGCTGTATTCACAATAGCCTCCAGGCCATTTTTCCTGGCAATCTTGAGGGCATCGACGCTACCCACCGTATATGACTTCAGGGCATCACGGTTATAGGAGTTATCCCCATTGAGCAAAAGAAATCCTCCGGCGACCATCTGCTCACTGATTTCTTTTTCGTTCACAAGCGTTGTATCAAATATAATGAGATGATTGGGATGATCGATATCACACTTAAGATAGATCTTCTCATCACTTACCCTGACAAAGGCAGCCACAGGAGCCCCTCGCCTTTCAGCGCCGAAAAGGGAGTAACACTGAGGATACATGCCCTGTGTAAAACATGCTCGGGCAAGAATCTCAGAGGCAACCACAACCCCCTGCCCTCCTCTGCCCTGAAATTTTATCTCGATCATCTTTGATCCTTAGTCCACAGGATAACCTCAAAGTCCAGGGTTTCCCCAACCAAGACATTCACAGATCTCCTCGGCAATCATTGGGCGGGCCTTGTGCTGAACCACTCATTGTCACCTTTATGCTGACCTTGATTCTGCGAATACCGCTTTTGTCGTACAGTATACACGCAATGCCTTTTGTGTCAAAACCCAATTAGCACTAAAATTTGGAATACCTGGATATGGCTCCAACTTTGGCAGTCAAACAGATAAGTCGGTGCTCTGTTACGCCCATCAGCAAAGTTGTGCGACTCTGAATACACCGCGGGGATAGGGAAGAGTCCTTTAGATTCCATAAAGTGTCACCATACTCCCTTATTTTGTGATAGATTGCCCTTGTAGACTTTTTCTCCAATCAATCGTCTAATATAGTAAGAGCGGGTCCGAAAGAGAAAACCTATGCATGGCGACAGAAGCACTTTCGGTGAGCTGGTTGAGAAGTATCAGAAGAGGGTTTTCCAGGTTGCCGTGAGCATACTGAGCGATAAAGACGAAGCCCTTGATATTACACAGGAGGTCTTTATTAAGGCCTTCAGATCATACGACCATTTTAGATTTGATGCCTCGCCAGAAACATGGTTAATCAGGATAACGATAAACAAGGTTCGAGACCATCTTCGAAAAGAAAGGTTGCGAAGGCTTTTGTTTATGAAACCAGGCACTATCTCTGACAACCAACTCAATACCATTGCAGATGGTAACCAGTCGCCCCAAGAAATGCTCAAACAAAAACAATTCAAGACAAGCGTACGAGCATTTCAACGGGGCCTTAAGGGAAGAGAACGTGAGGTCTTTGCACTCAGATTTGGAAACGGGTGCACTATTAAAGAAATCTCAGCAGTAACCGGTATAAGTCAGAGTTCGGTAAAAACCTATCTATACAGGGCCCTTGCCAAGGCCCAAAAACATCTGGCTGAGTGGAGGGAGCCATGAATAGTCCCCATCTAAGCGACAGGGAGATAAGCAGTATACTTCTTGAACTGGAAGGGATTGATGAGGATCTCCAGTCACATCTGAACAAATGTCCGGATTGCCGCAACCGGCTTAGCACACTGAAGGGATTTACAAAGGCTTTCCAGGACCAGACCAAGCATAGCGATATCAATTGGGCTGTAGAAAAGGGAAAAATTCTCTTAAGGCTATCTGATAATCGCTTGCCGCTCCTGGGGCGGCGATGGGGAACCGTAGTTGTTTTTTCCTTTATCATAATCGCTTCTGCTCTCTTGTTGAGACAGCTCAGCCTGAAACCCGAACACACCCTAAAGATAGAAGAAACCGAATTACTTAACGCAATCTATATCTGTAGTGAAGATATGGGTGAGGTGGAACTCCCTCAAAGCCTTTTAGTTCTTTCCACATGGGGAAGGGAAGACTTCCCCCAATTCTTAAACTTTTTTTCACCACTAGAGGAGGAACGCAATGAAAAAAAAGACCTTATTGATGACAGCCTTAGCAATCATAGTATTGACTACTTTCATTTTGCCTAGTCTTTTGGCCTTTAATCCCCCTATGGCCGGTGGCAAATGGTGGTTGCGGCCTGCGATTAAGGACAAGTTGCAACTAACGCTTGATCAAACAGGGAAGATAAACAAGATCTGGATAGAACATAGAAAACGTATCATTGATACAAAAGGCGAAATTGAAAAGACCTATCTCGATCTGGAGAGTCTTATGGACCAGCCTACGGTTGACAAACAAGAAGCTTACCGATTAGCGGAGAGGCTGGGTCAACTTGTGGCCCAGCAGACCGAACAACGAATAAAGATGACCATAGACATTCGCCAGGAACTCTCAGTTGGGCAATTTGAAAAACTCAAAGGCCTGAGAGCGGAATTGGCAAAAGGGCTTAGAGAAAAGGGCCCCCGAAAAGAAAAAAGATAAACTGAGATAGAATCGAGGGTATTGTCCCACAGGAATCTTGGGGAATCTAGGAAAATTTAAAGGATTCTATGTATTTCTTCAGCAGCTTTTCATCTTCGGGACTTATATCGATAAACTGGATTCCCATTCCTGGGGGTATTTTATCGCTGCCCTTATCCTTGGATCTTGTCCACACGACTTTCCCTGTGGTGTGGATTACGTGATTGCTGTCTGGCAGAGTGAATTCTACATTCAAAAGGGTGTCTACCGGGAGAATCTTCCCCGTTTTGACAAAGAGTCCGCCTTTGGCAAGATTGCCAATGTAGGCCCTAAAAAAATCACTTTCACTTTTAAAAGAGACTCTGATAGTTCCGCTCGCCTTCGTCGCCTGGAGGCTGGAAGCATCAACATAATCATCGGTGGTTTTTTTCAATCTCCTCACTAAGGTTACGAGTAACTGCCTGAAATCTGAGGCGAGATGATTGAACTCCCTATCTAGAAATTCCTTATCGAGCAAATCCACAACAGTATCCTCAAGTGCGGTAGCTGTGGCAGAGCGCGGGGAGGGATCAATAAAAGTCATCATACCAAATATGGCTCCTGGTCCAAGCGTTTCCACAACAAACTTTTTGCCTCGGGTCACTTTGCTGATCTCCACCATTCCTGAGCTTACAAGATAAACAGTCTTTCCATGACTGCCTTCCTTGAATATCACCTCTCCAGCCTCATATGTCTCTTGCCCGCTCGTTAGAAACACGGTGTATCTGACTCCTTCTTTTTTAACAGCTCCCTTAGTTCACGCATCACCTTCCGCACCTGATCCCTGGTATGCTTGAAACTCCCGCTGTTATCAATTACAAAATCTGAAAGGGATCTTTTCTCTGCGATCGGAACCTGAGCATGTAGTCTTTTTTCTACCTCTTCTGGAGAGAGCCTGTCTCTCTTTTTGGCCCGCTCCAGCTGAACATCTCTCGGTACATAAACAAGAATAACCTTATCCAAGTCCTTACGCAAGCCTAATTCAAACAAAAGGGGAACATCAATAATTACAACCGAATAGGGGTCTTTCTCGCTGATGGCCTTAAGCAAGGCGTCTCGTTTCTCAAAGATCCTGGGATGGGTAAAGCCTTCCAGGGCTTTTCGGCTCTTATCATCAGAAAAGACTATCTCTGCAAGGGCAGAACGGTTCAATGTCCTATCTGGCGAGAGGATTCCCTGACCAAAATAGTCAACTATATCTCTCCAAGCGGGCTTATCAGGCTCTACAATAAGGCGCGCAAGGTAATCGAAATCAATTATATGCGCTCCCTCATCTTCAAACATGCTTGTCACAACTGTCTTTCCGCTCCCTATGCCTCCTGTGAGCCCCACGATTAGCATGATATTAGCTGTCTTCCTGATTCACGATCCAGTATTCGGTACTGTGTTGGCGTCCTGTTCTTAATCTGAAGTTGCTTGGGTTCCTTGAGTCTGTCGCATTTACTGAGTTTTGTATTTCGTCGCCTAAAGCCATTATCTTTCACAGCCCCTAAGGTCTATTCCCTATCACCTTGTCGTGACTGGAGCTTTTGCTTCTCGAGGCAATTAGTAAGACCCCATGAACCCAAGGAACACAATGAACACAACAAACACATTGTACCAATTCTACCTCTTCCTCAATAGCACATACACTGCCCCTGCCCCTCCATCATAAGGCTGAGCCGTCGCAAATGCCAGGACAATTCTTTTCAAAGCACCCCTCCTGAACCAGACCGGAAGTTCAGTCTTAATGGCCGGATGATGGTCGGCTGAGCCCAATCCCCGACCATGGACAATAAGCACACATCTGAGGTCCTTTTGATAGCTCTTGATTATGAAGCTATTAACAGCAGATTCGGCCTCTTTCTTTGTTAACCCGTGGAGATCAACATGGTCCTGTATGGAAAACTCACCCCTTCTGAGCCGCTTCATCATCTTTGGGCCCACACCCGAAACAGCTCCCTCCATATACTCATCACTGAAGGAAATATCCCAGGCCGCTGGCTCTTTAACCAGGTGTGAAAGATATTCCCTGGCCTTTGCGCTTTGATCAGATAACTCATCACGGGGCTTCTCTTTGCTTACCGGGGATCTCAGGATCTTACTTCTATTACCCTTCAAGCGGACAACGTTCTCCATTGCCCTTTGAAAGAGATCCTCCTCGGTCTCTTCTGTTGCATTACCGTGCGGAGAACTTGACGAAACAGGCTCGCTCGTTTTGACAAAATCCCTATCATCTTCTAATAAGTCCCTAAAGGGTTGCTGAGCAAATGCCTGGCTATCCCCTTTGCTATGTTTCGCCTGATCAGGACGATTCCTTTTTCTCTTTGTTCTCATGGCAATATAATTGACTTTTTATCTGCTTTAAAATACATAGAATAGTCTTAAGATTACGGCCTATTCGATTACCTGTGCGATTCCTTTATTTATAGCAAAATCGGATTGTTTTTGAAAGGAAGAACAAAATGCCGAGGGTAGATGACTACAACATGGCCTTGGACATAACAGAGAAGGAACTGCGGAAGCGGAATCCAGTTCATGTGTGCAGATTAAGTGGCGCCTTGTTTACAGAAAAAGAAGGTGAACCAGCTCTTATCAGGCTTAGGTTTCTGAACCGCATGATTAGCATTACCTGGCCACATCTGTTGTTTTCTCAAGACTCGAACAAAGAGCTTCCAATAAAAGAGAAAATTATCATCCTTCACTACCTGAACGGGGTTAACAGAGAGGATCTGGCAGGAGAATGGATTGCTTATCAGGATATTCCTTCCGCACGATTCTATTTAGACGCCTTCAATAGAAGGGTCAAATATCCATTGGCCAGCACCTTTGGCGAACAACCTGATAACTTACTTTTCTTTGCTGAGGAGCTCTATGGGGCCACTACGGCATCTATCGGGGATGTCTCTGTTCTCATACAGGCCCTGCCCAAAATACCGGTCACCCTTACTATCTGGAAAGGAGATGAAGAATTTTCCCCTGATGGAGCTATCCTTTTTGATAGCTCAATTAAAAATATACTCTCTGCCGAAGATATTTCTGAGCTTGCCAGCATGATTATTTATCCTCTTTTAGCAAAAGTTAGGTAGTGTAAGTTGTCGGCGGAAGAATGAACAAAGGACTATTATGAAAATTGCCATTAGCGGTAAGGGAGGTGTAGGCAAAACAACCTTTGCTGCCTTCCTGATAAAATCTTTACAAATGAAAGGAAAATCTGTGCTGGCCATTGATGCGGATCCTGACGCAAACCTGGCTCATGCCCTGGGCGCAAAAAATGCCTCTGAGATCACGCCTATCTCTCAAATGAAATCACTCATTGAGGAGAGAACCGAGTCAAAGGCTGGCACTATGGGGGGTTTCTTCAAGATGAACCCCACGGTAAATGATCTGCCAGAAAAACTTTCGATAGATGTTGATGGTGCAAAACTTATGGTCTTAGGAGGAATAAAGACAGCAGAAGGTGGCTGTATCTGCCCTGAGAGTGTCCTGTTGAAGGTTCTGGTCAGCCATTTAATCCTTGCCCGAAACGAAATTGTAGTTTTGGATATGGAAGCCGGTCTAGAACACTTAGGCAGGGGAACAGCGCGGGCTGTCGATAAGATGATTGTAGTTGTTGAACCAGGAAGGAGGAGCATAGAAACCGCCCGTCAGATACAGAGATTGTCTGAAGAACTGGGGATCAAAAAGCTCCTCATTGTCGGAAATAAGATCAGGTCAGAAAAGGATAAGGATTTTTTGCTCAAGAATATGAGCAAGTTTGAATTCCTGGGTTTTCTCCCCTTTAATGAGAAAATAATTGAGGCAGATTTAGATGAAGTACCGCCTTATGAAAAGGATCCCGAGGGTCTGGAAATTGTTTCTCACATGATGAGGGATATGGTGAGTGAAAACAGCGATCCGAGATCGATCTGAAAAGGATTTGAGCATGGAACAGAGGATTTACAACTTTATGAGAGAATTTGAAAAACAAGCGGTAACTACTCAAGTGGTCATGATGGATGGGAGAGGAAACTACGAAATACGCGAAACGCTCGAAAATGGGAACACAAATTATATTTAACGAGAAAAGCTACAAGATCATCGGGGCCTGTTTTGAGGTATACAAAAAGAAGGGGAAACGGATTTCTGAAGGCCGTGAAGCCATTGGAAGACGAACACCGAGCCCAGGTTATCAACTACTTGAAGGCCACGGGCAATCAATTGAGGCTATTGGTGAACCTCGGACACTATCCTAAAATCGGATACGAACGGTTCGTAAACCAGTTCCTTTTGCGCTTTTAGCGTGTTTCGTAGTTGAAAGAGAAAACGGATACCTGAGTAGTTACAAAAAATCATAATGATTTAGCCACTAAGACACAAAGACACAAATAATTAAAAATTGATAATTGGTGACTTCGTGTCTTCGTGGCTGAATAGTAACTAAAAATATATCTAAGAAAATGATAGAACGAAAAGAAATTGCACACATAGTAGATTCACGTGACTTTGGATCAGAAGTTACTCTCATGGGATGGGTAAGGACAAGGAGAGACTCGAAAGCAGGATTCTCTTTCTTAGAGATAAATGATGGCTCCACCATAAAGAATATCCAGGTAGTGGCTGAGAGCACCTTACCCAATTATACCGACGTGATTCTGAGGTTGACCACTGGTTGCTCAGTTATTGTCACCGGAATCTTGGTTGAATCTCCGGGAAAAGGACAAAAGGTTGAAATTACGGCCACAGAAGTGAAGGTGGTTGGCTGGGCTGATCCCGACGCCTATCCATTACAAAAGAAGAAGCACTCCTTTGAGTATCTGAGAACAATAGCCCATTTAAGGCCGCGGACTAATACATTCGGGGCGGTGGCCAGAGTCAGGAATGCCATAAGCTACGCCATCCACAGCTATTTTCATCAAAGGGGTTTTATCTATCTTCATACGCCGATCATTACCGGGAGCAACTGTGAGGGGGCTGGTGATATGTTTACCGTTACCACCTTTGATCTCCAGAATCTCACCCATGAACATGGCAGGGTTAATTTCAGCAACGATTTTTTTGGCAAAGCAGCCAATCTGACTGTGAGCGGACAGATGGAAGCAGAGGTCTATGCCCTCGCCCTCGGTAACGTTTACACCTTTGGTCCAACCTTTCGGGCAGAAGATTCTAACACTTCGAGACACCTGGCAGAGTTCTGGATGGTAGAGCCTGAGATGGCATTCTGCGATCTGGACGGAAACGTAGCCCTTGGTGAAGACCTCGTCAAAAGTATCCTTGCCGATAGTCTAAAAACCTGTGGGGATGATTATGAATTCCTGAATCGTTTTGTTGATAACGATCTCTTATCCAGAATAGATGGCATTGTTAGCAACAACTTTGAGCGTCTCACTTACACAGAGGCAATACAGATATTATCCAAGGCTCAGGAGAAGTTTGAATTTCCTGTTGAGTGGGGAAACGACATCCAGTCTGAACACGAGCGGTATCTCTGCGAGACGGTGTTCAAAAGGCCAGTGGTGCTCACTGATTACCCAAAAGGGATAAAACCCTTCTATATGAAGGTAAATAAAGATGGCAAGACCGTAAAGGCTATGGATATTCTTCTCCCCAGGGTAGGCGAGATCATTGGAGGCAGCCAGAGGGAAGATGATTACGAAACCTTGTTTCACAGGATAAAAGAGACGAACCTGGACCCCGCTGATTACTGGTGGTATCTGGACCTCAGAAAGTATGGTACCGTTATTCACTCTGGCTTTGGCCTTGGTTTGGAGCGCCTCATCCAGTTTGCAACCGGACTTACCAATATCAGGGATGTGATTCCCTTTCCCAGAACACCAAAATATCTTGAGTTCTAAATGATGTTCGTTGTCTGTTGTTTGTTGTCAGTTGTTCCGACAGCCGGATCAGTTGTATTTGTAGTTTAAGTACTCCCAAACCATCCCCTTCAAATGGGAAGGCGGGGGGGTATGAAACATATATAAATATCATCTTTGTTGCCATTTACCCTGTCAGAGAAAATCTCCTCATTTAAGGCATGGTAAGAGAACAAATAAGCTTAGGTGGGTTTTTAAATCTCGTTTAAATTTTCTAACAGGGTTTATTTGAATTAATTGATTTTTGGTTACTTTCAACGGACAACTGACAACGGACAACTGACATTCATGGACATACCCTTTCAACCACCGACGATTTACACGGTCAGTGCCCTCACTGCCGAGATAAAATCATTGCTTGAAGAAAATTTTGATTTTGTCTGGGTAGAAGGGGAAATTTCAAACTTCGCCGCCCCTTCCTCTGGCCATTTCTATATGAGTCTCAAAGACGAAAGTGCCCAGATCAGGGCAGTTATGTTCAAGATGCAGGCATATTTCCTTAAATTCATACCGGAAAATGGGATGAAGGTGCTGGCCAGGGGCAGAATCGGCGTGTATGAACCCAGGGGAGAATATCAGATCATTCTTGACTATCTAGAGCCCCTGGGCGTGGGTGCACTGGCCGCTGCATTTGAACAGGTCAAAAAGAAACTCTCCCAAGAAGGAATCTTTGACGCGGACAAGAAACGGCCAATCCCTTTTCTTTCAACAAAGATCGCCGTAGTCACGTCACCCACGGGAGCAGCAATACGAGACTTTCTCAAGATCTCCTATCGAAGAATGTCAAACCTGGATGTTACCATAGTCCCAGTCAGGGTGCAGGGAGATGAGGCAGCGGATGATATCGTAGCAGCCCTGGACCTCGTTAACAGGGAGTTACCCGTTGATGTAATTGTCTTGACACGGGGTGGCGGGTCTTTGGAAGACCTGTGGCCCTTTAATCAAGAAGCAGTAGCATATGCCATACGGCAATCGCGCATCCCTGTTGTTTCAGCAGTTGGTCACGAGGTAGATCTGACCATCTCTGATCTGGCAGCAGATCTGAGGGCACCTACCCCATCAGGTGCGGCTGAGCTCGTTGTCCGGGAAAAAGAAGTCCTTGAGAGAGATCTGAGAAACCTCTCATCTGGGATCGAGACAGCTCTCTATGGGATTATCACCAGAGTCAAGGATAGGATAAGGCATCTGTCTTCTCGGATAAGAGATCCCAGACGGGATCTCGCCGGCACGTGGTTGAGGCTCGATGATTTGTACAATCGATTCCTCACCAGAGCAAAGATCAATATTACTGATAGTCTGAAAGATCTCAAGGCAGTCAATGAAGCACTCATCCAGAACAGCCCTCTCCATGCCATCACCATGCTGTCTCAGGGGTTGGAGTTTCATAAACGTTCTCTGGTCCAGGCCTTTGCCGGCTCATTTGATAAGAAAAAAAGGGATATTCGTTCCATGAGGGAAAAATTGGATTCGCTCAGCCCTCTTTCTGTTTTGGAGAGAGGGTATAGTATTACCAGGAAAATACCTGAAATGAATGTGATCAAGGATTCGGTGCAGGTAACACGTGGCGATGAGGTGAGGGTTCTCCTCGCAAAGGGTACCATAGACTGCCTGGTTGAAAAGACCGAACAGGGAAAATGATTTACGTCAATGCGAAAAAAGTCTATCACTTTTGGATGCTGTCAATTGATTGAAGAACTAGCCCCCGGAATAAGTGCTTATATCAAATCAATTGCGAATACACGGAAAATCAAATGATTAAAACCAACGGACCACTGACAACGGGCAACGGACATTACCTACTTTTGGCAATTCTATTGTTCCTCCTCCTATCACCTGGTGGGGCATACTCTTTATCTACAGTCGATATTACCATAACACCATCTACATTCGGGCAGGGTGAGGTCAGCCTTGTAACCCTAAAGCAGGCAACAGGTGAGCCTCAGATGATCTGGCTGGGAAAAAGGATTCCCATGGTCTACAATAAGAAGAATGAGGTGTGGGCAGGCTTTATTGGCGCAGATTTGACTACAGATCCTGGAAGGTATAAACTTCAAGTAAACTATGCGAATAACGCGGAGCCGGATTTCATACCGATCACTGTACGCTCAAAGGACCATGGTATCAGGCGTATAACAGTTCCAAAAGAGATGGTTGAGCTTGATCATGATACCTTACAAAGAGTACTCAGGGAAATCAGCACCGTGAAACAGATTTTCATGACATCCTCTGAAGATCCACTCTGGCGGGGAAGGTGGACAAGGCCCATACCCGGCACGGTTGTAAGCCCTTTTGGATGCAAGAACATTGTAAATGATATGGAAAGGTCCCCCCATTCAGGGGTTGACCTCGAGGCAGCAGCAGGTACCCCCATTAAGGCCACCAATAGGGGATTAGTAGCACTGGTGGCAGAGCATTTTTTTAGCGGCAAGAGTATCGTTATTGACCATGGGGGTGGTATTTTCAGTATGTACTTCCATCTCAGCAACATTTCTGTCCGGGTCGGTGAGTTAGTGGAAAAGGGGGATCCCATCGGGTTATCTGGTTGCTCGGGAAGGGTAACAGGGCCCCATCTCCACTTTGGTATCAGGCTCAATGGGAGAAGGATTAACCCCTTAACACTCATTGAAATCAGTAAGACACTGGAGTGACAATGAAAGAAAAGCAATTTGAAGATGCCATGAAAGAACTGGAGGATATCGTAAAGCGCCTTGAGAGCGGCGATCTATCCCTGGAAGAATCACTGAAGATCTTTGAAGAGGGCATAGCGCTATCACGGTATTGTTTTAGAAAACTGGAAGAGGCAGAAAAAAGGGTTTCCATCCTCATTAAGGATGAAAAAGGCATAAAAAGAGAGCCCTTTGAATCAGAAGAGATTGAAGGTGTCGAGAAAGATTGAACAGTACCTGGAGGAGAAAAAATCCCTGGTAGAACAGGCATTACAAAAATGTATGCCTAAGCCTACTGGTCTGGCAGGCGAAGTGATTCGGTCAATGCATTACAGCCTTTTTGCTGGAGGAAAGCGGATTAGGCCAATTCTCTGCATAGCTGGTGCAGAGGCAGTTGGAGGATCTGCCGATGATGTGTTGCCGGTAGCCTGCGCAGTCGAACTCATTCATTCCTACTCCCTTATCCACGACGATCTTCCGGCAATGGACAATGATGACTTTCGAAGGGGCAAGCCCACGAACCATAAGGTATTCGGGGAGGCGGTTGCAGTTCTGGCCGGTGATGGTCTGCTCACCCAGGCCTTCAATCTTATGGCGCGGTATGGTTTAGAAAAACAGGGGAAAAAAACAGCACTGCTCAGGGTGATTGACCTGATTGCCTCTGCAGCCGGCTGCAAAGGTATGGTAGGCGGACAGGTGGTAGATATCACATATGAAGGTAAGGATCCGGACCCTACCGTGGTGGAGTACATCCACAGACACAAAACGGGGGCCCTGATTGCTGCCTCGGTTACGGCAGGAACAATCCTTGCAAATGGTACTGAGGAAGAAGTCAGGGCTATCAACAGATACGGGCAGGAAATAGGGCTGGTTTTTCAGATTGCCGATGATATCTTGAACATAGAGGGAAGCGAGGATGTCTTGGGCAAAGGCACTGGCAGTGACCAGGAACGGGGAAAGATCACCTATCCCTCTGTGTTTGGCCTTTCTGAGTCAAAGCACATTCAAAAGCGCCTGGTGGACCAGGCAATAGAGTTTCTGAATAAGTTCGATCAGAGGACAGAGCCATTAAGAGACCTGGCCCGATACATCATCAAAAGAAGAGCTTAGAAAATCACGAATTATGGAAAAGAAGAGAAAAAAAACCGGATCAACACCGCGCATCCTCGAATCCATCAACAGCCCTGCAGATTTGAAGGGCTTGAAACCAGTTGAATTACAGATGCTGGCTCGTGAAATAAGGGCCCTCATCATAGAAACAGTCTCACGCACGGGCGGGCATTTAGCCCCGAGTTTGGGGGTAGTGGAACTCTCAATTGCACTCCACTATGTCTATGATTCACCAAGCGACAAGATCATCTGGGATGTTGGCCACCAGGCATATGCCCATAAGATTATTACCGGCAGGAGAAATACATTCCATACCTTACGGCAATATAAAGGAATCAGTGGATTTCCAAAGGGAGAAGAAAGCCCCTACGATTCCTTCAACACCGGTCATTCCGGAACCTCTATATCTGCTGCTCTGGGAATTACCACAGCCGGATCTATCAAGGGAGACAAAAAAAAGGTTATTGCAGTTATTGGTGATGGAGCCATGACCGCTGGCATGGCCTTCGAGGCCCTTAATCAGACAGGTGATACTGAGAGAGACCTACTTGTTGTCCTGAATGATAATGAGATGTCAATAGACAAAAATGTTGGCGCCCTCTCCTCCTATTTCAGTCGAAAGATTTCGGAACCCCGGTTCGTTAATCTAAAGAAGAATCTGGAGCATTTTTTCCGTTCCATCCCAGGAGTGGGAGAGAATATATTTGCCCTATTGAAAAAGAGCGAGGATTCCCTGGTTGGCCTTCTCACACCGGGTATGCTTTTTGAGGCCCTGAAATTTCGATATATAGGACCCATACGGGGCCACGATCTTGGCCTGCTCATTAGGACCTTCAAGGATGTGGCCCTCCTGGATGGGCCCGTTCTCGTGCATGTTCTGACAACCAAGGGCAAAGGGTATGCGCCTGCCGAGGAAAATCCAACCCATTTCCACGGAGTTGGCTCCTTTGACATAGCTACCGGCCTCAGCAAAAGCAAATCAGCCGGAGACCCGCCATCTTATACAGAGGTGTTCGGCCGCACCATGGTTGAACTGGGAGCCAAGGAGGAAAAACTCTTTGCCATTACCGCGGCCATGCCCGAGGGCACAGGCCTCACTGAGTTTGCCAAGGTATATCCGGATCGCTTTTTAGATGTGGGCATCGCAGAGCAGCATGCAGTAACCTTTGCCGCAGGTCTTGCAACCGAAGGGTTCAAACCGGTGGTTGCCATCTACTCCACCTTTCTCCAGCGCTCCTTCGACCAGATAATCCACGATGTCTGTCTACCTAATCTACCGGTTGTGTTCGCTCTTGACAGGGGTGGCATTGTCGGTGAGGATGGCCCAACACATCACGGCGTCTTTGACCTATCGTACCTCAGGATCATCCCCAATATGACAATCATGGCACCAAAGGATGAAAATGAGCTACGGCACATGCTCTTCACCGCTCTTGCCTTTCATGGTCCCATTGCCATTCGGTATCCCAGGGGCAGAGGGTTTGGTGTTCCAATGGATAAGGAATACAAGAAAATACCCATAGGCGAGGCAGAGATTCTAGGTGAGGGAACAGATCTTCTCATCCTGGCGGTGGGCAGCCGAGTTTACCCTTCTCTTGAGGCTGCTCGGGAGCTTGAAAAGGAGGGCCTTTCAGTTGGTGTTGCTAATTGCCGATTTGTAAAGCCATTGGACACCCGGCTCCCTGAGATGGCGGCACGCACAGGCAAGGTTCTCATAGTAGAAGAAAATACGCTCCAGGGTGGATTTGGAAGTGCAATTCTGGAATCCTTTACCGATCAA
This sequence comes from Pseudomonadota bacterium, assembly GCA_030603345.1. Taxonomy (GTDB): domain Bacteria; phylum Desulfobacterota; class DSM-4660; order Desulfatiglandales; family B25-G16; genus JADFWK01. The sequence goes on from JAUVXZ010000054.1 coordinate 15,431, forward strand.
GGCGTA
>JAUVXZ010000005.1 GCA_030603345.1 Pseudomonadota bacterium
TTTGATGGCTCTGCCGGGAAACCGGCGTATGTTGCCTATGAGGGCAAGATCTACGATGTTAGTGACAGCCCGAAATGGAAAGACGGCAGGCACTTTGGCAAACATGCCGCCGGCTCAGACCTCACCCAAGCTCTCGCAGGAGCGCCTCATGGTCCAGAGGTCTTAGAAAGGGTTAGGTCTGTGGTTGAAATCTCTGAAACACAGGATTCGACACCTAAACCGACCTCTGCCCGCAAGATCTTCATCGTTATGGCATATGCCAACCTGGTCATTATCTTCCTCATACTTGCCTGTATCAGTGTGTGGCGCTGGGGTTTTCCGGTGAGATTAATCCCCGAAAGGAATCCCGCTGTCATTGCAGGCGCCACGTGTATCGAATGTCATAAGGCCGAAACACCGGGTATTTACCATGGCTGGGCTCAGAGCGTTCATGCCAAGGTCGGGGTTCAATGTTATACCTGCCACAAACCTGATCGTAAAAAACCCTTTTTCAGTGGAGCCCACCTGAAATACGATGCTACCGAGATATCACCTGTTGTCACGCCAAAGACCTGCGCTGGCTGCCATCCGAAGGAAGTCGCTCAGTATAACAAGAGCAAACACGCCCATACCCTGGAGATCATATGGAAGGTGGATAAATGGTTACAAGATAACATGAACAATGCCATAGAGCGTGCGACCGGATGCTACGCGTGCCATGGCACCGTAGTGGAGATTTTAGATGGTCGTCCGGTACCTGGCACCTGGCCCAACGTTGGTGTAGGCAGGAAAAATCCCGATGGAACCCTCGGCAGTTGTAGTAGTTGTCATACCCGGCATAGATTCTCCGTGGTAGAGGCCAGAAAACCTGAGGCCTGCGACCAGTGCCACCTCGGTCCGGATCACCCTCAGATAGAGATCTACAACGAATCCAAGCACGGTACTATCTACCACGCCGAAGCTGATGAGTGGAACTGGTCTCCTGATGATGGCCGCTGGAAGGCAGGACGGGATTTCAGGGCCCCAACATGCGCTGTCTGTCATATGTCGGCCACTGGCAATGTTCCTGGAACCCATGACGTTACTCAGAGGCTTTCATGGGAAACCCAGGCTCCCTTAACAGTCAGGCCCAGTGAGTTCAAACCGTTCCCCGCTGAAACAGACTGGAAGGTAGAACGGGCAAAGATGAAGAAAATTTGCCTCCAGTGCCATTCCCGGGCGTGGACCGATGATCACTTCTCAAATCTGGATCGTGTAGTCTTCAACTACAATGAGATCTACTTTAAGCCGGTCAAAACGCTGATCGATTCCCTATATGAGCACGGGTTGCTTTCAAGGCAGGACTATTTTGATGAAGATCTCGAATGGGAATTCTATGAACTCTGGCACCACGAGGGTCGTCGTGCTCGAATGGGTGCTGCCATGATGGCCCCTGATTACACCTGGTGGCACGGGTTTTACGAACTAAAACACCGTTTCAATCACATCTTCAAAGCCGCTACTGACTTGAGAGAGAAAGGCAAAGGACATATCCATAAAAGATTTCCGGGGAAATATGAAAAGGAATAGATCTCTCTTTTTTTCCACCCGTCTCTGAAAACTTCGATCTAACAAAAGTGGAGCTCATCTCATCAGAAGATGGGAGCTTTTGTCGTGATGCCTATCAACTTACCGGAAAATCTCCTGTGGCAAGACGCTCTCAGCATCCAATCGGCTTCCATACACCTTCATGATACCATACCCGGGAAAAGGGTGCTCCGACTGGGAGGACGGACTCTGAAAGTGTGTTGGGGTCGATTTCAAATTCCAGATGACGCATCGGATCCCATGGCTGGAGGATTACTGATCCCTCGGATAGGGGAATCAGACGAGGGAGGCGCGCCTCACCCCACGAGCGCGATTGGGCTTCCTTTTTCAAATCCTTTATGTCTGAATAGTGCAAAAGTTCCTGAAGGGTAATAAGGGCCGGTGGACTTAGGGGGATCTCACCTCGAAGGTTGCCGGCAAGCCCGTTTTCAGGGCTGATCCAAATCCCCTGTGTGGTTTCACGGGTGTCCGAAACGCATTCCTGTCCCTGGGGCATAAAAGTCATAAAGAATCGGGTATCGAAGCGGTACGGCATAAGTTCAGGGGTGATCCAGTGTGCCCACCGTGCGAGCATAGTAAACGCTAGGGTCCACCCTTCAGACACCACCAACTCCTGGGCCCAGTCCTTGTGAAGCCCAGTGGTGCTCATACGCCGCTCACACACCCGGTCCAGATCACCCTTGGTCTGCTTACTCCTGTAGGCCAAAAGGACTCCGGCCTCCTCAAAGATCTCGCGGATGACTGCAACGCCAAAGGCGAAGACCTCTTCCTCGCTCAGTCCTCCACCAAGTCGTCGGGAAACCTCCTTGGGATCCATGTCCACATGTGCCTCCCACAGCTCAGCATTCCCGTCTCCGGGGTCTACGGTGCCTCCAGGAAAGACGTAATTGCCGGGGAAAGAGCCACTTCCACCACTCCGCTTAAGGAGAAAGACCTGGAGCTCCCCACCCTCCTCCCGTATCAGGATAACGGTGGAGGCTCTCCTCGGTTCCGTTGGCCTGTTACTGTCTTTTTTCATGGTTACGCAGACTACCACAGCCGGGTTCCAATCGCAAGCTTGTGCTCTTACAAATACCTCGCCTCACCCCTTGACATTTGCTATGATACCACCTCACACGACCATAACCTGAGACCACTGAGGCGCCACCCGTGAATGCACCAGCTTTGGACAGAGATCACAGCAGACCGCTACTATCTCTGATTGCTCTCTTCGTTACCATAGCACTCATGATCACCCTATACCGTGCCGGAATAACGAGCGCCGCCACGAAGCCTCTGGCCTTTTCCCCAGGTGAAAAGCTCACGTTCCAGGTCCGGTGGAGCTTTATTCCAGCTGGAGAGGCCGTTCTCCAGGTGCGCCCCATAGAAACCATAGATGGTGTGAGGGCCTATCACTTTGTGATGACGGCACGAACCTATCCCCTCATCGATCTCTTTTACAAGGTCCGCGACCGAATCGATTCCTATACTGATTCCCAGATGACCCACACCCTGCTCTATAAGAAGCAGAACAGGGGGAGAACCACCAGAGACATAGTGGTGACCTTTAACTGGGAAAAACAAGAGGCCCAGTATTCTAACAACGGACAAAAGGCATCACCCATCTCCCTGGTGCCAGGTTCTTTTGACCCCCTGTCCATTTTTTATGCCTTTCGCCGCTATGACCTCGCCGAAAACTTGGTGATCCAAGCCCCCGTTGCCGATGGAAAAAAGTGTGTCATGGGCAAGGCAACGGTGATCAAACGAGAAACCATTACCGTGGTCAGTGGAACCTACGATACCTATCTCGTGGAGCCTGACCTCAAGCATATCGGCGGGGTATTCCAGAAAAGCCCCCATGCGAAACTAAAGATATGGGTCACGGCAGATAGCAGACGCATTCCCGTTAAAGTTAAGAGTAAGGTAGTGGTGGGCAGTTTTGTAGCAGAGCTTATTAAACGTAGACAGAGTAAGGAAGAGGGTAGCCGTTCACGGGTTCAAAGGTTCAATGGTTCAAAGTTCACTAAAAGCCCGCCTGCCATCCCTGCTCGCCATAAGTCTGGCGGGCTGGCCTACAAGCAAGGTCAACGAAAGAAAGATAACCCTGAATCCCGATTTCATCGGGAAACCGTGAACCCTGAACTGTGAACCCTTACGGAAGAGGTGAGTATCGAGACACAGTAGTAAGGGAACAGGGATAGTGAGGACAAAATAGAGTTGTCTTAGAGGAGTAACCATGCACGTAACCAAGGATATTGCTGACTTCGCTGCTAGAACAGATTATGAGGATCTACCTTTATTCGTAGTACAAGAAACCAAGAGGCTCTTTCTCGATACTGTGGGGTGCGCCATCGGTGGTCTCAGCACACAGAAGGGGAAAACTGCCATACACCTGGCGCATTCACTCGGGGGCCCAGCAGAGGCAACCATCCTGGGAACAGGCGATAAGGTATCAGGCGCCTCATCTGCTTTTGCTGCAGGCGAACTGATAAATGCCTTGGATTACGAGGCACTCCTTTCCCCGCCCGACCACGCTACCCCTTATGTACTGCCAGCTCCATTAGCCATTGGAGAAACAAAGAGGGTCTCAGGAAAGGAGTTAATCATCGCTACAGCTGTGGCTCATGAGCTGGCAACACGAATAGGCTCCAGTCTGATCTTTGGCCGCCGGTTCGCAGTCGAACTGCCAGAAAGAGGGGTGGTAATGTCTCTCCCTACACCTGGATATGGCCTCTGTTCCTTTGCCGGAGCAGCGGCTGGGGGCAGGCTGCTCGGTTTGTCTGCAGACCAAATTGCTCATGCCATGGGTATAGCAGGCTATGTTGCCCCTGTTCCCATGCTCACGAAATTCGCCACGACTGTTCCTGTATCCATGGGAAAATATCTCTCGGCAGGATTCTTGTCACAGGCACAGGTGCTCGCAATCCTCTCTGCGGACATGGGTTACACTGGAGATACCCAGGTTCTGGACAGTGACTATGGCTTCTGGAGGGCCTTTGGCTGCGATGGATGGAAGCCTGAGTATATTACAGAAGGATTGGGTCAGGTCTGGCATTTCCCTGAGAGGATATTTTATAAGACCTTCCCCTGTTGTGGTGCTATGCAGAACACCCTTGCCCATTTCCACAGCATCATCGCCCAGTATGACCTAAACCCTGATGATATAACAGAGGTAATAGTGAAACTCAATCTCCTGGCCGAACTCCCTGCATGGCAAACCACTCAGATAGAGACTCACGTCGGCCTTCAGTTCAGTGTCCCTTACATTTTCTCCATTGCAGCTCACCGCATTGAAATAGGCCCGTCTTGGCAGACGCCGGAGATTTTCACACACCAGGGCATCGCTGAATTTACCAGCAAAGTTAAAGTCATTACAGATCTCGACGATGAGGCCCGCCAAAGGCCTGATGTTGAGGTAGTAACCGGTACAGGCCCAGCCAAAAAAACCTACTCAAAGAAGGGGCTTGCACTCGGTCATCAAATGACCGATACAGAGCTTGTAGAAAAATTTGAAAGAAACACCCGTTCAATCCTTGACCAAGACCAAATACAAGAAGCCATTACGGTCATCCAGACCTTGGAGGATTGTAACGATATCACACAGCTCTTTGCCTGCATTTCACCTGCCAAACCCGGATAAACCGGAAATCCCTGGCCTAGACCCCTGGCCCAGGCCGGCTAATAACATGACCGGGTATCCCCAGCGATCCCCGAGGGGGGCAAAGAACAATCCCGATATGCCGGTAATCTGATTCGCCGCAATCAGCCGAGTGACAGCTGTCAAGGGTACTCCCAGACCCCGACTCAGCGCCGGGGCAAACGGATATGGGAAGCGGCGTGCAGTACTGAGAAACAGCCAGCTCAAAGTGGCCACCCCGATCTGCCAGATCAGGCATGAATTTACCTTAGCCGCTGCAATATCCCTTGGTTGCTTGGACGTAAGAATTCCCCACTGCCTTGCGTTTCAGCCTTTCGAAACGCCCTGCAAAAGAAGATAAATTGATGGTAAAAACTATCTTTTTGAAGGGGGGATAATAAGAAGAACACGGTTGTGTGTCAAGTACACAGCCCAATCATGATGTTCCAATAAAGCAGACTGCACCAAGCCTTTTACGAGAACGTTTCCGGCATCAATCCGAATTCTATTTTATACCCGTTCTCAGCAAGGGCTTATCGAGCATATGAGAGGAGATGCATGAGGTTCATAAGCCTCTACCCTGACGCTCGGCAATGACTAACATACCCGTTTTCTAGACAGCAGATACGACCAAACAGAAAACCATGGGCCCACCTTTACAAGGAGGGCCCTTCCATTTAGCGTTATCCAAAAAGACTATTCCGCAGGGATATAAGGGGTCTCGATTCCCCACCAGCCTTGTTCCTGAGACTTTTTTGCGGTGTCTGCAGTGGGATTTTTGTATCCAAATAAACTGAATTTGAGGTGATCCCAATTTTTATACATGGAATCGTGCTGCCAGAACCCAGACTCTCTTGCTCCAGCTCCACACCCGTAAAGAAACAAAGCCATCAAAAGCAACAAAAATAACTTTTTCATCCTCTCATGCCTCCTTTTTGAATTTATTGAAAATTGAACATGATGCCCAAACCATGTTCAGGTTCACTCATGCCACCAATGCCATGAGCGCCACCCTCAGGAAGAGGACTTTGCCTATGGCCTTAACATCTATGGCATCTGCCTGAGTAATGCAAAAAATGACAAGATGGGAAAGGGGTCGTTCTGTTATTTCAATAGGCCTAAAGAGTGCTGATTTCAAGAAAAACTAACATTAAGGATCAGTATTGTCAAGTTTTCTGTGCAGAATCTCTGTCCTCCGATTTCTTTAAGAATCGGCAAATTCATAGAGCAAGCAGTTGAGCATACGAGTGAGAAGTTTAACCCATAGCAACATTTCAGAAAAAATCGCATATCGCCAAAATGGACTACTTTTTTTTGGTTGGAATATGGCCCCTGGGAAAAACAAAAATCTCACTAAAGGCTCCGCGACTAGTTGCCGATACTTTAAGTATTCAGGGGTGGTACCCTTAGATTCCAGATTCCATGCTGTCATAAGTCAAGAAAAGGTTCTTAGACCTTGGAAAAGCTCCAATGAAAGATGTGCCGAGATGAGTGAATGTCACACATGGGTTTCAACAAAGCAGGCACGCCTGATGATCATTTCGAAAAAAAAGAAAGAGAGAGAAAATGAGTGACAACAGAAAAAGATTCCTTTCCGCTTTTGCCTGTCTCTGTTTTTTAATCACCGTATTTGGGTGCGCCTCACCAGCATACCGTACTCACTCAGAATTTGAGGTGAGGGTTACAAATATAGGAATACCGATACTTGTGCTTTCTGATATCAAAATCTATGAGCTTTCGCCAGGTGGTGTAGTCGAGCTAAGAGATGACTGGGGTGTAATCGGCAAGCACAATCTCCTGAGTGCAATTTTAGCAAACTTGCAGGATAAACACTACAACGTAAAGCCATTAATTACCGATAAGGGGATAGAGAAAGAGGTGGAAGAGATTCAAGCTCTTCACAAGGCTGTGAATAGGTCTATTCAGTTGCACACGTACGGTCCACAGCTATTTCCAGAGAAACTGAGAAATTTTGATTATTCCTTAGGTTCTATTGAAAGAATCCTAAAAAAATGCGAAGCAGATTCACTGATATTCGTTGATGCCCTTGGTTACATATCCACGAATAAGCCAGAGGCATCTGTAAGTGTCTGTGTTTCAGATTCATCCGGAACCATTGTCTGGTATTGTGTGAAGGGTTCTCTGGGTGAGTATGACCTTAGAGATCTTGAAAGCGCGACAGAACTCGTGAAAGATATTCTCTCTTGTTTCCCAGAGGTGACTGGATGAGATACTTCTTCTTACTATTGATTTTATGCTCCCTGATAGCCGGTTGTTTAACCACCAGCCTTCCTCCGGTAACAGAAGATTTCGGGCTTGAGGATGATGAAAAAAGGCTGTGGCAACGGTCAAAGGAAGAGCAAAGAGTTTTAAACAACAGTGGGCTAGTATACCGAGATAATGAGATTGAAGATTATCTGAACAAAATCGCAGGAAACCTCCAGACACCTGAGATCCTGGCACGGATTCCCTTCAGAATAATAGTCATCAAGAATCCCTATTTGAATGCCTTTGCGTTTCCGAATGGTGTTATTTATATCCATACCGGAATCCTTGCACGAATGGATAATGAGGCTCAGCTTGCAACCCTTTTAGCTCATGAGATGACACATTGTACCCATAGGCATGCTCTAAGAGCTTTTCGGGATCGCAAAAACAAGGCCATCGATCTTGCCGCTGTTCAGGAAAGCCAAATTGGGTGTGATGGGGCCGTTGATCTATTAGCTCTTCTCGGTTCAACTGGTTGTATGGCTGCGGTGACTGGTTATTCCCGGGAGTTCGAGACTGAGGCCGATATGGTTGGTATTAGGTTGGTTTTACAAGCTGGCTATGACCCGAATGAAGCGCCAAAGATTTTTGAACATCTAACAAAAGAGCTCGCGGAAGAAAAGTTAAGAGAGCCCTTCTTTTTCGGAACTCATCCAAAGCTTCAGGACCGAATTGAGAACTATAGAAATTTCCTTGATACCCGATATCAAGGAAAAAGGACAGGGACCAAAAACTCGGAAGTTTTCCTTACAAAGCTCCATAAGGTAATACTGGACAATGCCTTTTTGGATCTAAAAGCAGGAAGGTTTTCCACTGCACAGAGAGGTGCCAAGAAATATCTGAAGACCAAACCGAACGATCCCAGGGCGTATTATCTCTTAGGTGAAATTTCCAGGCAGAGGAAAAAACAAAATGATACAGATAGAGCGAAAGCCTACTATAAAAAGGCCCTTTCTATCGAACCATCCTATCCAGACCCACTCAGAGCGATAGGATTACTCTATTACAAAGAGGGGAAAAAGACCCTTGCAAAGAGATCTTTTGAGTCATACTTGTCCCTTTCACCACATGCACCAGATAGGGCATATATCAAGCAATATTTAGCACAATGCAACGAAAAAAAAGGATCATGAAAAGGCTTCTTTTATTACTCCTGTTACTATTACTTATCACTGCCTGCGCTCCCTGGATGCAAGGTAGAGGCTTATATGAGTCTCCAAAACATAGCTTTACTCTCGACATCCCACAAAAATGGATGAGATTGAATACCGATAAACATCTGCTCATAAGCAGGGATGGGCCTTTCTTACAGTATGTCCTCGTTCAAGAGCGTCATTTTGATCAACCCTTCAGGCACACAAAAAAGAGATTTCAGAGGGGAATGTTGCCTCAAGAGGCGGCAGAGGTCATCCTTGATGAAATCAGCTCTGACCGATCTGTCTTCAATTTTTCGGTGATCGAAAATACTCCTGCAACAGTAAACCGATATGAAGGGTTTAAGATCGTATTCAAATACAGAAATAAAGATGGCTTAGGGTTCAAAACCATCTACTATGGCGTTATTATGGGGGAAAGGTTCTATAGCATACGCTACAACGCTGCTGAACGATATTACTTCGAAAAAGATCTACAAACCTTTGAAGGAGTGCTCAACACCTTTACCATAACCGGAGCCCACGCAGCGTGAGAAGCGAAATAAACTCATATTGAAAGTGGTGAACATTAACTACTTCCCCCTTAAAAGCCCCAAACAGCCAACTGCGGCACTCACTCACGGCTGCTCCACAACAAAACCGAACATACCAGGGTCACTGCAAGTGCAACTGCACCCGCCGTGGTAAAACTGACGGAGAAGCCGTACTGGTCAATCAGATAACCCATAATCAGCGTCAGCACGCCACCTCCTTCCATGTTCCCGAAGAAGTAGATACCCAGCACCGTAGAACGGCGACGCTGTGAGGTCTGCCCAACAATGTAAGCCTCTGCAACCGGCATGCGGACATATATGGTTATTCCCATAACCAGCAACAACAATACGATGCCCCAGCGGTACGGCGCCAGATTAAGAAGGTAGATGAGGGGGCCGGTAATAGTACATACCGTCAGTATCACCGGCACCCTGCCCCAGCGATCGGAGAGATAGCCTCCAATAGGGCCTACCCATAGGCCCGCTGAGTATATTATAGCTATCAGTGCTGCAGCTGTCGCCTTGGGAATAAGGAAGTGGTCGACCAAAAATAGCGGGACAAACGAGATTGTGGAATAAAGAACCGCATGGGTGAAGGTGCTCAGGAATATGATATATGCCAGTCGGCGGAAGCGCCTTGGATCAGGTGTTTCCTCGTCATAGGTCTTGGTAGTCTGTGACTGGACTTTCTTTGCTACTAACCGCTGACCCAGGAGCACATATAATAAAACTCCGAATGCAGCAGTGGGGACAGCCAGGGTGATGAATGCGCCGCGCCAGCCCCAGGTGGCGCCGATGCCAGCGGCCATGAGGGGGGCTAAGAAAAAGCTGACGCCTCCCCCAATCATATGCAATCCCAGTGCCCTGCCCAGGTTCTCCGGCTTAACCGAAGCAGAGATCAGCGGAGGAACAGCTGGATGGTAGCCTCCGGCAAGCAGGGCCATTACCACGAGGAAGACTATCATCGTTAGGTAGGTGTGCGAAAGGCCGACCAAAAGACCGGCCAGGGCCACGCCGAGTATGCCCGTGGTTATGAGTATCCGAGGCCCCACCCGGTCACCGAGTAAACCGGCGGGCACCTGACCCATGCCATATGCCAGAATGAACGCCGAGATCACGAATCCGGACTGGGTGTAATCGAGGCCAAAATCGCTGCGGATCATCGGCAGGAGCGGTACGGGGAGTGCGGTCAGCAGATGGTGGGCGAAATGTGCCAAGACAAAGAGGGGCAGCAATCCGGAAAAAAATGAGCGGACATCTTCTGTTTTAATGGTTTCCCCTTTCCGTATGATCTGCTCGTTCTGAGCACAACGTCCACAATACCCAGGCTGTTGCCCAAATGGAAATCCCTTTCCTCTTTTGCATCGTTTAACCGCCGGCGATAGGAGGAAATATTGATACCTTATCCCCTTCTTTCAGTTCTGTTTCGACTCCATCAAGGTGCTGGATGTGTCTCCCATTTTTCAAAATAATGACATAGGGTTTTATTTTGCCATTATCAAAGATCTTTTTCCGGCGCTCTTCGGTGTTGAAAATGAGACCTAGAAGCTCCCCAATACTAGTTCCGGGTTTTACCGCAACTTCCATCGCGTTTGTCCCGAAGATATCCCTGAATGTTGCAAAGAATTGTACGTTTATCCTCTGTATCACCAGCACCTGCCTTTCGAATGACCGTCGTACCAAAGTGCCCAGTAGCTCTCTGGTGGGGCTTCTAGATAATCTTGGATGGGCCTGCACTTTGCCTTAAAGAGAAAGAACACTGGACTGGGTAGATCCCTAGGATACATGGACTCAAAATTCGCCATCCCCTTAGCCAACATAAGGTCTGCCTGGTCAACAAGATCAAGAAATTCCTTTGAAACATGTTCCCAATCTATCCCCACTCCATCCGTTCCGGTGTCTGCCACCTCAGAAAACCGCCTCTCCAGACTACTTACCTTGAGCTCAGCCCTGGTCACATCGTTCAGCGAAGGGCCACCCTTCACCACCAAAACCGTTCGCGCGGCCCGGTCTCGAATGTATTCATAGAGTGGCTGATCAAAGTAAATCTCGCCAGCATTGTCAGTTAGGTAGAGGACCAAGCCCGGACCTTCTGAGAGGAAACTCTCTAGTCGGGCAACATCATCGTGGAAAAAGGAAAGGCCTTTTTGGGTCTGGTCTGGAATGTGAGAAAGGGCCTTATCAGGATCCATGAAAAAATCCAAGCTATTACCCAAAACCGCCAGGCTCATGCGTGAACGCAGATCTTCTCCCACATACCTTTCCAGTTGTGAAAAAACTCTGTTGGCCTGTGCCATTTCCTCGGCCTTGAATTGGGCATAGGGGTCTGACACCCGTGAGCGGCGTTTGATCTCCCTGAGGATCCGATTGGCCGCCTCAGGGGAGGTGAGGCCCCTCCGCTCTGCATCGATCAGGATTTCACGAGCCACAGCCTCAGCTTCTACCACGAATTGAGCATCTTCCCCGGCAACCTGTGTGGCCGCCTGCTGAGCCAGATCCATCAAGCAATCAACGCATTGGGGAAAGGGTTTGAAGGGTTCCACCGTTTAGCCTCCTTATAAAGACTTTTTTTGCCTTTTGATCCTATCAGAGCCAAACCTTAATTCAAGAAAAAAAGACAGGTAAGAAAATGGCTCTCCCCAGGATCCGGTAATCTCCTGTGAGATGCAACCTCAAGTGGTGGAAGCCTATCCTTTTATTCTACCACTTAATCTTTTGAAATCCTTTCAGTTGAACTGTCACCACGGGAACACTTTTGAACGATACCAATCTTTTACCTTTGATTTTTTATTTTGCAATGTTACTACTGAGAGCATCAAATAGCTTGCAATATCGGGAGGGGCATGAGGTTTTTTCTGTTGTGACCATCCTAGACCCTTCTCGGTTATGTCCAATGCAAACAATAATATGCTCTGGTTAGTGCATACTCGGAGTAAGGGAGGATTTCAATGAAAGATGAGAAAACCGATACAGGATCATTAGTGTCAAATGGGAGGGTTACTCATGGCCAAAGTTTATAAACATCTCGAAACCAGACTTATTCACGCCGGTGAACCTGACCCACCTATCGAAGGTGCAGTCAGTATGCCGATTTTTCAGTCTTCTACCTTTGAATACAGCGGGGCCACCAGTTACCATGATCTCAAATACATTCGCCTGAATAATACGCCGAACCACGTTGCCTTGCATCAAAAGCTGGCGGCCTTAGAGAACGCCGAGGCAGCGCTGGTGACTGCCAGCGGTATGGCGGTAATTTCAACTACCCTTCTAACCCTTCTCTCTTCGGGGGATCACGTGCTGGCACAAGACTGTCTGTATGGCGGGACACATGATTTGATCACCAAAGATCTTCCCACCTTGGGCATCTCATATGATTTCATCGATGCTGACAATCCGGATTCCTGGGAGCACCAACTCCACCCCAATACCAAAGCGATCTATGTTGAAACAATGACCAACCCACTGCTCCAGGTCGGAGATCTCAAAACGGTTGTTGAATTTGCCAACGCCCGTGGCCTGGTTTCTGTGATCGATAATACCTTTGCCAGCCCTGTCAATTTCCGACCACCTGAATGGGGTTTTGACCTCTCGCTCCACAGTTGCACCAAATACCTCAACGGTCATTCGGACATTGTAGCCGGCGCTGTCATCGGATGCACCGATCTGATCGAGAAGATCACTCACAAACTCAACCACCTGGGCGGTTCCCTCGATCCCCACGCCTGTTTTCTGCTGCATCGCGGTCTGAAAACACTTGCCGTGCGGGTAAAATATCAGAATGAGAGCACGATCAAGATTGCTCTGTTCCTAGAAAAGCATCCGGCAGTCAAAAAAGTTAATTATCCGGGCCTTGAAAGCCATCCCAGGTACCAGCGTGCCTGCGAACTATTTGATGGTTTCAGTGGTATGTTGAGTTTCGAACTGAAAGGCGGTGTCAAGGCAGCGGAGCGCTTTATACAAAATACGACAATACCATTCGTCGCCCCAAGTCTCGGGGGCGTGGAAAGCCTCATCACGCGACCGGTCACCACATCTCACTCAGGCATGTCTCCCGAAGACCGGAAAAAGCTGGGAATTTCCGAAAGTTTAATCCGGGTATCGGTAGGAATAGAAGCAACTGAAGATATTATTGAGGATTTTGATCAGGCCTTGAAGGCTTAGCGTTAACCAGGCCTTCGGTGTACTTTTTGGTTTATTTGGGCCGCTTGTTTTTCGTCAAGCGGCTTCCTTTTGGATCAATTCTTCTTAGGCCTTCCTTCCTTTTAGTGTCAAAGCGAGGAAAACACCTACAATGAGGAGGGCTGCTGCAGTCAGAAAGGAAGACGTATAAGCGCCAGTATGCGCAATCAACATCTGCGATGACCTGCCCATGACGAATCCTCCCACTCCCCAAGCGGTAAACACAATTCCGTAGTTGATGCCAAAATTCTTCAGACCCCAGCTGTCCTTTGTCAAAGAGGGGAAGAGCGAAAGATTGGTTCCATAGTTGAAACCAATGAAGGTTGCCACCAGGACAAGAACAACAGCACTCGACTTTTCAGCCCCTACAATGGGAATAGCCACAAGCATGAGAATCGTCTGAACACCCAGCATGATCATAAGTGTCGCACGCCGGCCAATCTTGTCCGATAGGATTCCTGCGATGATCCGACCGCCTGCATTTCCAATGGCCAAAATGGCCACGACCAAAAAAGCCAATTCCCCCATGCTCTTTTTGGCCATCCCTGCCAGACTTCCTATCACCATGAGCCCTGCCCCAGCCCCTATGAAGTAGATGAGCCATATAGTATAGAAGGCCCGTGTCTTCAACATCTCCGATGGTTTGGCCTCAATTTCTGCAATGTCCGAAGAAACAGTTTGGCTGACATTGACACCAGCACCTTCAGGGACATAACCTGCCGGGGGATTCACAAGGAGCATGGCAAGTCCGCACACGACCACCAGGAAGGCTATCCCGAAAAATAGCATGGCCTTCTGCAATCCCCAAATACCAAGAAAATATTGTGCCAGGGGCGCAATATACAAAGAGGCAAGGCCAAAACCACAAACCACCAGCCCAGCAATCAATCCAGTTTTTGCAGGAGGAAACCATTTCAGCGCTGGCGGGGTTGCTGCAGCATAGCCGAAGCCAATACCTGCGCCTGCCAGCACGCCAAATCCCAGAACCCAGGCAACATAGTTTGTGGTCTGCGAAATCCAAATGAAGCCCAGTCCCACGAGGACACCACCCATTAAAGCGGTCCTCCTGGGCCCAAATCGATCCTGACACTTTCCGGCCAGAATCATTATAAAGGCAAAGACAATACAGCAGATAGCGTACGGGTCATTCAACGAGGCAAGATCCCAGTTGAAGGCCCCTTCGCCTCCTTCCTCGATAGATTGCCTGATTGCCCCCTTGAAGATGCTCCACGTATAGAGAATACCGAGGGCAAGGTTAATTCCTGTTCCACTGAAAGTAACGGTCCAACCCCTGTTCTTCATCATTTGTGACATAATGTTCTCCTTCAGCTCGTTACACTATTAAGGATGAAACTCAACTCCTCGCGGAAGTCTTCACCAGAACTCCAGAGGGTGCTCCAGGGAAAAACCCAAATAAGCAGGCAAATAAGTTGGCAACAAGGACTGGCACTGATTTACCTGTCGCTCACTTGATAGGGAATGTTGCACCATCCGCACAACAAGGCATCTTTTGATAGGACTGTGTAAAGCGCTGAAGAGCCCTCTTCTCATATGCGCTGTAATGCCTCCGATGCCAATTTTAGTAAGTTGTGCAAAGGCATTAAGAAGTCCGTCAAGAGATATCTTGCCAAAAAAATCTTCTTAGGTCCTTTTGATTCTTAACTTACGTCGCCTGGTAAAGAAAGCCCAGAGACTGGTAAACCCGGTGGCATTAAAGCCGAGTTTATTTATTTAGTCAGATAGGATCAATGAGGCAACTTACTCAAAAACAAAAATACCACACCCATTCATGAATGGGGTGGCTTTATTTTCTGTCTATTCCCTATCCCTCGTAGGGCAAATTACCTAGTTTCGTGAAATAGGAAACGAAAAAGGGATCTTAAGACAGTGGCGTCTCTTGAGACTGAAAGAGGTATTTGTGCTTATACCCTATTAATGGTGAAATGATGACGGATAAGGCCTTGTGCTATCATATTTTTCTCCTTACTCTTTCGCCATATTTAAAGCACGCCCTACAATAGTATCATAATGGTCCCATCAGTATTTGGCACTCTCCCCCATGTGAGAACCGTTGGAATCAGGGATGGTGGCCAAAGAGATATGAATTGAACCCTTTCGATCAAGTCTTTCTGTCTGACTAATCTCTTCCGACCCCCCTAATTGAGCCATATAAGGTAGGAACAAAGAAGAGGGTGAAAAGGGCGGATACCAACATCCCTCCGATCACTACCCGAGCCATAGGGGCATTCATCTCCGATCCTTCTCCGAACCCGACGGCCATGGGGGCAAGGGCCAGGGCTGTGGTGCAGGTGGTCATCAGGATTGGACGAAGCCGTCTCCTGCCTCCCAAGAGAATCGCCTCTTCCAAGGATTTCCCTTCTTTCCTCAATCGGCTGATGCAGTCTATCAAGACAATCCCATTGTTGACCACGATTCCGATAAGAAGGACCCCTCCGATAAAAACAGGGATCGTGACATTCATGTGGAGGATTAAAATCGCCAGAATAACGCCAATTGAGGCAAACGGTACCGTGAACATGATCACAAAGGGCTCCGAAAGGGACTCAAACTGGGAGGCCATAACCATGTATACCAGAACAATTGCGAGAATAATGGCAAACAGGAGACCTCCAAAGGCCTCCTTTTGCTTTTCGTGCTCACTTGCAAAATCGAGGCGAAAGTTTTGAGGTATCTCCAGATTATGGATCCTCTCTGCAATATCCTGAACCACGTGCCCAAGATCTCGTCCCTGGATCCCTGCTCTCACCGTGATCAACCGCTGCTGATTTCTGCGCTCGATTTCTGTAGGTCCTTTCCCCTCGATGATACGCGCAAACCCTTTCAAGGAGATCTCCTTCCCACCCGGCCGGGTGATGAATATATCCAGGATATCATCGAGCCTCCCGCGATCCTCTTCCCGTAAACGCACAACGATATCGAACTCATCACCCCCCTCCCTGTACTGAGAGGCTACTGTTCCCTCCACGTTGGTACGGATGGCTTGAAGAATTCTTGAAATCGGAAGACCCATTGTGGCTGCCTTGGACCTGTCTATGCTTATTCTGAGCTCGGGCCGATTGTCCTCAAGGCTGATCCTTGGATAAATGACCCCCTCCACGCTCCTTATCCTCCTTACGATGTCTTTAGCAAGGGCCTTACCCTTGTTGAGGTCGTAGCCCCGGACGTCTATCTCGAGCCTCTCCTCCCTTCCCTGTCCGAGAATTCTCATGTACATGGATCTTCCCTCGGAAATCCGAACCGTTGCATCGGGAATATTGGCCAGTTCTGGCCTCAGGCCTGCCGCAATCTCCCTCGTGGAGCGCTTTCTATCCTTTTTGTCAACCAGAAAGGCCCGGAAAAAGGCCGTGTGAGATCCTCCTCCTCGACGCCAGCTGCCCCCTGAGCGGGCAAACATCCCCTCGACCTCCGGAATATTACGATTGATTATTTTCTCCACCTCTCTGGTGACCTGATCCGTGATCTCGAGACGGGTTCCCACCGGCATCTCAATAGCCCCGTTAATAATTCCCTCGTCGATCTCGGGAAAGAGCTCAGTTCCAACGCCCTTAAGATGGAAAGTTCCAAAGGCCAGAGCCAGGACGAAAACCGATCCACTCAAGACCGTTTTTCTGTGTTTCAGGCACCATCCCAGGCACTTCAAATATCCTTCATAGAAACGAGCTTTGGCCTCTGTCGACTCTTTTTTGTGAACTCGCAATACCTGAGATGAAAGCATGGGGATTAAGCTCAGAGCCACCACTAAAGATGCCAGAAGGGCGAAGGTGACGGTGAGGGCCATTTGCTTAAACATCACGCCTTCTATGCCCCTCAAAAACAGGAGGGGAAGAAATACGCAGATGGTCGTTAAGGTAGAGGCAGTGATGGCCATCCCCACCTCCTGGCTGCCCTTCAGGGCTCCTTCTATGGCTCCCCTTCCCTCTTCTCGATGCCTAAAGATGTTCTCAAGAACCACAATAGAGCTGTCTAGAATCATCCCAATTCCAAGCGCTAATCCGCCGAGGGACATCATGTTGAGACTCAGCCCCATCAACTCCAAGAGAAAGAAGGTAGACCACACGGCGATCGGTATGGAGCTAGCGATGATCAATGTGCTTCGCGTGTTTCTGAGGAAGGCGAATAGCACTATTACCGCAAGGATACCCCCAATAAAGGCGACCTGTTTGACCTGTCGTATCGACTTTCTGATGAAATCCGCTCCATCAATAATAACCGACAAGGTCACCCCCTGAGGAAGGTCCCGTTTGAGCCTAGGAATAATTTCGAGAACCCTGTCGGAGATCTGAACGGTGTTGCTTCCCGACTGTTTCCTGATAGCCACAACCACACCGAGCTCACCGTTAATCCTGGTGTGGGTGCGACGCTCCTTAAAGCCATCCTTCACATCTGCAACCTGCTTCAGGTAGATGGGCCTACCCTCCTTGATGCCCACAATGGTATTTTCTATCTGCTCCAAACTCGAGAATTCTCCCATGGGACGAATCAGCCATTCCCTTCTACCCGCCTCGAGACGGCCCCCCGGCAGAGAGAGATTTTCTGCCTTCAGGATGTCAACCAAAACATCGATGGACAGACCAACTGAGCGGAGCTTCTCTCCCTGTACCTCCACCTGGATCTCCCTCTCCAGGCCTCCCCATATATCAACGGCTGCCACTCCTTCAATCTGTTCGAGATCATACTTAATCCGGCCGTCTGCCAGATCTCGCAGCTTGGATTTATGCAGTGGACCTCTCAAGGAAATAATGAGGATAGGGCGGTTTGAGGGATCGTATTTATAAAGAAAGGGGTCGTCTGCATCTTCGGGCAGAAAACGGCGAATCCGATCCAGTTTCTCCCGAATATCATTGGCTGATTCTGCCAGGTCCGCCCCCCAGTTGAAATCCACCGTTACTGTGGAGCCATCTTCAGCGGAGGTAGCGCGCACATCCTTGACATTATCAATGGTGCTGACCGTTTTCTCGATCCGCTCAGTAATAAGCGATTCGATTTCCTGCGGCCCGGCTCCCTCGTATTTGGTGTAGATAGTGATGGACGGGTAGGTTATATCCGGCAAGATATCTATGGGAAGACGCAGCAAGGCAATGGACCCAAAGATCAGGAGGGCTAAGAAAAACATCGACGTAGTAATTGGTCTTCGAACGGCCAGATCCGAAAGGTTCATGGGTTTTTGTGTCTCCGGATAACCTTTACGGGCATCCCATCTCTGAGCTCATAGTGTCCTGCTACGATAACCTCGTCCCCTTCTCGCAACCCCCTCAGAACCTCCACGAATTGCTCTCCCTCAAGCCCGAGAGTGACCTCCCTGAGTGATGCCCGACCGCTGTCATGGATGAAGACCCTCGCGGGATCACTTTCTCTCAACAGGGAGTCTTTGGAGAGCAAGAGAACCTGCTCGCGCCTCTGGACAACGAGATTTACCCGGGCAAACATGCCCGGCTTTAGTCTATAATCCCTGTTGTCAACCTGAATCTCCACGTCGGCCGTTCTGCTATTAGGATCGACAGTGGGGCTAATGCATGTTATTTTCCCCTTAAAGATCTCTTCTCTGTAAGCATCCACAGAAATGTCGGCAGTAGCCCCACAGTGGAGCTGAGCGAGTTCGCTCTCCACAACCTGAACAACGGCTTTGACACGATCCATGGCCACGATCCTCACGATTGGAGTGGTCTTGCTAACAAGCGCACCTTTATCCACAAACCTCTTGCTAACAACCCCGCTAATAGGAGCGCGGATAGTAGTGTTCTTTAACTGCATCTCGGCCAGCCTCACCGAGGCCTCAGCCTGACGAATCTGTGCAAGGAGTGCATCCCGGTCCTCCTGCCTCGCTCCCTTTTTTAACAGGGTTAGTTTCTCACTTGCTGAGCTGTATTCAGCCTCATTGAGGGTCACTTTTAGCATGGCTTCATCGAGGAGCTGTTGAGAGATATAATCCCTGTCCTTAAGCTTTTTTAACCTCCGGTAGTTGTCAAGACTGGTCTCCCAGCTGGCCTTAGTCTGGCGGACCAGTTGCTCGGCCTGGGCAATCTCCTCCGGTCTGGCCCCGGTCTCCATCTGCGCCCATCTGGCGCGCAGTACATCAAGGGCAGCCCCGTCTTCCTGCAGCTCTGCCTCCTTTTCCTCCCTCTCCACCATGGCAATGATCTGGTCTGCCTCTACCCTGTCTCCCTGATTCACCCTGATTCTCTCCAGAATGCCAGATACCTTTGAGAATACATCCACCGTCGCCTCAGCTACAATACTGCCGGTCAGATACAAATGGCGCTCCAGTGTGCCCCGAGGCAGCTCTACAGTCTCTACCGGGATTACCCTTTGGCGGTTCCCAACCGCTGGTGCACTCGCCTTTGTCTCCTTTCTCGACTCCGCTCCGGCCCAGTAAAGAGCAGCCCCCAAAAGAATCAATATTCCTACGAAAATCAGGGCCTTCTTCACCCTTCTTTCTCCTTTATCTTCAGATTCATCAATTTCTCGCCAGTTATGTGGGAAAATTCCTTGTTTCGGAACGTCACGCCAGCTTCAGCCATAAGATATTCTCGTTACTAATAAACAACGGATTTTACACCATATGGGATCCTTAAAGCTACTAAAAACGCTCATATACAATAGGTTGCACGTGCTATGACAGCAAAATTAGAGGGGAACATCAATAAAGTCAAAAGAAAAATGCTGTGATTGATGAGTGACTTCTTGCACTGTTGGCAGAGATAATGGAGCGGAGGGTGGGGAGACACCCTCGCCGCGGTGCACTCCCTTTAATGAGGCTTAACCTGCAGAAAGACATTTCTATCTGCCCAGTTGATTTCCTTCAACCTTTTTAAATCGATTTTTTCACCATCCAGCTTAACCCCCTTGCACCCTGCCCAGAAATCATCTGGCTGTCTTTTGAACAAATCTGAGAGGTCCTTTCCCTTGACCCAAATACCGCGTTTAAGGAAAGATGGTCCCAGCTCTTTAAGGAGCAAATTGAAAAGCTTCAGGAAAATCATGCCCTCATGATGTGGCTCAGGGGCAGCTTCCTCTCTGTGAGAGATCTGGCTGCGCATTGGGGCATAGTAACCTCCCCTTCGCAATGTGGCCCCAGCAAGTCCTGGCAAGGCGGCAGAAAGGGCCAAGGTTGATCCCTCCTTGACAGTGGCAGAATCCACATTATCGACAGGCTTGCCATCCAGAAAAATGGTCTGAATTCTGTTCTCAACATATTCCGGGCTCAAGCCAAGTTGCTGGCAGAGTAATGACTCGATGGTGGAACCTACCTCTGCCTTCACCATGAAACCCTGCTGCACAAGCAGAAAAAACCTCGGGATGAGGTCATCCTCCAGACACAAACAAAGGTTCGTAGCGGAAAAGAATGGAAACAATTTTTTCCCCAGATAAGAGAATGGGGAGACCCGGCACAGGTCTCCCCATCTATACAGAAGAGAGCCTTATCCCCTACCAGTTAAAGAAGGTATCCAGATCCTCATCCTTCACCTGGAACGTGAGGTTGTGAGGCGGTAGGGACTCCTTCTTGAAGAATTCAGGCAGCCGGTCGTGTTGGGCAGTAAAACCGGCCCTGGTATTGAAGTCCCTCTCGTTCTTGAGAATAGATTTGCCCAGCTCGGTCACATCATCGGCATTCAGGTTCAACCCATAAAAGGCATTGATCATATCAATCAGTGCTTGAAATGTGTCAGGCTGGTCCAGAACTGGAAAGGCAACGAAGAGACACATACCTGTGGCATCAACAGCAGCAGTGGCAATCTGGAGGTTTCTGGAAAGTTCCACCTGGCCTTCTGGCTTCAGTGGATCAACGCTTCCCCCGACGTTCAGAACATTGGTCGCTACAGCATAACCCGCAGTATGATCTGCCCCCATGGTGCTGGTAGCATAGGTGACCCCGATGCCATGGATCGCGCGAGGATCATAGGCCGGAAGTGCCTGACCTTTGACAACTGGGACCCTCTCCACACCAAACACCTTGCCGGTTACGGCTGCTCCATTTCCCAGGATACGTCCTAGGGGGGTCCCTTTACCCACTTCCTTCACAAGATTAATGGCCGCCTCGGCATCTCCAAACTTTGCCAGGCCAGCCTCCATGGCCACCCCAATGGTGGCGCCCATCTCGATGGTATCCAGGCCGTAATCATCATCCAGGCGGTCCAGCATCGCAATAGAGTCCAGATCATCTATCCCACAATTTCCACCGTGCGCCCAGACCGTCTCATATTCCGGCTGTTTGGTCAGGTAATTGCCGTCTTTGTCCACGTAAATGCCGGAGCACTTGATAACGCAGCCCCTGTGACAGCCATGGGTGGCGGATCCACCCCTAGCTGTCTCCGTTTCAGCCTGGGTTTCCCCGCTAATCTTCTGACACGTATCAAAGCGGCCCAACTTGAAGTTTTTTGTCGGGTATCCCCCGGCCTCGTTGATCACATTGGTCAATACGTTGGTCCCATAGGCGGGAAGTCCCTCACCGCTAACAGGATGTTTTTTGAGACCTTCAACCCACGCCTTATTGGCTTCTTTGAATTTCTCAGGATCCTTCGGGCTTCGCATCTTCATCCCGGTGTCATCAAGCACGATGACCTTTACACCCTTGGCGCCCATGACAGCACCTACTCCTCCTCGGCCTGCATGCCGGGTTGGTCTCAGCTCCATGTCTGTGCATGCCACAGAGGCTGCAGACATCTTCATCTCACCAGCGGGTCCGATGCAGATGCACGCGATTTTATCCCCATATTCACCTTTTATCTTGTCCACAAGGTCGTAGTTGCCCAGCATCTTGAGGCCATTATCGGGGGTTATTTTTACCCCATCCTTGTTGATGAACACCTTGTAAAGGGTATCATCTTTGGGTTTCCCTTCCAGGACTATAGCTGCATAGCCTAACCTGGCCAGAACCTGAGAAGCCTGCCCCCCTGCGTTTGCCTCTTTGATAGTACCCGTGAGTGGGCTCTTACAGCCTACCGAAATCCTCCCTGACATGGCCCCAGTTGTTCCGCTCAGCAAGCCAGGGGCAATGACCAGTTTATTATTTTCCCCAAGCGGATGGCATAGCGGATCTACTTCCTTAGAAATCACTGCGGAAGTCAATGCTCTGCCCCCCAGGCCCGAATAATCCCGCAGGGGTTCCTCAGTGGCTTTAGGACCGCCTTCTGCTCCCATGTTGATTCTTAATATCTTGTCCATAAACGTCCTCCTTCCCCCCCGCTTATAGTAATATGTTTCTGTAAGTGTTCTCACCCCAGCAAGCTGGGCCAAAATCATGCCTGACAGAGTGAAATGTATATGCTAATGACCCCAATTAGAGTGACTACCGCCACTCCTCCCAAATGTCAAGAAAAATAGGAATATTAATAACTTATGTCAATTCCGACATAAATCTTTATGCATTCCTACCTCTTATATTATACGAGTTAGGTAACAGAGCCTCTCGCCTTCCCTTTCTGTCACTGTTCCTATTTCACCATAATCCTCGCATCTACAACCCAGTAACCCTCTCCCCGCGGCATTACCTTTACCGGGTTAAAGTCGAGCTCTGCAATTTGTGGAGTATCTTCTATCATGGCCGAGAGCCTCAGTAGTAAATCCTCCACGGCAGAGGTATCGGCGGGCGGCGAACCCCTGAACCCATCAAAGAGCTTTCTCATCTTGATAGAGCCCACCAGTTCCTTGGCATCGGAATCGGTAAGAGGGTGCAGTCTGACGGCCACGTCCTTCATCAATTCTGCATATATTCCTCCAAGGCCAAACATGATGAGCGGACCGAAGGATGGATCCTCCGTCATTCCAACGATCGCCTCTGTTCCACCGGTTACCATGCGCTGCACAGTAACGCCCTCCATCTCATCCTCACGGTTAATCTCGGCAAGCTTGGCCTTAATATCATTAAAGGCTCTCTCCACCTCACTCTCTGATGTGAGGTTCAGCTTCACTCCACCGACATCGGTCTTATGAGTAATGCTAGGGGAGGCCAGCTTAACTGCAACGGGGAATCCTACCCTTGAGCCTGCCGCAGCTGCCCCGGCTGCCGTCTCGCTCATGATTGTCACGGCAAAACGTACGCCATAACAGCTCAGCAGGTCGGCTATCTCCTGTGCAGAGAGCCAGAGCGGCCTCTGAGCGCTCTGGGTCATTGCTTTCTCAATTGTCTTTCGAGCCTTTTCTCGCTTGACACCACGAATCTTTGGAATGATTCCCTTGGCCCTCCTCAGCCATTCGCTATACTCAACTGCCCTGGCCAAGGCCGAGACTGCATCCTCGGGGAAGGGATAAGAGGGCACAAACTTCTCCCTGAAATCCAGCTTTGCCTTGAAACCCTTTTGACCCATGAAACAGGCCAACAGAGGCTTTCGCTGCCGCATGAAGAGAGGAGCTACTCGCCGTATGCTATCTTCCATAGCCTTCGGGGGGACGACTACCGGCGGTACAAATATGATAATAACGGCATCAGTGTCCTTGTCACGGGCTAGGAGCTTTAATACACCTTCGTACTCCTCCTCTGTGGCGCCGCCGGTCAAATCGAGGGGGTTATGAATCCCGATATCCCGCTTGCTGATTGCGCTTATTTCCTTTCTCATCTCTGGAGAGAATTCCGGCAGCACGAGGCCGTGGTTCTCGCAGGCATCAGCAGCAAGTATACCTGGACCGCCTCCATTGGTTACTATAACTATCCTTCTGCCCTTGGGCAGTGGTTGGTTTGAGAGCATAGTAGCCACATCGAAAAGCTCCTCCAAAGTGTTTACCCTTATCATGCCGGCCTGGCGAAACAACGCATCTGTGGCTATCTCCGAGGTAGCCAGGGCCCCTGTGTGGGACGAGGCAGCGCGGGATCCTGCAGGGCTCGTGCCACTCTTGACTGCGACTATCGGCTTGGTTGCTGAAACCCTCCGAGCAATACGCGCAAACTTACGCGGGTTGCCGAAGGACTCCAGGTACAGCAAGATAACCTTTGTTGCCGGGTCCTGTTCCCAGTATTGGAGGAGATCATTTGCAGATATGTCGGCACGATTGCCCACGCTCAAGAAGGTGGAGATGCCCATATTAAGGTTGTTGGCATAATCTAGGATAGCCAGCCCTAATCCACCGCTCTGCGAGAGGAAAGCAACATTACCCGGTGGGGGGTAAACCGGTGAAAAGCTGGCGTTCAAATTTATGGCGGTGTCGGTATTGATTATCCCCATGCAGTTTGGACCTACGAGCCGCATGCCGTGACCCAGGGTAATATCGCGGAGCTCCCTTTCGCGATGGGCCCCCTCGGGCCCTCTCTCCTTGAACCCATCGGATATGACCACTATAGCGTGCACTCCTTTGCGCCCGCATTCGTCTGCTACCCTGGTGACAAGCGGGGCAGGCACCACAATAACCGCCAGATCCACATTGCCCGGGACCTCGACTATTGAAGGATAGGCCTTCACCGACAGTACCGCTTGGGCATTAGGGTTAACCGGGTAAAGGATTCCGGAAAAGCCGTTTTCCATTATGCACTTGAAAAGAAGCTGCCCAATGCTGCCTGGCTTTGTTGAAGCACCGATGACCGCCACGGATTTTGGGTATAGGAGGGAACGAAGTGAGGCCACTGTTGAGATACGCTCCCTTTCCTCCTCTCTCTTGAGTACCTTTTTGGTTCGGCCAATAGGGAGGGTGACGTGATATACACCCTCCTGAAGTTCGCTGGTAATGTGGAAGCCGTAATCCCTGAAAACGGTCATCATTTCTTCATTTTCAGCCAGCACATCTGCTTCGAAGGTGGTGATGCCGTTTTCTCGCGCTACATTAGTCAGCCACTCCATGAGCTTGGTTCCGATACCCTTTCCTTGATAGGCATCCTCGATGACCAAGGCCACCTCCGCTGAATGTTTAATGGGCAGACGGTAGTAACGCCCGATGGCCACTATATCCTGACGCTGATCCCCCAGTACTTCGGCTACAAACGCAAAGGTATTGATGTAGTCCACCGTACAGAACCGAATAGCCTCCTCCATGGTCAACTTGGGCAAAGAATGGAAGCGCAGGTATTTGGTGCGGCGGCTGAGCCGGGAAACAAACGCAAGCCAGGAATCAGTATCCTCGCTTCTGATCGGCCTCAGCATCATTCTTGAGCCATCCTTCAGAAGCACCTCCGTCTCATACTGTGATGGGTATGCCCTATCAACTTGTCCAGCCATATCTAACTCCTCTTTGTTGCGTTAATCATTATAATAATTCATATACAAAAGATTAATCAAATCTAAATGATAGAGACCAAGATAATACTAACCAAAAATATTTGAAATTTTCATAGTATTTCTCAAGCCGGACAACACCAAACCAAGGAATTACAAACCTATAATTTCAAATGTAAAAGCTCAAATGCCAAACAAAATCCAAATGCCTAAATCCAAAATGCACCTACCCAGAATGTTGCTTTTAAATTAAAGTGAGTTTCTCTAATCAAACACCGGTCTCCTAACACCA
The DNA here is from genome assembly GCA_030603345.1 of Pseudomonadota bacterium. Taxonomy (GTDB): domain Bacteria; phylum Desulfobacterota; class DSM-4660; order Desulfatiglandales; family B25-G16; genus JADFWK01. The sequence goes on from JAUVXZ010000005.1 coordinate 25,767, forward strand.
TATAACCTAATTTTGACATTGTGTATTTGTCATTCATTGGACATTTGGATTTTGGAATTTGACATTTTTTCATTATGCTGATGATTTACCGTAATACTTAAAATCTAAGAGATAATCTCTCAGGATGAGCATGTAAGAATCTATATTTGATAGAAGGTTCCTCAGTGGGTTAACAACCCTCAAGAGAAAAACTGAACGAGTGCAGAACCTCCCCTGGCAACGAAAGTAAAAAAGGATAAAATAATTTCAAAGGTAAGATTGTTTACAAAGATAAAACGAGGCTACCAAAATCAGCATATGTCAATTTGTTTTTCCTAAACAATCAAAGATAATTTATCAAAAACAGCACAGATATGATAGAAAAGAAAGAAATTTCGGCAAATACATATTGAATATTTCCTGGAAATCCCAAGAGCAACGGAGAGAAGCTAATTTCTTTTGAAACTGAAATAGATAAAAAGGAAATAGATCGGCAGAAGCAGCGGGCCAGGAAACTGAGGCAATCTGCATGGTGGCAAAGAAAGGTGTCTAAGGGGATTTGCTATTACTGCGGCCGACATGTTGATCCGGGGGAGTTGACCATGGATCATATCGTCCCCCTTATTCGGGGCGGAAAAAGCACCAAAGGTAATCTTGTGCCTGCCTGCAAGGATTGTAACAATAAAAAGAAATATCTTCTACCTATTGAGTGGGATGAATACCTGCAAAGTCTCGCGCAGAGAGAACCGTGAGCTATGACCAAGTGTCACCAGTGTTACAGCGCCTTTCCGCAGTAAGGGCAGAAGGTAAAATCCGGATTTGTAGGTCTTCCACAAGAGGGGCATCTGTTCTCCCCCCGCATCTGCTCGAAATCCGTTCTATCCATTCTAGCGCCATGTTCGTCCATGACAGTGTTGCATTTTTCACACATCAAGAATGGGGTCCCCCGCTTGACTGGAAACAGGGGGATAAAGAACAGGCTCACATAATGATCAACCCGCCTCTGGTACACACCCACATGACCACAGGCCGGGCAGGATCTCGGTTGCTTATCAACTAAAACCGTCTTCGGTTGTATTCCCCCAATAAAGAAAAACATCGGTAATAGTGTCTATATAGTATAAGTTTTTGCTTATACTAAACTACTTTCCCCTTCTTCATCAATTGAAAAGTGTCCTACCCAAGATTTGATCAACCAATCGCCTCATCTGGGCTCTGAACTGGTCTGGCGGGCCGTTGATTCGACCGAGGGTTATTTTAAATGAAGGCCAATTAGATTCTGATTATTTCAGCCGCAACTCATCATAATAGCAGACGAATGAGATTCGTTGATATTATCTTGAAATATGTGTTTCCTATGGATATTTTTTCGCTGCCAAGGTTAAATCCGATCTCTTTTCCACGTGCTTCCTCCTTGTTGTCCTATTTATCCAATTTGCCCGATTCCCTCACTCAATGGAGACAAATCTTTCAAGCATGCCGGTTCGGCCTGTCAAGCTAAATGTGTATTCCTGTTTTTACACACCTTTTCCTCCATGCTATTGTCCTGCTCTCGAAAATTCCGCGTATCCCTTTACAAGATGAAAACGGAGTGATATTAGGAATTAGACAAAAATTTCACCTATCTCTTTAACGATTTCGCCAAGGGTTTCGGAGGGATCATCTTGAATTTCGATTTGTGTGAAAGAATCGTAGAGAACATATCTAAAGTGATTGTGGGTAAAGACCGTTCTATTGAACTGCTGCTCGTGGCCCTTCTGGCGGATGGTCATGTGCTGATAGAGGATGTTCCGGGGCTAGGGAAAACCTTAATGGCCAAATCCCTGGCGAGAAGTATTGGCGGATCTGTTAAAAGGGTGCAATTTACCCCAGACCTATTGCCTGCGGATATTACGGGTTTTAATGTCTATAATCAGCAAACCGGCCAGTTTACATTTCAACCCGGGCCGGTTATTACCAATATTCTTCTGGCTGATGAGATTAACCGCACTATTCCTCGCACCCAGGCCAGCCTGCTGGAGAGCATGGAGGAGCGCCAAGTAACCGTGGATGGCAAAACCTTTCCCCTTCCTCATCCTTTTTTTGTCATGGCAACCCAGAATCCCATTGAACTGGAAGGTACATTCCCCTTGCCGGAGGCGCAGCTGGACAGGTTTCTCCTTAAAATAAAGCTGGGGTATCCCGAGAAAGACGAAGAGATTTCGATACTGGAGCGCTTTCAAGAGGAAAACCCCCTGCTTGAGCTCGAGGCCGTGGCAAATCCTGAACAGATTACCGAACTGCAACAGGCACGGAAAAAAGTTCGTATCTCCTCTCCGGTACGGCAATACATAACAGACATTGTGCGGGCCACTCGCGGTCATAAGTCCTTGCGTTTCGGGGCCAGCCCACGAGGATCTCTCGGTTTAATGCGCACCGGTCAAGCACTGGCAGCCCTGCGAGGGCGTGAATATGTGCTGCCCGATGATATCAAGTATTTGGTGCGGCCCGTTCTCGCTCACCGATTGATTCTCAAAGAGGAAGAGCGGTTGCAGGAAAAAAAACAAGAGTATTTTCTAGAGGACATCATAAACCAGATACCAGTGCCTGCTCCCAGCGGGTAAAGTGAGGGTTATGGAGGCACAGGAACACAGATTGCCGACCCTCTTCATTATCCCACTGATCCAGTTTTTTGTGGGATTGCTGCTTTTTGTAGCCTTACTGCATGGCCAACGGGATCTCACTGTGTTGGCTTTTCTGGTTTTAGGTATGATGATCGCCGCAAGACTCTGGAGCAGGTTAAGCCTTTCCGGCATAAAATCCTATTCAACAGTTGACGCGCAGAAGGTCTTTCCAGGAGAAACGCTCACCCTAAAAATGAGTGCTGAAAACGCGAAGCTTCTTCCGGTCTGGCTCCAGATGAAGGTGCCTGTGGATGGCGCACTGCATCCCTCCTCTAGGGAGACGACATTCGCAAAGGAAAGTGGCCTGTTGTGGTACCAAAGGGCGCAGTTCCAGTGGGAGTTAACTGCGCAACGGAGAGGAGTGCATGAAATAGGGCCGACCCAGGTGAAGGTGGCAGATCTCTTTGGGTTTTTCCCAAGGGAGAAAGAGGCCCAAGGGTCTCTCCATATCATTGTCTATCCACGACTCGTGCCGCTGAAACCCATTTCTTTACCGAGGAGGGATTTGTTTGGTGTTCCAGGAGCCAAGAGCCCTGTGCGGGATCCCATCTACATACTCGGTACCAGGGATTACCAACATTGGCAGCCTGCCAGATATATTCACTGGAAGGCGAGTGCACGCCACAACCGGCTACAGGAAAAAATCTTTGAGCCTTCAGAGCAGGAGAAGGTACTGCTCGTCGTTGAGGTTGATCAATTCGCACAAAATAGTGCGGGGGAGAGCTTCGAGCGCACCCTTGAAGTAGTGGCATCTTTAGCTGTTCGATTGGACCAGAGGGGTTACGCTTTGGGCTTGGTGACCAATGGTGTTTTTGTGGGAGGAGGCCCCACAATCCTTCCTATAGCAAGAGGTCCGCAGCAGTTGCCTGGTATTCTGGAGGCTCTCGCAAGGCTGCACATGGAACCCAATGGGGATCTCGTGGATATATTACGCAGTGGGTTAGGGTTGCCCTGGGGGGTGAGCTGTGTTCACTTCTCGTATGATCAGGATGGGGCAAGCCTCGCTACAGAGGGGTACTTTTCGCACCGGAAGGTACCCGTGGTGTTTGTGGTGAGCCAGCCCCGTTCTATCTCGGGAGAGGATAAAGCTCGGGGTAAGGTTTATAGCCTAGATGACATCTGTATCAAAAGGGCAGAGAGGAAATGAAAAGCAAAAGAGCAGGCTTACTGTCTTTGGCCAGCGGGGGCATGGAACTGAGCTGGCTCTATGCGTGGGCCACCTTTATTATGACCTCCCTACTCCATCGCCCTTTTCCCTTGCCAGAGGCAATTGGCACATTTGCACTGGCGGCAATGCTTACCTCTGTTGTCCAGGGAAGGGGTTGGCGGGTGATCCTGATTTTAGGGCTCCAGGTGTTCGGTTTTCTAATCACCACCTCAAGGATTGTATATGTGTTCAACTACTGGTCCTATCCTTTTGTAAGCAACGGGTGGCTCGTGGAGTTCCTCAGCAGACCGAGAGATCCACTGGAGTGGTTTATCCTCGCTGTTATCCTTTTCTTTGCCCTCTTGTTTTGGGTGGGGGGAGTGACTTTAGCCCGGAGGTCAACAGCGTACCTCACCATTTGCACCCGCTTTGATCTGGGAGTGGCGGCCTTTTTTTGTCTTCTACTGATAAAATTACTTTTGCTGGTAAAAGGGGGTATCAAGGTGCCGGATCCCATGGCCGAGCTATTGCTGTTTCCATTTTTCGTGTTCAGTCTTTTGGCTATCGGCATGGCCCGGAATCGGAGTACTGCCCAGAGGGATTTTCTCTCAGGCTACCAGGGGATTGGTGTGATCGTGAGTTTTACTGTGGTCGTTCTTTTATTTGGGACAGGCCTGGTATTGCTTTTTTTGCCCTACCTACGTTTGGTTGCCGAGATGGGGTATGGAGTGTTGAAGAGTGCGGCTGGACCATTAGAACCCATCTTGGTAACTATTTTGCGGTTTCTCTTTTTCCATAATCGAAGTCGACCGGAGACAGCATCTCCTTCATCTGGGGGAGATGAAACAGAATTGGTGTCTTCGGCTGAGAGCAGCTGGTGGATGGAGCTAATGGAGAAAATATTCGGCTGGGGGTTCTTGGGCCTGGGTGGGTTGATCACACTCATTATTTGTGGGTTGGGCGTGTGGTACCTATTTAGGTGGCTCTTCTCAAGGACCTCTATCAGCGAAAAGAAGCAGATCCAATGGGGTCTGATTCTATTGTGGGCCGCGAGACTGCGGGCAGTTCTTTTTCTCTTCTGGGGGAAAATAGTCAGAAAAGCGAAAGGCTACAGAGACGCAGCTCAGCTCTATAGTGCCCTGCTCGCATGGGGACACCATAGTGGTCTACCACATTTCTTAATTGACACCCCTACAGAGTATGGACTGCGTCTGAGGCGTCGGTTTCCCCCACTGAATAGAGAGGTAGAGGTGATAATTGAGGCCTTCAATCAAGAGGTGTACGGCGAAACAATGCTCGATGAGCGGCAATTGACCATGGCCAGGCTCGCATGGCGAAGACTGCGCAGCCCTCTCTATTGGCCTTCCAGGCTGAAGTCCTGGTTTCTCCGACCAGGTGAGAGAGAAGAGAGGGACGTCTATTGAATTATAGAAATCTTACCGTGGTATTACGCCGTGGTATTCATTCCTCGCTCAACCATTTTCTACATTGCATTGCAATTAACCAACCACAAAGTCCAGATACCTTGCCGAGACATTTAATATGGAAAAAATGAATATCTGATAAGAATATCAAAGCCTCAGGCTATGATCTGAATCCTTGCGTGTCGTATATCCAACTGAATCATGCGATTCCCACCATTAACTAATTTCATTTAATGCCGATTGAAACCTGAAATTGCCAGCACCAAGAAAACCATGCTTATGTTCCCTCGCAAATAGTTCAATCGCAAAGTAGCTTTTGGTTTTCTTCTTACGGAAGATTGTATTTTGAACTAAACAGTTTTGTCACAAGAAGAAGCAGGCCAAAATCAAGTTGACCAAGCAGAAGTATAGGGCCTGATTATTTTGAGCATATGAAAAGGATATCAGAACATCTGGGCGGGGTCTCAAATTCCGGATAATAGCAGATATTTCAGAGCGAGATAGGATTCGATTACAGTGCTAATTTGTTCATTAATCTGTATTGTTCATTCATTGTGAACAATCATTTATTGTGAACAAAAATTTGTTTATCCTTAGAAATAAAATTATTAGGATAATATAATAAGATAGTTATTGACATTTGTTCAGAAAATAATTATGTTCACAAAAAATGAACAGGTGCAAATAGCGAACAAAAAGGGTAAGAATGCGATGAGAACCAGAACCGCGGAAAACAAAATTCTACGTACAGCCTTGGAAAAGCTCGAAAAGACAACTGAATTAACAGCTGAAGCGTATCCTGAGGTTGATCCCGAGGGCCCAGATGCAGTGATTCGAATCACTTGGCAAGGTATGGAGTGGCATTTTGCAGCTGAGGTTAAATACACACTCACACCAGCAATGATCGGTGCAGCTGTTCAACAACTACGGAGGCATATTGCAAAAGGCATTCTTGTTACAAAATATGTAACCCCGCAGGTAGCTGACATCTTAAAAGAAATGGGTACTCCATTCCTCGACGCAGCTGGCAACGCATACCTAAACGAGCCCCCTCTATTTGTTTTCATCAAAGGCAACAAGCCTCCTGAGAGAGATACCGAGAAGCCTCCAATCCGTGCTTTCCGTCCGACGGGACTACAGGTTGTATTTGCCCTTATATGCAATCCAGACCTAGAAAGGGCCCAATACCGGGAAATTGCCCAAGCTGCAGACGTCGCCTTAGGCACTGTAGGGTGGGTCATGCGGGATTTGAGACAATTGGGAAATCTGGTTGAAATGGGGAAACGGGGTCGGCGGCTAATTCAGAAGGAGAAACTGTTGGCGCGGTGGGCAACGGCGTATCCAGAACAACTAAGGCCTAAGAAGTTACTAGGGACATTCAAAGCCGCCAATACAGATTGGTGGAAGGAGACTGAGCTTCCCGGCCCAGAAACGTATTGGGGAGGAGAAATCGCAGCAGCCAAGCTCACACAACACTTGAAGCCGCAGACGGCGACGATCTACACCCGCGAACTCAAAGTGCTTTTTGAATGGCTAATAAAAAATAGAATAAGACAAGACCCGGATGGAAATATCGAGATCGTGAGGAAGTTTTGGAAATTCGAACCTGATTGGGAATACCCCAACTTGACTCATCCCGTCCTAATATACGCGGATTTGCTCGCTACTGCTGATGCTAGAAACATTGAGACAGCAAGGATAATCTATGACAAAGAAATTGCTCGACTTCTCAGGGAAGATTGACAGATTCACCATTGAGCTTTTTGAGAACATAGCAAACGTAGCTGAATCTATGAGCGCTCCTTTCTTTGTTGTCGGTGCAACAGCACGAGACACTATTCTCAAATACGGCTACGGCATCGAGACAATCCGAGCCACTAATGACATAGATCTGGGCGTGAAAGTCTCTGATTGGGATCAGTATATCAAGCTAAGAGAGGCCCTGGTTGCAACGGCAAGATTCGAACCCACAAGGGAGCCCCAAAGGCTGAAATATCAGGGAAGTGTATTGATTGATATCATCCCTTTTGGCGCGATTGCAGATCCGGGTGGATCATTCTCCTGGCCTCCGAATCACGAAGTCGAAATGAACACGCTCGGATTCGACGAATCATATAAACATTCTTTGACAGTTAGACTGAAGAGAGAGCCGGATCTGTATGTCAAATTCGCAAGCCAAGCTGGCTTAGCTCTCATGAAACTGATTTCATGGGATGATAGGCATCCTGAAAGGAGTAAGGATGCTAAGGATTTAGGACTTTTAATGCGCAGTCACATTGATGCGGGAAATGAGGAACGCCTCTTTAAAGAAGAAGTAGACATAATCGAGATTCTCCGAGAAAGTGGAAGTTATGACTACACGAGGGCCAGCGCGAGATTGCTTGGCCGGGATATTTCGGCGATTGCAAATCCCGAGACAAGGGAAAGGCTTCTGAAGATATTGGAAAAAGAGACTGGCGAGAGAGACCGCTACAGGCTTGTGGAGGACATGAGAGACATTTACGCGGCAGCCAGCTCAGATTTTGGAGAGAACCTGGCCCTGCTCGAAGAACTCAAGGCCGGCATTCTAGAAGGACCTAGAATTGCTCGGAAGGGTTGAATGGGGCCAATCAATCGAACCAAGCTTGTGTTGTGTATTAAAGGGAAAACCATAAGAGCGAGACATCTGAATCAAAGTACAGATTTTGCCAAGACATTCAATATAGAAACAGTGAATATCTGATAAGAATATCAAAACCTCAAGCTATGAGATGATATGGACCCAGATTCTAACTGAAAAACACAGATCCTCAGGGTCTTTATGCATACCATATTTCAACCGCAGATTAACAGCAGACCCAGGGACATTCTCCCCTGCTTTTGGACCTTCAAGCAATCAATTTTAACCGCGGACACACGCACATATACACGGACGTTTTGTTTGGCCGACCCTGGCCAAATAAAAGACGCATTCGCTTCACGAAATGTTCATGCTGCAGAGAAGGATACAGAGGCATGGCTTACCTATGCCCACTCCGTCCCGGCGGGACGAGAGTCCCTTCGGGTGAGGGCATGACGGTCAATATCCGGCCACAGTCGGCCGGACATTTGTCGGCGGTAGTCTGCGTCGATCTGCGGTTTATTGATTTGGGAAGGAGATATATGGAACAGCCGGATAAATCTACCCCAGCAATTCAAAGGCAACGCGGCAATATGTCTCAACACCTGTCAATAGCACATCTTCATTCAAGTCAAATTTCGGGTTATGAAGGGGGGCACATCCCTCACGCCCCACACCGAGGAAGAAAAAGCACCCTTTCGACTTTTCCAGGTAGAATGCCATATCCTCACCACCCATGGTCTGCTCAGGTTCAATAACCCGCTCTTCGCCAACCACATCTGCTGCGCATTTGCGAACCACCTCAGCCATGGATTCATCGTTTAGCAACGGCGGATATCCTTGCGTATATTTCAATTCGTAATCTGCACCCATTGACCCACACACGCCACGGACAATCTTTTCAACGCGCTCGGGCCAGGAACTCCAGATGTCTCGATCAAACGTCCTTGTGGTACCGCACATTTCGGCTTCCCCAGGGATAACATTAAAGGTGGTGCCGGCTTGGAAACTGCCCACGGTGACGACCGTTGGGCTCAAGGGATTCATCTGCCGGCTTGCAATGCGTTGTAGCGCGTTAACGACCTGGGTACCCACCTCAAGCGCATCGACGCACAGATGAGGCATGGCGCCATGGCCCCCTTTCCCAATAATTCTAATGTCAAAGCGATCCATGGCCGCCATGAGATACCCAGCCTTCACTCCTATGCTTCCCTCTGGTATGGCAGGCCACACATGACACCCTACGGAGAAATCCACGTGGGGATTTTCCATAACACCTGCCTCGATCATGGGTTTGGCACCCCCAGGGCCCTCTTCAGCAGGCTGAAACAAGAACTTGATGTTCCCATTCAGCTTATCCTTAACCTTGTTCAGAATCGTTGCAGCACCCAATACCATAGACATGTGGCCGTCATGGCCACATGCATGCATTGCCCCCTCGTGGGTTGAAGCAAAAGGAAGGCCTGTTGCTTCGGTAACAGGAAGGGCGTCCATGTCGGAACGGATCATAAGGGTTTTGCCGGGACGCGTGAGGCTCATCAAACCCACGACACCAGTTTGTGCAATTCCCGTCTGTACTTCAAACCCCTGTCTCCCTAAGTAGTCCGCTACATAAGCAGAGGTTTTCTTTTCCGTGTAAGCAGGTTCCGGAATCAGATGTAGGTCTCGACGCAATTTAGTGATAAGGTCCTTATGTTCACGCACGAGTTTTGTAAAATCCATCATAGCAATACCCTTAACATTCGAGGTTGTCTCAAAACAGACGTCACCTACTAGCGTACTCCAGGTCCTGTCTAAATTGAAACGGGCTCTTAGGTTGCAGCATGATAGGTAGCCGGGCGGGATGAAGTCTCCCTTCATCCCGCCGGCAGCTTACAAGGTGACAAACTTTTGGACGTGTTCCCTATCCATAGGTTTGGTGAGCAAGGAGACAACGATCAGAACGATGAAATTTAGGACCAGACCCTGGATTCCTGGATGGATGCCCCAGAACTTCGGGATGAAATGGAGTACGATCGCAAAATTGAACAGCACACCTACAAGGATTCCACAGATTGCCCCGGCCTTTGTTGCCCTCGGCCAGAAGAATGTTGCCACAGCCAACGGGAGCAGCTGAACGATAGATCCGTAAGCCCCCAGCAGCAACGAAACCAGTGTCTGCCCACCAAAGATGGCCACCAGATACGAGGCCGCCCCGAAACCCACCACGGAAACACGGATCCACAGGGTTGCCTGTTTGTCCGTGTGTTTTTCCTTTTTCAGGGGTTCCACAAGATCCTGGGCGAAGATCGAGCCCGCCGCGTGGGTGATGGTGTCCTGGCTGGACATAGCGGCGGCAAGGGCTGCGGCCAGAACCAATCCTACGATGATAGCAGGAAATTTTAGGTGCATAAACATCCACGGTAAGATCCGATCAGGAGCGCCCAATGCATCGGGAGTCACCTGCATAATTCCGGCAAATCCGATAAAGAGCACCGGTACCATAAAGATGGCGAAGGTGGGATACATAACGATGGTTTGCTTGAGCACCCTTTCGCTCTGCGCTGTGTACGCCTTCATAAACAAATGCGGCCACATGGAAAATCCCAGCACCGACACCAGCAATGCACTACTGAATGCGGCAAAGCTCATTTTGGTTCCAGGACCGACAAGCAGATGGGTCGGATTAGCCTCCATGATCTGCCGAAACATCTCCGAAGGCCCACCATAAAGCTTGAACGCAAAGTAGAGCCCGAGTACCCAGGCAATGACAATCATAAAGGCGCCCTGGAAGACGTTGGTCCAGGCCACACCTCGCACACCGCCATAGAAGACGTAGATGACAACCACCACATAGGCGATGAGCGCCCCGGCCCAAAACGGTATGCGTCCTCCTGAAGCGATCTCAAAAATATAGGCACAACCCTTCATCTGCAACGTAATATACTGGATAAAAGCCAGTACAGAGACGATCGCAATGATCACAGACAAGGCATTGGATTGGAACCGATCCGTAAAGAGCTGCGCCTGGGTCACGTACTTAAATTTCTTGCCCGCCCGCAGCGCCCGGGGGCCCCACAGCCACCAAGGCACCAGGCCCAGAGCGCAGTATCCTAAGATATAGAAGGCTGCCGCCCCCTTGGAATAGGCCCACCCAGGTCCGCCCAGGTAGGCAAAGGCGCTAAAAATAGCACCTCCCATCAAGAAGTACATCACAAAAAACCCGAGGTTCCTGCTGGCCGCAATATATTCAACAACAGACCTTTCCCTGCCACGACCTCCCGCGGTTCCCAGAAACAGAATAAAGAGCAAATAGATAAAGATTATTATGGTAACCGTGATCCATGACATTAGGTACCACCTCCTTCCGAGACATCCTTCGCTTCAGCGAAGTAAAGGATCAGAAGCACTACAAATTCAATTGCAATGAAAAGCACGATAAAGAACATGCCAAAAGGCATTCCCAGTACGAATGGTTCGACTGAATTAGCAAACAGCCAATAAAACGCCTGAATCAGGATGATCAGGCAAAGAATAATGAAAAAGATCATTCCCCTCGCTTTCACGCCCGGTGGGGTTCCCGGTCTAAAAACCGTGATTCCATAGCCGTCGTTCCCCTGATCGTTACTCATAGAAAGCCTCCTTTCATTTTTTTGGGTTTAATCACCTTGACAAGGAACAATATTCAAAAAGATTCCTAATGTCAAGGGTTACTCCCGATTTTGTTACCCCCGATTTCCAATTACAGATTAATGCTCCCTTGTCTTGGCGGAACAGACCAAAATGAATCTGGGGGCAGGCATTCTGTAGTATCTGACAGTGTTCGGGGAACCCGGGATGCGATGGTCAGTTAAGCAATAAATGCCGCATTCTAAGCGTCACTTGCGGAGATTTCAAAGATAACCGTTCCTCCGCCGGTAATTTCACACGGGTCAAGGCACTGGAGATAGGCTCTGTCACCTTTTGCTCCTGAAAGGCCCAGACTCTGTGGAGAAATCCCTCTAGAAAGGGCAACGTAGTATGGCATGAGGGAGGCCAGCGAGTGCATACACACTGTAGAGCTCTTTTTGGTATCCAGGATATAGCCTTCTCGTATAAGGATTGAGTCTCCAACACGGTAGACCGGGCATGTTCCTTTTATATCTTTTACCTTAACAATAAGATCCATAGAGGGGACTCCGATACCAATCCATATATTATCAGCAACAAATATATAGTCCTTTTTAGCCTCTGCCAACCATTTTCTGAGCCTATTATTCATATTTTTCTCAGGAGGCTTTGTTTTGAAGAAATTGGCTATGTGCAGATAATATGATACGGTAAATGAAAAACGTGACGATGAACAATATCAAGGCAAAATACCTTGGTGGTATGGTTGGAAGCGCTCTGGGTGATGCCGTTGGTGAGCTTGCGTTCCGCTATCGCAGGAAAGACGAGCTTTGTGCCCAACTCGACCGATTGAAAGAATTCCGCTACACAGACGATAGCGCCATGGCCATTGGCCTTGCCGAGTCTATTACAAAAAAGGGTTGTCTTGATCAACAAGACCTGGGAGAAACATTTAAAAGCAACTTCAGGAAGGAACCTTGGCGGGGTTATGCCTCTGGGCCGCCGACTATTTTCACCATGGTAGAACAATCGGGTATCACCTATGCTGAAGCTGCGAAAATGCTCTTTGGAGGTACAGGTTCCCTCGGCAATGGCGCTGCCATGCGGATTGTTCCTGTGGGGCTCTTCTTTCACAACTCATCTGATCTCTATGAGATGGCACGTATGTCTGCCGCCGTCACTCATGCACATCCTGTTGGCATAGATGGTGCGGCAGTCCAGGCAAAGGCGATCGCTCTTGCGGTGAAACTCGACCCAAGGGAGACATTCCCACTTGAGGTGTTTATAGATACATTAATTGGTTTTGCCGGCACTCCCGAAATGAAAGAGAAAATGCTACTTGTTCAAGAATTAATCAACGCAAATACAACTCCCTCCTTTGCAGCAGAGCAACTTGGTCGTAGCGTTGCCGTACATGAATCTATGCCGTTTGCTCTTTTTTCCTTTCTGCGGCATCCCAAGTCATTTGAGGACTGTCTCTTTTGTGCCATTTTGCATGGAGGAGACCGGGACACCCTGGGTGCCATGGCATGTGCCATTTCAGGGGCTTATGTAGGTATTAAGGCTATTCCCGAATCCTGGAGAGAAAAACTTGAGAATCGATCATACATCGAGGATCTAGCCGTAAGGCTTTCAGAGATCACGCCAGCCTCTTAGCGAGCATTGACAGAATTTTGCCGTAGCATAGGTAACTGCCAAGACGCAAAGGACACTGAGAACTGATTTTCTTATCCTTTAGCGGTCTTTAATTCCTTAATAAGAGCCGGAACAATCTTGTTGACATCCCCAATAATACCGTAGTCGGCAAAGTTGAAGATATCAGCCTTTGGATCGGTATTGATGGCTACAATGCAGTCACTGTTTATCATACCGGCTGAGTGCTGTATGGCACCTGAAACACCGCAACCTATATAGAGTTTTGGTTTGATTGTCTTTCCTGTCTGACCAATCTTATAATCCTCAGAAATCCAGTCCTCATCTACCGGTAGGCTCGTTGCCCCCAATTGAGCCCCCAAGAGACCAGCCAATTCCCTCAGCGTTTCAAATCCCTGTGCATCACCAACACCCATCCCGCCAGCCACAACCTTATCTGCCTCCTCTAAAGACACTCCATCAGGAGTTGAACTAACAGTCTTAATAACCTTGACCCTGGTATTCCCCTCTTTTACCTTTACATTTACGTAAATGAGCTCCCCTTTCCTTTCTCTATCTTGAGCCTTTAATTCCATGACACCTGGTCTCATGGTTACCATCTGGGGCCGTCGATAAGGGCAGATAATGTCTGCCATGAGGTTCCTGCCAAAGTAAGGCTTTGAGGCCACTATCAAGCCTGTTTCGTTGTCAATATCCAGCTCGGTGCAGTCCGCTGTACATCCTGTATTTAACCGTGCAGCAATCCGTGGCGCCAAATCTCTTCCGATACACGTTGCTCCTATCAAGAGTATCTCAGGCTTTTCCTTGAACGCCTGTTCAACAATAATATCGGTGTAGAC
>JAUVXZ010000234.1 GCA_030603345.1 Pseudomonadota bacterium
GATCACTCTTGCCATACTGGGAATTGGGGAGGTTTTTGGGGAAATGACATTTTTCAATTTCCTTCTTGAACCAAGATCTGCGTCTGTAGAGGCTATGGATAATGTTGAACTGGAGGTATGGCATCCTGCGATGCTGGCTGATGAATATAAAAAGATTTCTCCCATGTTGAGATATGTACTCAAGCAGACTCTCAGTAGATTGCTTAAGTTGAACAAGGTTGTCAGTGACTTGGCAGCTAAGAGGAAACAAAAAACGGGGCGTGTTTCGCCGCAGAGTTAGGACTGGTGAAAAAAAGACAGCTGGGGGTTAGAGTGTTTGGTCAGATGACTCTGTTGGCGACCATAAGGGGAATGGCTTAGATATGGCACTCGAGAGTTTCATATATGGATACATAGTTAGGGAAGAGGTGTTTCCTGATCAGGACACAATATTCGAGGAAGGGAAATATGGCGATTGGATATACATCGTCATGGAGGGGAAAGTAAAGATCACGAAGCGCACCTCAAAAGGCGTGCTCACCATCAATACCCTGGGAGAAGGCTCTGTTCTGGGCGAGCTGCCCTTTCTAAGGAGAACACGCCGTACCGCATCGGTAATAGCCGACGGGCAGGCAAAATTAGGCCTGCTAGACAAGGACCGACTTGAAAAAGAATATGAGGCGCTCCCGCCGCAGTTGAAGAGTTTAGTCACAACGACGGTTTTACGTCTGGAGGAGGCAACCACAAAGGTCAGTGAACTAGCTGCTAGCTAACTTTCTGAGGAGCGATCCTTTTAAGGCCTTTGCATTCTATTTCAGATTTCACAGCAGTAAGCCCAGGACGATTTCAATGCACCACTACATATAGTGTTATTTCATCAAAGCTTTAGGTCAGCCCAGCTTTTTCCCTGCCAACATTATGGCGCATCAATCAGGTAGCCCTACCTTGCGCATTGTATCAGCCAACAGTGTTATATCAGCTCGGTTTTTATAAGGTACTCCCATTGCCCATCCTTTTACCGAGAACCTGGGGCGCATCATGAGGAATTCTGCTGCCGTGGCTCTGGCCTCCTCTTCTCTCCCCAATAAGCTATAGGCAACAGCCAGACCCACCTTCGAACTGCCATCCTTTGGATAAAGATGGAGCGCTTTCTTATATGCTTTGATCGCTTCCTCATACTGTCCCGCCAAGCAGAGCGTTTCACCTAAGAAAGTGAAGTAATAGGATTGGGGAAAGGGATTTAGACGTATCGCTTGCTTAGACAGGTTAATGGCTTCTTCTCTTTTACCTACATAGTTAAAAATATTAGCCATATGCGCGCGGGCATCAGCATCATTGGGACTTAAGGTGACAGCCCGTTCCACTTCGGCAACCGCCTTCTCATACTGCCGCTTTGCAAGGTAGATGTAACCCAATAGGCTGTGGGGGCTCCCAACGGAGTCATTTAATGTGATGGCCTTTTGCGCCAGTTCGAATGCTCTCTCCATATCTTTGCCTGGGGATTTACTAACACCAAAAAACACTTCAAACAAGTGGGTCCAACCCAGCATATTGTAAGCCGTTGCGGCCTCTGGTTCTAATGTGATAGCTTCTTCATACATTTGCCGGGCTAGAGCATTACTTTCCGGGGTGAAAAGCAAAAAATAAGACCACCCTCTACTCATCTTTTGAATGAAATCGAGGTTTTTAGGTCTGGCAACTCTTCGATATTGCTCCCCGAATACCAACTTCACTTGAAGTTCTTCTAATATTCTCGCCGTTATCTCATCTTGAAGGGCAAAAATATCCTTTAGATCCCTATCATAGCGTTCAGCCCAAAGGTGTTTGCCTGTTAATGCATCAATTAACTGAACTGTTAATCGTAAGCGGTTTTCTACACTTTGAACACTACCCTCCAATACATATCTTACTCCCAATTCCTCAGCGACTTGTTGAATCTTGACAGGCTTTCCTTTGTAAGTGAATACAGAGTTTCTGGCAATTACAAACATATTCGGATTCATGGAAAGATAAGTAATAATCTGATCTGTAATTCCATCACCAAAAAAATCTTGGTTTGGATCGTCACTCATATTTACAAAAGGAAGAACAGCGATAGAAGGCTTCTCCGGGAGCGGAAAGGCCATTCTTTCCTTAGAGGCAGGCTCTACGGCGGAAGGAGATGATCGAAGATAAAAATACCAGGCCCCAAACCCAATCATCACAAAGAGAAGAACAACCGCTCCGACAAGAAATGGCTTTCGCCTTTTGGCCATGTCGGCCTCTCCCTCTTCTTCATCAGCAACACCTGAAATCCTGGGCTCCATTAGAACCCGATAAGCCCCAACCGGTTTGGTAATATTCTTGACTGTCTGTTTGCCAATATACTCATAGCCCAAAGGCAACTTGCTTTCGATGTGTTCAAAGGCCGTCTTGGAGAGGCAGACGCCCCCGGGATCTGCTAACGCCTCCAGTCTCGCCGCTATGTTGACCCCATCACCATAAATCCTTTCGCCTTCCTCTATGATATCCCCAAGGTTGACCCCGATGCGAAACTGCATCCTTCGGTTTTCAGGTAAATCAGCGTTACGGGCCTGAAACTCCTTCTGTACTGCCACCGCACACTGGGCAGCATCAACCACACTGGCAAACTCAGCCAGCACATTATCCCCTGGGGAATCCACCATTCGGCCCCTGTGTTGCTTAATCAGTGCGGCCATAATTTCCCGGTAGGCGGTAATGGTCTTAACCGTAGCAGCATCGTCTTCTCCCATCAGGCGGCTGTACCCAACAACATCGGCACTGAAGATAGCAGTAAGTCTTCGTTTAAAATCCTCTGTGTTCATGATGACACCTATTTATGTTTGAAAGGAGATAGATGAATCTGAGTGAACTCATCGACATACAAAATACAAAAGCCTCCAAAGAGCTAAAAACCCTTCGAGGCTCTATTATCAATACCTTCTTAACCCTCTTCCTCACAGGTTACGCCTGAAGGTTATAAGTTGATGATAAAATTTAGTAACATTTATTTGTAGTTTAGAAAATCTAGATGGATTTTGTCAAGGGAGTCTAACAGATGAATCCATAACTGATAATCTAAGGGAGACACAATATATTGGGGTAATTTTTTAATTATATTAACGCCAGTCAAAGATACTTTGCCAAAATCTTCAACTCGAAGAAAGTCCAGGTTTCTTTTCGTGATCGAAACACCAAGGGCTTTTACTTTAGTTGGTGAAACGAGGTAGCCTGCTCCATGAGAGCCCTTGTTTTCTTTCTCGAAAAGCGCGAGCGCAAAAAATAGCGTTTGGGCGGGTCTTTAGCAGCTATCAACGGTCAGCAGGGAGGTGATTGGGGCAAAAGCCAGGTTTGATCCGGAAAAATGTCAAAGGGAAAGATTTGCACCCCTGTCCGCCGTTCTTCTTGTCCGCCGTCTTTGTGGCGGAGTGGCGGACTGGCGGGCCTGCTCACTCTCATGTCAAGCCCTGACACCGGGCGCCGGTTATCCTAACAGAGGGGCTTCGCTGGGTGGCTCATGAGCTTGCCATCAGCAGTGCATCTTCCGCCTTCCGAGGGAGCTTGACAAGGATGAAATAGGAATCAGGATAGAGGTAATCCTCTCCAGACTCATCGACGACCCTCAGGTATCCTTCCTTTGCTGCCGCCTCGTCCAGCAGGATTTGATAAACCTTTCGCTTTTCCAAATCCTCACAGTCCTTGTTCTCAATACAAAGCGCAAACCTCTGTTCTGTTCGTTCGTCTTTCATCGCTTTAGTCCAGTAAACGCTTAATTTTCATTTTCCTTCTGCCTATGCCGTGGGCTTCATACCAGTGAACTTCAGCATGGCATATCCTTCCGCCCTGAAGGCGGACCTTGGCAACGCCTTTGAGTTTGCGCCACCGGCCGGGACCGTACTGTTTCTGAATTCGCATGATACCCGAATTCTACCACCGACGGCTAAAGTTTCGATATTATCGATTTCGCCAACTATTTCGAAGTACATAGCGAATTGTATCAACTTGATTAGCCTATATCAAGAGCAAGTAAATACTATGCAGGAAAATCTTTTCAGAGTCCAATATATTTTGTGTTTTGGAGAACTACTCGGTACGCGGGTTTGTTGGCAGCAGTTTAGAGGGGACATTTTTATTGCGCAGTTAAGGGGACATATTGACAAAGCTTAAACATAGGTCAAGGTTTGCCCTCAGTTCTTTGGTGAGGAGGGGATTGTTGCAGTAGCAAAATTCTGATCCCGAAAAATGGAAAAAGTAAAGATTTGCACCCTTGCCCGCCGTTCTTCTGGAGGGCCTGCTCACTTCGTCAATTTAGTTTTTTAAGGCCGGCCCCCTTGAATGCCATGACTGACAGCTATTGGCAATAATCTAGTATTGTGTCCCCAGAAATCTTATTTACTTATTTAGCCCCGTCCCCCTTTATAAAAACTACTGTGACTCGCGCTACGCCAGAAAAATAATATGTATCCTTGATTCGGAATCGTAGGATTATTATTTTTCTATAATCGGATATTTATATGAGGGCCTGTAACTTATGAATCTACGGAGATATATACTACTCCTATTGTTCATCATATCACTGACGTCCTGTGGGGGTAACCCCGTTCATTTTGATGAAGCACAGTGGCGCAGGGATGTGGAGAAACAAAGTATTGAAAAACTCTATGCGCCCCATTTCAAAGACGGAATATACTTCAATCCTTGGATGCCCACAGAGAGGGGGAGATTTTGGGAGTTTCTTAAATGGAGGCTGTCAAGGAACGGCCGCTACACAGATGAAGAGAGGACATTCAAGGCAACTGTTGTTTCTCACCTGAGTGATCGGATCAAAGCCCTACCCGATGTGGATTTCATCAGCTGGGTCGGGCACGGTACCTTCCTCATCCGCATCCGTGGAGAATACTGGCTCACTGACCCGATATTTTCGCAAAGAGCGTTTATCCCCAAGCGGGTCACTCCACCGGCCATTACCGCGGATGAACTTAAGGAACTCACGGATAAAGTGAACGTGATCATTTCCCATAACCATTACGACCACCTGGATGTGAAGAGCATCCGTTCTTTGCCCGATAAATCGCGTATATTTGTGCCTCGAGGCCTCAAGGAGTATGTTGCGTCTATCCACAAATATGATGTAAGGGAACTTGACTGGTGGGAGAGCGTTGATCTCAAAGGGGATGTAAAACTTGTCTGTCTACCGGCACAGCACTGGTCCAGGCGTATTGGC
>JAUVXZ010000091.1 GCA_030603345.1 Pseudomonadota bacterium
TTGACAAATCTAAGGCTCCCTCCAGGCGATGTCAAAACTCACCCTTCGGGCTCAAACAGTTGACATCGCTTATCTTCCACTTCGCCAAGATTTGTTGACAAAAAACGTTTTAATCACCGCTCAAAGGGATTACGGTTTGGGCAACAGCCTGTAAAGATTGGATGAGAACGATCAAGAGCGCGGAACGCCTATTCAAGATCACGAAGTAGCTTTTGTAAACAACTGAGCCTATGATGAACAAGGACGTCGCAATTATTGGTGGATCAGCCGCTGGATTTTTCACAGCCTCCCTCCTGGCTCAAGAGGGCCTGCCGGTCCGGATATTTGAGACATCGGATTCTATAGCCCCTTCTCCTCGAACCCTCATTGTCACCAGCTATGTGTCCGACTTGACAGGATCCTTGGGCGAAGGCACGGTGATCAATAAGATCCGCCACTACGAGTTGTTTGCTGATGGGCGGTTTGCAACAATCTCACTCCAGCGGCCCGATCTGGTCATCGAGCGTTCAAAATTGGTTCAGCGCCTTGCGGGACGGGCAGAAGCAAGTGGGGCAGAAATATTGACCGGCAGGCACTTTTTGAGTTTTGAGCCTAACGGAAAGAGGTTGAACTTTGCTGTATCAAGCAATGGTGATGGAGAGCTGGTAGAGGAATCTACCGATATTCTCATCGGAGCCGATGGGGCGTTCAGCAAGGTTGCACAAAACGCCGGTTGCCCAAAGCAGCCGACTGTACCTTTATTTCAAGCCGTTGTAAGGTTGCCGAGAGATATGCCTTCGGATACAACCAGAGTCTGGTTCATCCCGGAAGACACACCGTATTTCTACTGGCTTATCCCTTACTCACCGACCCATGGGGTCCTCGGCTTAATCGGCGAGAAAGAGAAGCGGGGACAAAGGTCTCTTACCCGTTTTCTTGAGAGAAGAAATCTTATTCCCTTGGAGTTTCAGAGTGCCCGAACTCCAGCATTTACTGGTTGGTTGCCCATTCACCGGAGGATCGGACAAAGCCATGTGTATCTTGTTGGCGATGCTGCCAGTCATGTTAAGATGTCCACAGTGGGTGGGCTCGTCACGGGTTTTCGGGGAGCATTGGGCGTTGCGGAGGCGATTCTGAATGGTGGATCTAGCCGGCAGTCTAAAGCCTTGCGCCTAGAACTGGATCTCCACTGGCTCATTCGCAAGGTGCTCAACCGGTTCAGCCAGGCAGACTATGCGAAGCTCCTCGATCTATTGACCCCATCGGTGAAGCACTCACTCGGGCTCTTTAATCGCGATGAGACCGGCAAGCTTCTCCTAAATGTCTTTTTCAAAGAACCCCGCCTTTTGTTCCTCGGTCTCCGATCCCTCCTTATTGGCAGATAATTGTTCCGCAGAAGGAAAGATAGTGTCAGAGCTTTAATTTTTGATTTTCATGAATGGTTTTTACCCATTTCTCCTCAAGGTTTACCCGCCATCAGTTTGGAGGGTTTACCCGCCGGTAGTGTGGAGGGCTTGTCCGCCGTCAGTTTGGAGGGTCGTAGATCCGCCGGTAGTGTGGAGGGCTACTTTCGGTAAGATGAAGTTTTTCTGAATTCAGAAAATCGATTGATGGTGAGGGGATGGGGGAAAAGGTCAGAGGCCGACTGTCTACCAGATCGTCTCAACATGGGGGTAGTCTATTATCCTTTTGTCCTTTGTGACCACTTGTGCGCCCATGCTGATGGCAGTAGCAATGATGATGCGGTCCGCGGGGTCGTTGTGAAAGGGTTCTGGCAGGGAAACGGATTTGACGGCAATAGCATTGTCAATGGGGATGAATTCGACAAACGGCAGTCTTTCCGATTTCGTAATCCAATCGGTGACCTCCATTCTGAGTTTTAAACGATCTCTGGCCACTAAGAGGGCCACTTCCCATGTGCTTATCGATGAGATTAAAATCACATCATTTTTCATGGCGCTATCAACAGCTTTTCTCGCGGGATGAGATAGGTGTTCCGGGTTGCTCACCCACCAGACCCAAGCATGAGTATCCAGGACAATCATTTTAGAGACTCCCAATCATCCGATCCCACAGGAGCAGTTGGATCTTCATACTTGAGCACCGAATTGCGGAGCGCCTTTAAGGCGTCTAAAGGATCTTCTGAATAGGGCACGATTTTTAAGACAGGTCTACCACGATCAGTGATGATCAATTCCTTCCCTGTTTTTTCTACCTGGCGAAAATATCGCAAAGTGTAAGGTTTGAATCTTGATTTAGATATGATGTTGTCCATGGCAAACCCCCTTGAATCTTTTAGATTTATAGAGGCCTAAAATGACATGGTCATCATACCATAGTCATATTCCATGTCAAGGTAATAGAATCAATGAAATGAGGCCACAGATAAAAAGTGAAGGTCTACCGATTTCTGCTCAAGGTTTACCCGCCATCAGTTTGGAGGGCTTGTCCGCCGTCAGTTTGGTGGGTCGTAGATCCGCCGGCAGTGTGGAGGGCTGTTTTCGGTAAGTGCTCATGGGTATGGCTCAAAGCATAGCAAAGCAGGCAGGAGGCTGGGAGACTGGCGATTTTTGGAAAAATCCTTGATATTTCCAGATTGAAGATGGCAAACTACGGCACATCCGCAATTTATCAGATGGCACTCTCTTTGGTAATGGTCCAAGAACTGCCTCAGAGTTGAAACTGTCAATAAAGAATCCGGAAGAGCACTGAAAAAGGGCACGCAAAACTATACAATGCAAAAGAGTCGCTTTTTTACCCGAAAACCAAAAATGGAGGCAGGGCATAGGGTCAACCTCCATCAGGTTTTGAGAGCGTGTTCATCTATATTACTGAGTGTATCAGCACTGATATTTTCCACCTTTTTTTGTTCCACAATATCATACGCTTCGGTAAACATCCCTTTGGATTCTCCGTTTTACACCGATATACAGACGCTGATTGCATACGGTGTGATCAAAAGCGACCTTTCATCCACAAAGCCTTTCACCAGGAGCGAAGCAGGGAGGTTATTAGCAGAAGCCATCGACAATGCAGAGACTGAAGACATTTCACCTTTCGCTTCCGAGATCCTTGATCGGATGGTCAAAATTTACAAGGAAGACATTGGTGAAGCTACAAGGCCTGGGAGCGCACCGAGTACTTATCTAAAACCGCTGGAGGAATTTTCCATTACCTATAATCGCCTGGACGGCCCCTTTTCGATATTCAACAATGAAGGGATTGAGTATTTTGATGGAAACAATGCGGTGATTGAGTTCCAGTCAAGTGCTCGGTTGTGGAGGGTCTTTTCCTTTTTTATCCAGCCCATGGTTATCTACAATCAGAACTATGGTGCAATTGAGGGGAATAATGAAACCGATTTCAGGCTCCACAAAGCATACCTGAAGTTTACTGTTGATAATTTTGAGATCCAGGTGGGAAGGGACTCCCTGTGGTGGGGCCCGGGGTATCATGGGGCACTGCTCCTCTCAAACAATGCCCGTCCTTTTGATATGATCAAAATCTCCAATCCCAGAGCCACCCTTCTCCCCTGGGTTTTTCGCTATTTAGGGCCATTTAGGTATAATGTGTTCTTTGGCATTTTGGATGAAGAACTCGCTTCCGAGCATCCACCTAACTCTGAGCTCTTTGGTCTGAGATTTGATTTCAAGCCTCATCCACTTCTGGAGTTAGGAACTTCATATCTCGTCCAGTCTGACGGTGATAGACCGGGTATTGATAGTCCCAATTTGTCAGATTACTTTTATATACTATTTAGTGAAGTAAGTAGAGGGGGCGACAAGCGTGACAGCAATAAGGAGATTGCTCTCGATATCACCCTGACAATACCGAATATCTCTGAAATAGTACCAATAGCCGATTCCATGGAACTGTATGCAGAATGGGGGGGTGAAGACTCGGATTATCCACCAGACAGACGGGCCTACCTCCTGGGGATGGTGTTTAATGATACCTTTATGGCACAGGGGTTAAAATTGAGAGCTGAATATGCCCGCCTATCTCCAAAGAGTGTTCCGACTGCCTGGTATAAGCATTCTATTTGGTCGATGAAGTATTATGGAAGGGTATTTGGCCACCACGCTGGCACCGACTCAGACGACCTTTTTATTGAATTATTCCACCAGATTAACCCCCACTTTCTCTATAGACTGGCTTTTGATAAGGAAAGGAGCGGGCTCAGTAAGGAATATATCCAAGAGAAACAACAGTTTTTCCTTGAAGCGAGGTACGAGTTTAAGGGATGGTCAAATTTTACCGTTAGATATTCATATGAAGAAATCGACAACGTTGCTAATGTTAAGGACAGTAGTCAGGAGAATCATTTCATAGGGGCAGAGCTTAGCTTTTGGTTTTAGCCAAATTGGGGATTTAGGGGTTGCGAATTTAGGAATTGAGGAATTGAGGAATTTAGGAATTGAGGGATTTAGGAATTGGGGAATTCAACTGGCTGCCGGAATTGGAAGTAGGGAGCAAGCAGTAAGGAGTAATGACAGAATAAAACCGAAGGGATGCAAATAAGATCTATGATGCAGGGCTTCAGACTAACTCGCTTTTCATGGTATTGGGTTGCGACGATTTGCTATTGCCTCGTAATCTTCGGGTTATCCGCAATACCCAAGGCTGTTTCTATTCCTTCCCTTTGTGGTGTTGATAAGGTTCTGCACGTTATAGAATATGGGGTTCTTGGGTTCCTTATAGCCCTATCTCTCACGGGCGTTCGGCCAGAGATTTCAAACAGATTTCTGGCAATCTTAATTCTGGTCCTGGCAACTCTATACGGGATATCCGACGAGGTTCACCAGGCCTTTGTCCCTGGAAGAAGTGCAAGTGTCTGGGATGTATTGGCTGATGGTTTGGGTGGTCTGCTCGGGGTTTTTTTCTATATTAGAATTGTGCGGACAGCACGGATTGAGGATTAAGGAATTGGGGAATTCAGGGCTTGAGTGAGGTTTTCCGAAGAACAAAGAACACTTGAAGATTTATAGAGCTTCGTGATAACATCCCATCCTGTGCACAGAGGAAAAACCAGCCGCGGACACAAGACGACTCAGAAGGAACGAAGAATGCAACCCCCGTTTTTCGGCGGAAAGGGAGTAACTTTTATGAAGACTGGAGATATTTTGAAAATCAGAGTCCTCCTATTTCTTGCTATTTTGATCTTGAGCACTATCAATCTCTCATATGGACAGGAATCCGCCCCGGTTATACCTTCCTCGAATCGTTCTTCTCCTCTTCCTTCTATTTTGCCAACATCCCCAGCTAGATCCGAAATAAGCGGGCAAGGGATATCTCCCCGAATTCCACAAGGCATAAGGGCCGGGGAAATAGAGAAGACCCTGGAGAAACCATCTTTGGAGGAGAAATTCCCTTTTCCATTGGATATTTCAGCAACACCGGGAGACACCTTCGTTGATGTAAGCTGGTCTCCACTCGCCAGAGTGAAGATTGAAGAATTTCAGATAGAGGAACCCATCAGCGGCTATATTATCTTTTATGGCACCGAATCGGGCAATTACACCCAAAAGGTTGATGTAGGGGACGTATCGAGCTACAGAATCAGAAATTTGAAAAATTACACCCCGTATTTTCTTGCACTTAGGGCCTACACCAGATCCAAAAAGCTGACCGCATTTTCAAACGAGGTTAAAGCTGCCCCCAAGCCCAAGGAAGAGCTTAAGTCAACCATTGAAAGGGTTTTTTCCGAGGAGATTCCCCAGGCAGTATCTAAAGATCTGAAACAGTTCGGCTATGATCTTTTTTCTTCCCGTATCTCTTCCTTTGCCCCTGTTACCGATGTTCCCGTAGGCCCTGACTACGTGGTAGGACCAGGTGATAGCTTTATCGTTTCGCTGTGGGGAAGGGTAGAGGCGCGGTTTGATGTGAAGGTTGACCGAAATGGGGAGATAACACTGCCCAAGGTTGGTGTCATAAAGGTCTGGGGATTAACCCTCTCTGAGCTGAAGAAGACCATTCACGATCAGCTTTCAAGGTACTACTCCGGTTTCCAGATGAATATCGCCATGGATAAGCTTCGAACCATTCGAGTTTTTATCGTTGGTGAAGCCCAAATGCCCGGTAGTTACAGCCTGAGTTCCCTGTCCACCGTGTACAATGCCCTTTTTTCTGCCGGTGGGCCATCAAAAAGGGGCACCATGAGGAACATCAAGCTGATGAGAAACGATACTGCCATCAAGACCATCGATCTTTATGACTTTCTGCTCAAGGGGGACAGGAGCCAGGATGAGCGACTCCAATCAGGAGATACCATCTTTATTCCGGTTATCGGGCCGGTTGTTGGTATTACCGGGAACGTGAAGAGACCGGCCATCTACGAGGTGAAAACCCGGATGCGCCTTGAGGAACTAATACACCTGGCAGGTGGGGTGACCTTTCTCGGTTATCTCCAGAGGGTTCAGGTTGAGCGGGTAGAGGCCCATGAGAAAAAAGTAGTAGCTGACTTTGATATTTCAGAGTCTCTAGAAAAGCGCGGTACCCAATTAGAGACACCCCTTCAAGATGGAGATCTGGTAAAGATCTTCCCTGTTTTACCTACCACTCAAGATATTGTGTATCTTGAGGGCCACGTCAAACGCCCGGGAGGCTATGAGTTTAAGCGGGGTATGAAGCTCCTCGATCTTATCTCCTTTTTCGATCAACTCCTGCCCGAACCATATCTCGACTATGCCGATATCATACGGTTGATCCCGCCCGATTTCCATCCGGAGACCATCTCATTCAACCTCGGAAGTTTATTGAGAGGAGACCCATCCCAGAATATCGAATTATGGGAGCACGACAGGGTAACTGTCTATTCCAGAGAAAGCCTTCAGGAAATACCTCGGGTTACTATCAGTGGAGCGGTGCAGAACCCGGGCAAATATCGGTTACTCGATAATATGAGGGTAAAAGATCTTATCTATAACGCCGGCAATCTGAAACGAAGTGCTTACCTGCCCGAGGCTGAGATAACCCGATTGCTGAAAACAGAGGAGGGGGTTACCTCAAGGATAATAGAAATCAATGTGGGTGAGGCGTTAAAGGAAAACTCGGCACATAACATCCCCTTAACAGTAGATGACTATCTGTTTATCCGGGAGATCCCCGAGTGGTACACGGACAAGGTTGTTACGGTAAGAGGAGAGGTGAAATTCCCGGGCATCTATTCATTCTCCAAGGGCGAGCGGTTAAGCTCGATTCTTGAGAGGGCAGGGGGGTTTACGGAATATGCCTATCTCAAAGGCTCTTTCTTTACGCGGGAATCGGCTAGGAGGATTCAGGAAGAGAGGATTAAAAGATTCATCGATCAGTTGGAGGAGGATATCTTAGAGACCCAGGCTCGCTCTGCCGAGGCAGCTCTGTCAGAAAAGGACGTGAAGGCTCTGGAGCAATCCCTGGTGGTAAGGAAGGAAATGCTACTGAAGCTCAGGGCAGCGAAGGTTACCGGGAGGGTAGTGATTGCGCTGGGCACTCTTGATACGTTCAAAGACTCTAAGTACGATCTGGAACTGGAAAATGGTGATGCACTCACCATACCCCAAAAGCCAGGGATCGTGAATGTTCTCGGGAGTGTGTATAACCCAACCTCTATTATTTATGCCAAGGGCAAGACCGTTGACTTCTATCTCAATACGGTAGGGGGGCCGACTCCAGATGCCGAAGAGGATGAAATATATATAATCAAGGCCAATGGTACGGTTATCAGCAAGACCCAGAAGGGGTCATCCGGTCTCGCATGGGACTCTGAAACCAGCAGATGGGTGTCCAGCAGTTTTATGTCCTCCAAGATAAGCCCTGGAGATACCATACTGGTGCCGACTAAGATAACGAGGTTTGTCTGGAAAAAGGAGCTTATGGACTGGACAACCATTCTCTTCCAGATTGCCGTAGCAGCCGGTGTTGTCATTGCTGCATTTTAGGTAAGATAATCCTATAAAATGGATTTATGAAATGAGAAAAGAAGACGAGTCCGATCTCCTCGAAATGGAAAGAGAAGACGAGATCAATCTTCTGGACTACTGGCGGGTGATAAGGAAGAGGTGGAAGATCGTCGCCTGGATCTTTGGGGTATCCGTTATTACTGCAGGCGTGATAAGTCTCCTCATGAGCCCGATATACCGGGCCAAAACTACTTTGATGCCTCTTGAGTCTTCTGGGAGCCAACTTTCTGCTGCAATGCGGAACCTGGGCTCTCTTCCCTTTGTGGGGGGTATGGTCCCGAGCATAGGTGGGGCCTCGGCTGACAAGTTAGTGGCCGTACTTCAAAGCAGAACATTGGCAGAGGATGTTATCCGGGCCCTTGACTTAATCAAGGTGCTTTTCGAAGAGGACCGGGATGAACCACCTACTATCCAAGATGCTGTCAGATCATTAACTGAAGCAACCAAGATTACCGATGATAAAAAGGGGCTCATCAGTGTTTCTGTTGAATACAAGGACCCTGGGATTGCCGCTGATATTGCCAACCAGTACACCATCGCACTTCAAAGATTCCTCAATGAAAATGCCCTGTCCGGGGAAAAAAGGAACAGGATATTCATAGAGAATCAGTTGAAAAAGGCTAAGGAGGAATTGAGAGAGGCAGAAGAGGCCATGAAGGTCTTTCAGACGAATAAGAAGATCATTGCCATGGATGCCCAGACAGAGGCGGCTATCAAGGCACTAGCCGATTTGAGGGCCCAGGTAACGGCAAGAGAGGTTCAACTTGGGGTTATGAAGCAGTTTTCTACGCCTTCCAATCCTGATGTCCTCAGGGTTAAGGATGAACTCAGAGAACTCAAAAAACAGTTGAGCATGTTAGAAACCAGGGGTTCCAACCCCGAAACAGATATCCTGCCCCGCCTTTCAGAGGCGCCAACCATAGGGCTGGAGTATATCCGGCTCAAGAGGAAGGTATTAACGGAAGAGAAGGTCTTTGAACTTATGACCCAGCAGCATGAGATGGCCAAGATAGACGAGGCTAAAGAGGACATCACTTTCCAGGTAATCGATCGTGCTATACCGCCTGAGAAAAGGGTAAAGCCGAAACGAAAGCTCAATGTTATGCTTGCAGGAATCGTATCCCTGTTTGTAGGTGTCTTCCTCGTATTCTTTTTGGAATACTTGGGCAATCTCAAAGAGACAGAGAACAAAAGCGGTAAAGAGAGCCCCTGAAATCCCACCCTTAAAGACACAGCTCCCCACCAATCCCGCCAGATTTACCTAACAGAAATCCCCGGCAGTAGGAATCTTTTCTATGTCCACCGGAAGTCACAAAGAGGTCCATCCTCTGCAAGTAACTTTTTGATGCCGTTTGAGCTTGATATCTGAGGAATAGATGAGTATGTTAAAAGATTCATAATTACTCAGATATCTTGCCACAAAGGCACAAAGGCACCGAGATTATAGAATTATTCGTAGGTGTTCATAGGTTCAAGGTTCACCGTTCAGGGTTACATGTCTTTCGTTAACCTTGCTCGTAGGACTTTTCAGACCTGCCCGCCGGATGGCAGGCGGGTTTTCGTTGAACTCTGAACCTCTGAACCCGTGAACCGTTACAACCTTTTTGATACGTGGCACATTGAAATTAGTGAGCCTTAGGCTCATTAATGAGAAAAGTGCGTTATTCAGTTTATATTCATCTTCTCTTTGGGTCCCTGGCCCAGACCTGGCTTGCAATGAATTTATATATAGAATTCATCTGATAAATAATTCAGGGCCCATATGATATTCAGGCAGTTGCGCCAGGGCGGGCTTTGTGCCTTGGTGGCTGAATAGTTACAAAAATTCTATTTATCCTATTCTATTGTAAAGGAGTGATGTTATGTACGGTGCAGAACAGGTGACAAGGTTCACAGGCGGTACTCATTATGTGTTGGATGAAGAGCTGGCCAAGATTGTGAATATCACTATGGCCCTTGAGATGCCCCTTCTTTTGAAAGGGGAACCAGGTACAGGAAAGACCATGCTGGCCTATGCAATCGCTGAGAGTCTCAAAATGCCTCTCATTGTGTTAAATGTAAAGTCCAGCATGAAACTAATTGATGCCCTTTACCAGTATGATACCTTGACACGTCTAAACGACAGCAGGTTTGGTGATTCAAACAGGGATGTCAGCAAGATCGAGGATTATATCAAGATGGGGAAGATCGGGCAGGCCTTTGTCTCAGATGAGAGAACGGTCCTTTTGATAGACGAGATAGACAAGGCTGATACCGATTTTCAGGATGATATGCTCGATGTCCTGGATCAGATGGAATTCGATATCCTCGAGATTGACAAAACCATGAGAGCACAACAGAGGCCGGTGATCATTATCACATCTAATGCAAAAAAGGATCTCTCAGATCCGTTTTTGGGAAGATGTAATTTCCATCATATAGCCTTTCCCGATCCTGATTTGATGCAGGAGATTGTGCAGGTCCATTTTCCTGACATCAGCCAAGAACTCCTGGATGCCGCTGTTAATGCCTTTTACAGGCTCAGGGAATTCAAGGAAGCGGAAAAGAAACCTGCCACCAGGGAACTTATTAACTGGATCAGGGCACTCAATGCCGATCCTGATTTTAAGGTGAAGGAACTAATCAAGGGCGATATCCCCTTTCTGGGCGTTCTGTTTAAGAAAAGCCCAGATTATGCATTGGCCCAGAGGTATGTCTCCAGACTTAGGTAATAGGCTGTGTTTACCGAGTTTTTCTACATATTGAGAAAGGTAGGGGTACCTGTTAGCCCCACCTCATTTTTGAGGCTCCAGAAAGCCCTGAGTAAAGGCCTTATCAACTCCGTTGATGATTTCTATACGTCTGCACGGGCAATACTCATAAAGAGCGAGCGATATTTTGATCTCTTTGACCAGGTATTTGCCCATCATTTCAAAGGGGTTGAACTGACTGCTCCAACTGGAGCTGATTTGGCCGAGGCAGCAAAGGCCCTGTTAGATGCCTGGTTAAAAGACCCACAGGCTATTGCAGATGCCCTGGGTATTGATGAAGACTCTCTCAGTAAATTGACCCCGGAAGAGCTTATTGATTATTTTCTTGAAAGGTTAAAGGAGCAGACTGAGGCCCACCATGGCGGTAGCAAATGGATCGGTACAGGGGGCACCTCTCCTGTGGGCCATTCCGGATATCATCCTGGTGGCATGAGGGTTGGGGGCAGGTCCATGAACAAGTCGGCAGTCAAGGTGGCAATGGACAGGAGGTACCGAGATTATTCCCAAGAAGGGCTTCTTACACGGCAGCATATGGGAGAGGCTCTCAAAAGACTCAGGAATATGGTACCAACGGGGCCCAAGGATCAGGTCAATATAGACGAGACTATTTATCAGACCATGAAAAACGCGGGGGAGATCGAGATTATCTTTGACCGGCGTTTAAAAGACAGGCTCAAGGTTATCCTGGCTATAGACAATGGGGGTTGGTCGATGGATCCCTATATTGATGTTGTTCAGAGCCTCTTTGATTATTCCAGGAGCCAATTCAAAGATCTAAAGACGTACTTTTTTCATAATACCATATATGATTACATCTGGGAAGATCCTCCACGGCGCTCAAAACCGTTTCGGGTAGATGAATTGGTCCGTATAGATCCGGAAACAAGGTTCATTATTGTGGGCGATGCAAGCATGGCGCCGTATGAGATAATGGCCACTGATGGATCAATTCATATAGAGGAGCGGAGCGGTAAGCCGAGTGTGGAGAGATTGCGGTTACTTGCCGATACGTTTCGGCACTCTGCCTGGCTTAATCCTAAGTCAGCAGTGGAGTGGCCATACACAAGGACCATCAATGTCGTGAGGGAGATCTTTCCCATGTTTGAGATCTCCTTGGATGGTCTGGAAAAAATGGTGACCCATGTGATGAGTAGAAACTGAGATACAATTCTTTATCCAAAACCTGCCTATTATATCGGTCAAGAAAAACGTCTCTGGCTGACAATATGCCGTGAGAATGTCAAATGCCAAAGCTCAAAGTTCAAATTCACCCCATTAGATGGCCAACAGAGATCAAGAACCATGTTTTTCCTGAGGAGTAAGTACGTTAGCATCAAATCGAGATGGGAATCTTTTATCTAACGGGGTAAATGTCAAAATCCAAAGTTCAAATAAGAAGGCTTTGACATTAAAGCATTTGGATTTGATTTGGCATTTGGGTTTTGTCATTTGTCATTTTCATTAAACCGGTCATTTTGAAAAACCCTGCACGAGTACGGGCCTCATGGTCAATAAAATCATCTTGAAAGCTATATGATGACCTCCCATTTTGTTGTCCATGAGCACGATTCCTCTCATCTCCACTACGATTTCCGCCTGGAGCTGGAAGGCGTTCTGAGGTCTTGGGTCATCCCCAAAGGTCCGTCTATGAATCCATCTGAAAAGCGGCTGGCCTTG
>JAUVXZ010000259.1 GCA_030603345.1 Pseudomonadota bacterium
GTCTCCACCGCAAAGATGTGATTTGCAAGATCCCCAAAACATTCCTCAATGGTATCATAGCCGGATTTGGCACCCAGCACGGAAAACCACGGCGTCCATATGTGAGCAGGAATAAAAACAGTGTCATCACCGGACTCCAGGGCAATCTCCAACAAATCCCGTGAGGCAATTCCCAGTATAGGCCTGCCGTCGGATCTGATGTTTCCCATTGTCTCTAACTTACTCTGCATCTTCTTTGCCGTGTCAAATGATGAGGGCATGATCAGGTTGTGTACCTTTCGGACCCTGCCCCTTTCTTTGTAAATGCTGCTTATCTCTCCAGATAGAATAAACCTGACTGGTTGCACCGCTGAAGATGACAACAGGTCATCACTTCGGCGATATTCATCTTTGAGCTTGAAGAGGCCCTCCTCTGCGGGGATCAGCTTCTCTTTCAGGTCTTCATACCATCCCGGATGAAATACATCACCTGTTCCCACAACGTGGATTCCCTTGCGGCGGGCCCAGAAATCAAGGTTTTCCGGGGTAAGGGCACTGCTGGTAGCAATAGAATAATGGGAATGAATATGCAAGTCAGCGATAAAGCGCATCTTAAGTGTCTAAAGCCTGCCCTGGCGCGACAGAATTGGTACAGGATGCTATTGCTTTCATTGTATCCAAACGAAAATACCGAAATGAATGCATTGCATACCAGCCTGCCCTGGCGCGACATTCTTGGGATACACTGTGGTCGTTACAGTATTGCGTAAGTAAGCTCTTTGTACTCATACTTTGCATGCCAGGTCTGGGCCAGGGGTCTGTGCCAGGGTTTAAAGTGAGCTAAAGTGCCTAAAATATGAAGTGCGTTAAAGTTTGACGGTTTCGTAAAAAGCCTCAATACTCTCAATTCTCAAATTTCTTGTAATCGTACTCTCTTGAAATAATCCGCAATTCCTAAATCCCTAAATTCCTCAATCCCTGCAAAAAGGACTGCTTACAGGGCTGCCAGTATTGGGTTTCACCGGCTTCACTTTCACAATCTATATTTTCTCACAGACTGTGTCAACAGCAGGTATTCTCCAAACGTATCTCCCCCTGGGAGAAAAATTTGCAAAGTCATGGTATGTGATTATAATATCTGCTATAAAATCATATTCTAACAATATGCCTGTATCCCTTGCTCCTAATTCGGATCTAAGAAGGCAAGGCCCGGGAATGCACCACACCATTTGTTAGTTGTCAGTGGTCAGTTGTCCGTTGAAAAAAACAGGAAATCTCCTAGATGGGAGTGATATGGATCGGACTGGATTTGAAAACCTTCGTGTTTATCAATTAGCAGAAGACATGGCAGATCTTGTCTGGGAAACTGTTATCAAATGGCACCGATTGGCCCAGGATACCATTGGCAAACAACTAATCAATTCAGCTGATAGCATCGGTGCGAACGTTGCCGAGGGCACAGGACGTGGCAGTTTTGCTGACAACCGGAGATTCGCTAAAATTGCCAGAGGATCTCTGTTCGAAGTGAAGCATTGGCTCAGGAGAGCTTACAAAAGAGGGCTACTGACCGAGTCTGAAGTAGCTTCTTTCAAAAAACTAGTGGATGAGCTAACTCCCAAATTAAGTGCCTACATTAGTTCAATTGGGAAAAAACTAACGCAGCCGGAAAAGCTGTGACTACCTCGATCAAAACGAATCCGTTCGGCCAAAGGCCGTGCAACGGACAACAGGCGATGGACAACCGACAACTAAGCGGTCGCCCTGCAGTGAACTAGGCCAGGAACGCCATGACTATTTCATCTGATCAAATCAGAGCCATAAGTAAGAAAACAACGGACCACGGACAACAGACAACGGACGCCAAAGGGGTGGTGAGAAAATTGTACAAGGGATATAGGCTCCGGTGAACCGAGGAGATAGAATGATCAACGAATTTCAATTAGATTTTGAACAAGGCCCCATCAGGCCGCCAAATGAGGCGCGAAGCCTGCTTTTGCGGATAACGCGCAACTGCCCCTGGAACCAGTGTCTTTTCTGCCCTGTGTATAAAGGACAAAAGTTCTCTTTGAGGACCGTGGAAGAAATCAAAAAGGATATTCAGACCGCCAGAGACTGTGCTGATGATATAAAAACCCTTTCATGGAAGATTGGCGAAAGTGGCCAAATAACCTACGCTGTAATCAACCATATCGTCAGCAACCACAATTACAGCTACAGCTACAAGAGCGTGGCCATGTGGCTCTATTATGGCACCGGGGAGTGTTTTCTCCAGGATGCTGATAATTTTATTATCAAGACCAAGGATTTCGTTGAAATCTTGCGCTTCCTGCGGGAGAAATTTCCCGATCTCAAGAGGGTGACTACCTACTCACGATCGAGAACAGTTAGTCGGAAATACCTCGATGAAATGAAAGAGGTAAAACAGGCAGGCCTGGATAGGGTACATATTGGGTTGGAAAGCGGGTACGATCCTCTGTTAAAGTTCATAAAGAAAGGCGTTCCAGCGGCCCAGCACATAGATGCTGGCAGAAAGGTTATGGATGCTGGCATGTCATTGTCCGAATACATTATGCCGGGCCTCGGCGGTGAGGCCATGTGGAGAGAACATGCTACAGAGACTGCCAAGGTTCTCAACCAGATCAATCCCCATTATATTCGATTGAGAAGCCTCAGAATCCCGAACCGTACCCTCCTCTACCAAAAACTCGTAGATGGTGAGTTTAAAATGCTCACCGATGACCAGGTGGTGGAGGAGATCAAGCTCTTTATCGAAACCCTTGATGATAATCTCACCAGTACCGTTACCAGTGACCACATCATGAATCTCCTTGAAGAGGTAAAGGGAAAGCTACCGGACGAAAAAGAGCATATGCTCCAGGTTATTAAGAAATATCAAGATCTTCCTGAAGCAGAACGGCTTATGTACCGCATTGGCAGACGGGGCGGGCTCTATTCATCAACAGATGATCTATATCGCGACCAAACCAACTACGACAAAATCAAGAAATTGGTATCCGAGCTAACTGCCAAAGGCCCCAGTGAAACAGAAAGATTGATAAATGAAATGGCGAATCAGTATGTCTAATGGCTATCTCGTATTGTTATCCTTTGACCCTAGCAATCTGGAAGGTGCTTTCATTAACCCTTGCAATACAGATAAAAATGACAAATTCCAAAGCTCAAATTAAAAATGAAGCTCAAAGCCTAAATGACAAATGAAAAGAAATATGACCTCGAAGAAAGAACAGCCAAGTTCGGAGAGAGAATCATTGATTTTGTTAAAACATTGCCCAGAAATCCCATTAATAATGAATTGATTAGCCAGATTGTCCGCTCTGGTACAAGTATAGGTGCCAATTACATGGAGGCTGATGGAGCAGAGTCCAAGAAAGATTTTCGCCATAAAATCGCACTTTGTAAGAAGGAATCAAAAGAGACAAAACATTGGCTCAGGATGATTGCAAGCGCAAATCCGGATAAGAAAACCGAATGCAAAAAATTATGGAGTGAAGCGCATGAATTAACCTTGATTTTCTCTTCTATTATTGCACCAAAAAAATGATAAAGGGTAATTGAGAAAAGTTTTGAACTTTAGTATTTGAAATTGATTTGATATTTGGACTTTGACATTTGAGCTTTTTTGTGAGGTGAAGCTCAAATGCCGTTGCAATTATTTACTTTGCTTTTAACGCGATTCTCTTACTCAGCTTTTAGTATATGCCCTACTACCCCATATTTCTCGATCTGAACAACCAGAAGGTACTCGTTGTTGGCGGTGGTACAGTAGCTGAACGAAAAATACAAAACCTTCTGAGGTATGGGTGCCAGATATACGTAGTCTCCCCTCACCTCACCCCTCATCTCAAACAATTGGCCGCTGATAAAAAGATTCACCACATACCGCATGAAGCCCTCGGCAAAGCCCTGGATGAGGCTTTCATGGTTATCGCTGCTACGGATGATCCTGAGGTTAACTCACAGATTGCTTCGCAGGCAAAAAAGCGCGGATTATTGACTAACGCGGTTGATCAGCCTGGGGATTGCAACTTTATAATGCCCTCAATAGTTCAAAGAGGAGATCTCCAGATAGCCATTTCCACAGCAGGCAAGAGCCCTGCCCTGGCAAAAAGAGTCAGAAAAGAAATGGAGGTTACCTTTGGACCGGAATATGCCTCACTCACAGAACTCATGGGTCTCCTCAGGACAAAACTCCTTGCCCGGGGAAACCTGTCTTCAGAAAATAGAGTCATGTTCGAAAAATTGGTAAACTCCGATCTTCTGCAATTCATCAAGAAGGGGGATGTGCAGGGAGGCAAAAATACCTTAAAATCAATCCTGGGACAAGACTTCCCCATTGATGATATCCTTACACAGGTCTTTAAGAGAACGTAATATGGATACTATTTTTTTTCAATTGGCGCTCTTTGCATATCTCATAGCTACAGCCGGTTTTCTCTTCTTTATCATCAAGAAAAACAAAAAACTTGGTTCCTGGTCACACAGGATCCT
>JAUVXZ010000308.1 GCA_030603345.1 Pseudomonadota bacterium
GGCTCTACAATACTTAATATATTCAGATGGCAAATCCTTTTTCTCTTCTTTCACGATCACCCTAGTGGCTCTGTCTATTTCCATCTGCTCATTACAGAACGTCCTGCTGTAGGACCCGCTCCTAAAGGCATCTTGGGGGCAGACCTGCCTGCAGGGCATATCACAGAATTCACAGGGCGCGAAATCTATCGGGCAAGCAGGTTCCAATCCTACATCAACAGCCAAGGCCCTGAACCGAACACGAGGTCCAAATTCGGGAGTGATCAGCAGATTATTCATGCCTATGGTGCCCAACCCTGCCAATACTGCTGCATCCTTTATGAATATGCCTCCTTTTTCAACATGATAGGGTAAGTCGTGGGCATTCAAATTGAACTCTTTATTCAACCATTCTATCAAACTCTTTGCCACATTTATCAATCTGCGGTTTCCGGGGCTGCCTTTGTTACCATCCCACCAATCAAGTTCAGGCTCAGTTTCTTTATGGTGCAGACCCAGGATAAGCACTGACTTGGCCTCTTGAGGCCACACAGGTTCCGTGTGCACCCTATGAGAAGGCGAGTTCTGAAGGGAACGAATGCTCGCGATTCCTGCCAGGGATGCACCTGTTGCTTTTGCCTGGGCGATGATCTGAGTACTTAGGTCTAGGTCGGAACTGAAAACCACACGCTACCTCATAATCACGAAGAGTTATTTCGCAGTTAGTAACGGGCCCGAAGCCCCCGGTCGGGATGTATTATGTTAGAGCCTGACAGTCATATGCACACAGAACATTCTACGTGAAATATGTGATAGGCTCAATATCTATCATTGTCCTGAGGCCTGGAGAGGCTTTTAGTGCAACTGGTATGGCGTTGACCACAATGGAACACATTGCAATATCGCCATTAACCACACCCTTCGTCGCTCAAGGCAACGGACTTTGCTTTACCCTTGGGATTGCCAATGCATCCTTTGTCGTGCAGGCGATTCATCACATCCCAATCCATTCCCTCCCAAGCCCGGTACCCGGAACTGTTTTTGAAGGTTGTGAGATAGAGAAAAGCTAGGAGGCGAAATATTGAAATGGCTGAAGCGGGCCATACCCAGTTTCGTTTTCATGATAACCAGGATGCGCTGCCATCCACAGGAGATGATTCTTTAGGTCTTCATTGTTGTGTAAAGGAGTACTATTCCTAGCCTCTTTCATATGCTTGGAGGCGATGAGGGCTGCAAGTCCTGCTACAAAGGGTGTAGCCATTGAGGTACCGCTCAATTCTGCATACCCACCGTCCTTGTATGTCGACCATATGTTCGATCCCGGTGCCATGACATCTATCTCGCCACCGCGCGAGGAAAACCCGGAGCGGTTCCCATTTCTATCGTGTGCAGCAACCGTAATGACGCCACCGTAACGGCCTGGATATCCGATACTGTTTTGGA
Organism: Pseudomonadota bacterium; assembly: GCA_030603345.1. Classification (GTDB taxonomy): domain Bacteria; phylum Desulfobacterota; class DSM-4660; order Desulfatiglandales; family B25-G16; genus JADFWK01. The sequence goes on from JAUVXZ010000308.1 coordinate 1,423, forward strand.
AGAGCGACCCCTCATTCCCAGCGGCACATATTACGAATACACCTTTTGCTAAGGCCGTATGGATAGCCTGGTAGAGCCGATGTGATGAGGCAGGCCCTCCAAGAGACATGGAGATAACATGGGCACCTTGGTCAACAGCCCAGTCGATGCCATCGGCAATCCAGGAAAGGTTCCCACGACCATCGTTACCGAGCACCTTCCCTACCAGGATCTGCGATTTTGGTGCCACTCCGACAAAACCAACCTCATTAAGGCGGGCACCAATGACTCCTGCGCAATGAGTTCCATGGCCATTATTGTCCTCCACGCCATCGCCACTAAAGTCTTTTGTTCCAATAATTGCAGTTTCTAAGTCCGGGTGATCCAGGTCGATACCGGTGTCAAGAACAGCGACCTTTACCCCTTCTCCCATGGTCGAAGTCCATACACCAGGGATACCAAGTAGCAACTGTGCCCAATTGATCCGTTCCCTCTGTGTTTCTAATGCTGCTTTGAGCCTTGAAATATTTGCGATCTTTTGGTGCACGGTAATCCGTGGAAGTCCATATTGCACACCAGAATCACTTTTCTTTGATTTGGCCATCTCTTATCCTCCTGTCATTTTGTAGTTGAAAACCCCGGGAATATATGGGCCTGTCGGCCGAATCGATCTGTCTGGGGAACGAAAGCTGCACGGCAGTCGGCTCGAATGGGTTGCTGAGCTTGTTCCAGAGTTAGTCAACTAAGGGGATATATCTTTGAACTTTTCTGAAGCTGGCTCCCCGCCGACTCCCCAGTGCGATTTTTGGATTTCATGTACGATTACTTCCACAGCATGTGAGGGGACACCCAGATCTACAAAGACCCTGGTTATGTCTTGGATCACGGTTTTGGCTTTTTCCTGCCCAAAACCTTCCCACACGTTTACATGAACAATAGGCATCTTCCACCTCCTAAGGGTAAATTGAAACTAGTAGTCCGTTCAGTAAATAGTTTTGCATTAAGAAACTTCAATAAAATGCCAAATACCAAAATCTAGATGTCAAATCAAATCCAAATGACTAAATTCCAAAATGTCTAGCCACATCCAGCAGTTGCCCGAATCTAACTTTCTGTTTTGACATTTATCATTTGGCATTGACTTGAACTTTGACATTGGGCATTTGATATTTTTCTTTGTGAAAAATGCGATGTTACCAAAGAAACGCTCTACTAGTCTATCGATGCGCAGATTTTAGTCCTGCCCATCTCGTCCTGATACCAACCTGCTTAGGCCCTGATAATCTCCTTTTCTGTGGCAGGCAGTGTGGGGAGGGTATAGCAGAGGCTATCGAACATCCCTTATAACTTGCGGGCGAAAACCTTACTGGAAAAGTGATACTATTTCTTCCTGTCAAGCTCATGGAGTCGACTATAATTATTTTCGTTTACCAGACTCAATTGGTTTTTTAAGGCCAGGAGAAGGCGAGTCCAAGTTATCTTGCAAAAAACGCCTCACATCATCCCAATAGTAACCTACATCCCAAAAGAGCCTGTGGCCACCACCGCGATTATACAGTATTATTCGACTTGCCTTTCCTTTTTCTTTTAGTGCCTGTGATAACATCTCGAAATCTTCCAGAATCTTATTGTCATCACTTGCCTCAACCAAAAGCAAAACCGGGGCACTGAGTGAGGAAGTGTGTTGGGCTGCGTCGGCAAAATGGCCACGCCCAGGTGCTGGGGCTAAAACAAGGTAGGCACTCAGGTCTCTTCGCTCAACAGCCACCATAAGTGTTAAGAGTCCACCGCGTGAAAAACCCATCAGTGCAATCCGTGCCGGATCTACCTCTGGTAAATTCTTCACGTAATCGATAGCACGATCAACCTCTTCCTTGTGACGGAAAATATTTCGTGGGCCGCTCTTGCGAATCGGAGCAAAT
>JAUVXZ010000045.1 GCA_030603345.1 Pseudomonadota bacterium
ATTGCCAGCTTGAACCGTTCTTTTGTATCTTTATCCCCGAAAGGAATGGAGCCGACCATCAGATTAAGCTTTTCTCCAACAAAGGCATCTGAAACCTTTTTATCAGTCTGAACCTTTTTTGCTAAGTGGGGGAGGATATCAGCCACAGTAAATACAGGGTCAGAATCATCCTCACCAACAACAATATCCAGGGAACTACCGTCGGAACGAATTACTTTTCCATGAAGTGCAAGGGGCCTGGTGAGCCACTGGAATTTTTTTATACCCCCATAGTAATGGGTTTTCATGAAGGCCAGATCAACTTCCTCGTAAAGTGGATTTTGTTTAAGGTCGAGCCTGGGAGAGTCAAGATGGCTGACAATGAGATTAATACCTTCGGTTATGGGTTTCTTTCCGGATATAGATAGAGCGATTAGTTTTTCCTGAAAGGTCTTCAACAGTTTTATGGGGTGCTTGCCTGTAGGATTCACAGAAAAACCATTTTTTCGGGCAATTTCACTAATTACAGTAACCGCCTCTCGCTCTGTCTTTGCTGTGCCAAGAAAATTTTTGTACTCTCTATCAAAACCAAAAACCTTGTCTTTTTCTTTTTTATCTATTGCATCCCAAACAAGTTTAGGTTTAGAGATTAATCTCTCACTTATTTGTTCTATCTCCTTTTTTTTCATACGTTTCTCCATTTGGTAGCGTTTGTTGATAATTGTAGGCACTAACTTCTTGGTATCGTTCAAAAGTGTTGGCATGAACCATAGTGAGTAGTCGTTCACGTTCTAAAGGAGGTCATGGCTGTTTTTGAAAGGCCTGCCCGCCATCGCTCTCGCTCAGGCGAGGCGGGCGGGCGATATCTCACAAAAAATTCCACTGACCAAACACTTTTGAACGATACCAACTTCTTAGCAATATTATACCAATACAATGGATTAACGACTACAAGATACTGACGTTATATTGTTTTTAATCCACCTATTATCTGATTGATATTGCTGATCTTTTCCCTTGAACAGAAATCCGTGAGGCCATGTACTATTTCGATCGCTGTCTTTGGGTTGACAAAGTTTGCTGTCCCTACCTGGATGGCCCGAGCTCCGACAAGAAGAAATTCAAGGGCGTCCCTATAATCCATAATCCCTCCCAGACCGATTACCGGAATTCTTACGGCTGCAACAACCTTGTGGACGAGATAGAGGGCTATGGGTTTAATGGCAGGGCCTGACAGACCGCCAACTATATTTGCCAGTTTTGGTCGTCTGGTTGTTACATCAACAGCCATACCCAGGATTGCGTTAGTGACCGAAATTGCCTGGGCACCCGCCGACTCAACTGCCCTGGCTATAGTAGTTATATCAGTCACATTAGGCGTAAGTTTCACTACGACCGGTTTAGTGGTATTGCTCACTACCTGACCCGTTACCATGGCGGCAGTATCTGGGTCTGTGCCAAAGGCCATGCCCCCTTTCTCAACATTGGGGCACGATATATTTATCTCTATGGCTGCAATCCCCTCAACCTTTTCAATCTTTTTTGCTAGGTCGGCGTACTCTTTGACGGTATGTCCGTAAATATTCGTGATAACAGGTGCCTCTATTTTAGTGAGCATAGGCAGCTTTTCTTCAATGAAGGCCTGTATGCCGATATTAGCGAGACCAATCGCGTTCAAGAGACCGCAGGGTGTCTCTGCAATCCTCGGAGGTGGATTTCCAGGTATTGGTTTTAAGGATAAACCTTTGACAATTATGGCTCCTAAGAGGGAAGGATCAAAAAAAGGTGTCAACTCAGTGCCATAGCCGAAGGTTCCTGATGCAGTAATAACCGGATTCTTCAGTTTCAAGCCCCCTATATCAACGGATAAGTCAGGTAGAACAGCCACTACAGAACCTCCCAGTCAATCATCCCGGATGGAAACACAGGGCCGTCCTGACAAACATAGTAGTATGGTTTCGTTTCACCATGAGCTGCTTTGACAGCGCATCCCAGACATATGCCCAGGCCACAGGCCATGTAACCTTCCAGAGAGACATAAGACCTGAGACTAAGAGTAGTGGCCTTTTGAGCAACCGTTTTGAGCATTGGAGGTGGACCACAGGCGTAAATTACCGGTTTTGTCGTCCCCTTATTACTCAGGCGTTGGTCCAGGAGGTCAGTGACAACTCCTTTGATACCCAATGACCCATCCTCTGTTGTGAGGGAAAGATTAACACCCAGATCCTTGAGCTGTTGGATACGAACAACCTCCTGAGATGTGGGAAAACCCAGAAATAGGGTAACCGTGTTCCTCTGATCTTTCTGGAGGACCTGAGCCAAGAAGAAGAGCGGTGCTAAACCTGTGCCACCACCGACCAATATCGCTTTTTCGCTTGGCCGAGGAAGAGTAAACCCGTTTCCCAAGGGGCCAATAACGGAAATGATATCATGCTCTTTCAGGGCAGAGAGCAGTGATGTCCCAGCGCCGACTACATTGTAGAGGATCATCACTTTGTCTCCATCCTGAATTCCGTGTATGGAAAAAGGTCTTCGCAATAACGGGTCTTTTGTTCTTTCGCCTAAATGTACCATCAAGAATTGTCCAGGCTTGGCATGTGATGCCAGAAGTGTGGAACGGAATTCCATAAGCCAAATATTCGTTCCTATCTGTTGATTGGACTTGAGGGCAACTGTTTCTTCGACCATCTTTTCACCATAACCAAAAGTGCATCGAGGAGCTTTTAGTACTAACGATTAGTCAGCCAGCATCAAATAATGATGCGCCTGTAAAAAGTCCTTTTTACAGGCAATTGCGAATTTAGGGATTCAGGAATTGCGAATTATTGTCAGTACTTAGGCCTAAGGGCATTACTCCAAATCCTGATGTTTTTACGAGATTATCAAGATTGTACGGGTTGATTTGGTGCTTGACGATTGGGATGGGAATTTCACGGTGGATGGTACAAGAAAATTGAGAACCTTGGCCGTGCATCCTCCTTTGAACAGAAAAAGGGATAATCTTCTGATAAGAAAAGGTAATTGGGCCAGATTGCTTCGTAATGCAGATTGAATTATTTACCGCTGCTTCCTCCCGGATCTGACGGGGTTCATAATCATCTGTCAAACGAGGTCCGACCTCCTCTCTTACCAAATGAATTGACCCCTAATTCTTGTTTCTCGGGAAGGATTTTCGACCCCGCATGAGCGGATTTCGGGCTACAGGGCACCGCTAACTCCCCGTCTAGCACGGCCAAGGGAAATCCATGGCTGGGATGCCAGTTATGTGTCAACCATTTCTTTTAAACCTCTCCCTACCTTAAAAAAAGGAAGTTTCTTGCCCTGAACCTGTATGATTTTGCCAGTCTTAGGGTTTCTGCCATTATAGCTTGTATATTCTTTAACCTTGAAGCTCCCCAATCCTCGAATCTCTATTCTGCTGCCATGCACGAGTGCCTTTTCCATTTCTTTGAAGACAGTGTTTACGATCTCCTCTGCCGTCTTGATCGTAAGATTTTCAGTTTTTGCCAACGCTTCTACCAACTGGGATTTATTCATGGTGCCTCCTTAGCTAAGAAGGATATATATAGAACAAAGACAGGCCTTATAACGTAAGTTCTTTATTCCATACTGAATACCTGTTATCAAGTCAAGGCAAAACAGCTGAAATTCACAGGCGGATGTAAGAGGACCGAGTAATAAAACCTACCTTTTTCTGATCCGTACTCACTTCACCGAAAAAAGCCGTTACAAACTTTTTACGGGGTGATAGCAAACTCCACAGACTGCAACACCTCACCGCCTGGTCCGAGCACATCCACGCGCCAGCCCCCAATTTCATGGGCTTGGATTCTTTTTGAGCTATGGGTACGCCAACTCGCTGAATTTACGGCTAGATTCACCCTTGCCCTCTCGGTATCACCAAAGTACCAGACATGGGTGATCTCAGTTGCGCCAGAAGCACCAGTGATCTTTGTAAAGCAGTAAAGCGTGCCCACTGAGGCGTCGAAGCTATTTCCAACATCGATAGGTTGCCGGTTAACAACATCCTGACAGATGGTACCCGCAGCCACTTCCAAGGAAGCAGTCTGTTGGGCATGAATGGTCCCTACCGGGGAAAGAGAAATTGCCATCAGTGTGACTAAAACGAGGAGGAAACAATGCTTTTTTTTCATAATAGTTCTCCTTTCCTTAGAAAAATGAATAAGTTCAGTGAGTTGAGTATAAATATTATTTAACCATAATAGATCTCTTTTGGCAACGAGAAAAATGATATGCTCCAAGATTGAAAACCGCAATCTGAATCCTTCACTGCGAGCCGGTGAAATAGCAATGTCTCAAACCCCTCTAGGCCCCACTGTATTTGAAAGTCTTTAAAAGTTTCTTTTCCATGGCACACACTCCATCCTCAAGAGTGTGGGGCGCGCATGTGATGAAATTTCCCGAAGGGGATTTTGCTTTACATCCATATATGTATATATATTTGTCACCTATCCAATAACAATCTTCCCCTTTGGTTGTTCCACAACCTCACCAACGATAGCTGCCGCCTCCACCCCTTCTTGATGGAGCCTTTCAAGTAAGCTTTGCGCATCCTGCTCGGGCACCGAGATAAGCAACCCACCTGAGGTTTGGGCATCGAATAGGATGAGCAGGTGCTCATCGGATATCTGGGTAGCCCTGTCGATCATGGGGATGCGAAAATCTCGATTCCGAATGGTCCCTCCCGGAATCAATCCCATCTGAGCAAGGTGTTCCGTTCCCGGGAGAATCGGTACCGCGGAAGAGTATATCACCATGCCCACATCCTGACCCTCAACCATCTCGCAGGCATGGCCGAGCAGACCAAAGCCGGTTACATCGGTGCAGGCGTGAACCTCCACCTCTGTCATCAGCTCCGCTGCTTTCTTATTCAGGGTTGTCATACACTTTATCGACTCAGCCACTGAATCCTCATGAGCCAAACCCCCCTTCAATGCAGTATTGATGATACCGGTGCCCAAAGGTTTGGTCAGAATAAGTTTATCGCCAGTCCTGGCACCTTTATTGGTCAATACCTTTTCCGGATGGATGGTACCGGTCACTGAAAGCCCGTACTTCAATTCATTATCCTCAACGCTATGTCCGCCAACAAGGAGCACTTCTGCTTCTCGCATCTTGTCCAGACCACCTTTTAGGATATCCTGCAAGATAGAGATATCCATCTTATTTATAGGAAAACAGACGATATTCATCGCAACGATTGGCTTTCCTCCCATTGCATAGACATCGGATAGGGAGTTGGCCGCAGCAACCTGACCGAATGTATACGGATCATCAACGATAGGGGTAAAAAAATCCAAAGTCAGGACAATGGCCAAATCCTTTCTCAACTTATACACCCCGGCATCCTCTGCATTTTCCAAGCCCACAATCAGGTTTGGGTCAAAGATGAGGGGCAATCCACAGAGTGCCTTATCTAGGTCTCCCGGACCTATCTTGCAGGCTCACCCAGCACCATGCACGGTTTCGGTTAGCCGTATGTTGCTTTTATCAGCCATTTGGTCTCCTTTATAGCTTGATGCTCATTGCACAACGATATATGTTCACCGCCCTGTTGGCACCTGTAGGGCGGTCACAACAGCGAGGATCTTAGGGCGGGATCAGTGTAACGAAATGTCTTATAATGGCACTAAAATAACAGAGATACAATCGTCAACTGGAATCTGCAACAGTCTCTAAGTCCATCAGCAACTCTTCAACGACTAATCCGTGCTTTGCTTCCAGGTTCTTTAACGGTTCAAAAAGGGACTCGCAACAGATACATGCACCAACTTGCTGGTCGTATTTTTTGAAAACAGGCTCTGTTTGTCTGTATCGGTTGAGAACATCCAACACAGTCATTTCAGGGCTGATGCGGCGCTCTCCCTTTGAGACAGTTTTTGCCATCCTTCCCCCCTGTTCTTCTCGCAGAAAACATCTTCAAGGGCTTTTGGTATGTGAGAGACGATTTCCATCACCTGCGTGGCAGCAGTAGGTTCTGCATAATGCCCGGCCAGTCGATTTGCTCGGGCGGCAATAGTGGCAGCTTCGCCTATTTCCATGCCTGTGCTGATCAGAGCTGACACAATGCCAGTCAGGGTATCTCCTGTTCCACCTATGGCCTCCATGGCTTCGTCCATGGGATGATTGATCGTTGCCTGGATTCCTTCCTGGTTGGCCACATAATCCTGTTCTCCTTTGACCAAGAGAGTTTGGGGGGAATTTTTGTGTGCATATGCACGAGCAATCAGTTCTGGCACCCGATTTTCTTCATGCAGAATGAAACCACGGGTGTAGAAGGGGTGCGGTGCCTCTTCGTCCGCCAAAAAGGCCAGTTCCCCGATATCAGGTGTGAAAAGGTCATAAGCCGTTGCCTTTCCGCTCATCTTGGCTGCGTACATGGAGCCGGCATCTGCGATAAGGATCGGCCTCTCTGACATTTGTTCCATGACAAACAGAACTCGGTTGTGGCATCCGATGTCAGGCTGCATATAGTGAAACGTTATTGCCTGAAAATCGGATTCGCCTAAATGTTGAATCAGATATTCATAAAGACGTCTACTGCCATCTCCCAAGCCGATGTCTCCAACAAGGTACCCATGGGGAGCCGGTTGGCCTAAGAACTCCCCGGCCTTGATGGTTGCAGCCAAAAGGGCTGGAGTGCCTCGGTTCACTGTGACCTGCTCTCCCTGAATACAGACCTCATCATCGTGGAGGCTGAGCTCGCTATCCACCAAGGGGAAATCTCTATGGGGAACAGTTCCCACTAGGGCGAGCATTGGCGTTTAACCTCCTCATAGGCGAGCTGCAGGGCATAACCACAGAGGGTATGGCCTATTTCCCGGGGGCTCGGTGCGTCGGCCAAGGGTTTTCCCACCATTTCCTGGGCCAGGTACGGCACATCCGGACAACCGCCTCCTGAAACATTTACGATGGTCAATGTCCGTTTATCAATGGTTAATTTCATATTTGCAGCCCGAATCATCAGATACCGGCCCAGCTCCTTGGTCTGGAAGAGGTCCACAGGTCTCAGAAGGGGACTGCTGACCGGGACAATGTCTTTTGGTGTTACATCGGCTGCCCGGAGTGTCCTCAGGATGCTCAGCTCTTCAATGAGTGGGATCTCGATAACCAGGTCGCAACCACTGCGGACCTCAGGAGGTGGTCCCATCACCCGGATCTTCCACCCCTCTTTTTTGAGGGCCGTTTCCGCCCGGATCACTTCACTGGTGTTTTCAAACACCAGTATTCCTCGATCCCGGCTCTGATCCGGTGAGGAGCCTTTGGGCTGTTTCCGCTTAAAAAGGCCTAAGACAGACATACTTAATCCTTTGAGATTGTGATTCGGTATCCTTCTCCCTCTTCCTGAACGTCTTTCACCTGCCATCCTTTGCTGGTAGCAGCTCGGCTCACGTTCTCCTTGGATGTATCTGTATCCACCAAAACTACAATCTCGCCCGTATCTACCTTGGTGATCTCGTCCAAGGTCATAAGAACCGGTTGCGGACAGGAAAATCCACGTGCATCAACAGTTGTATTCATTGTAGACGCTCCCTACCTTATTTTTTTCTCATTGTGAAACCGATAAACAGACAGACCAGAAGCCCAATGATCACGGCCACGACTCCATAGGGCCCAACCCCTTTGGGCGAACTAGCCAAGCCAAAGTTATGGGAGAATCCAGCTCCCACGATCATGCCCAACACAAAGATTGCGGCATCGCCATCACCTTCTCCAGCCATAAAAAGCTGGCGACCAGGGCATCCCCCAGCGAGTGCGAAGGCCAGGCCTGCCAGGACCATACCCCCAAAATTCCAAAGGCTCATGGTGTGGGCTACCGGTTGATTCACAAAGCCGGGGTGAAATTGCCCCAACATCAAATTTGCAAGGAAGGCAACAACCGCAAAAGCAAGGAGCCCTGAGAAGAGATGGGTCTGCCGAAAGAGGATCAGATCCCTAAAGGATCCCATAGTGCAGAAACGGCTTCGCTGGGCCAGAAACCCTATGGCAAGTCCCACCAACAGGGAGACGATCAGGGGGGCGTGCATAGATCCCGGACCTTTGGCACTATAGAAAAGGATACCGTTTTTTGCCTCTCCCTGGATCGGTGGGAAGATGAGCATCAGTATGAAAAAACCTAACATAATCAAAGGCAGTAACCATCCCACTGAGGTGTAAGTCTTGTCAGCGCGGCCCAGGTTATATCCGCTCTTAAGAAAACGGGTACCAATCCAAATGCCAAAGATAAGGCCAAGAAGGCCAAAAATAGCGTTTCCGTCACCGCCGGCAAAACGCAGCAGGGCCCGCCATGGGCATCCCAGAAAGACCAGGGCCCCGATCATAGCAAAGGCCCCTAAGACAAATCTCACAATAGGGGCAGAACCTACCCGAGGTCGAAATTCTTTGAACAGATAGGCAGCAATCAACGAGCCCAAGACAAAGCCGATAATCTCCGGGCGCATGTACTGAACTACGGCCGCGCGATGGATCCCAATAGCCCCTGCAATATCCCTTTCAAAGCAGGCTACGCAAATGCCCATGTTTCCCGGATTGCCCCATTCCTGCAAGAGTGGGGCAAAGGCGCCAATAAAGGCTCCTACCGCAATAATTCCCCACCGAGTTGCAAAGAAGTTTTTCAACTGGGACATGCGTTTTCTCCTTGTTCGCCTACGGGGCTCAAAAGACCGACGAGCACTCACTGGATGGACGTATGGTCATATTTTTGTGCCGCTTACACGGAACCTATATTAGGATTTACAATAAGTCAAATTAAAATATTAAATAGTAAATTGGACTTTAATAGGGGTTTTCAATAGGAAGAAAAAGGGAGGATTTTTAGGCTTGCCCCTTTTTCTCTTCTAGGAACTGCAGGAGGGTTTGTGTTGCAGGGGAATGGGACTTTTGTCGCCTATAGACGATAAAGAATTTTCGATCCAGTTCTAAATCTTTAAGAGGGATAGTCTTTATCGTTCCGAGCTTGATTTCGTTTTCTATTGCTTTCTCAGAGATAAAGGAAACACCGGCACCGCTCTCCACTGCCCTTTTCACGGCAGCAGTGCTTCCCAGTCTCATTACAATAGTAAGATCTTCTTCTTTTATACCTGCTTGCTGTAACCTTTGTTTCACCGTAGCCCTGGTTCCAGAGCCGCTTTCGCGCAAGATAAAGGGAACTTCTCTTAGCTCCTCTATCGTTACCAGTTCGTGTTTGAACCATCTCCTGGTGGTAGGGCTAATTAGCACAAGCCTTTCAGAGGTGAAACTGTCAAACACTAATTTATCGCTCTTTTCTCTTGTCCCTACTACACCTAACTCAACTTCATTACGTGTTACTTTTTCAACGATCCCCTTTGTATCGTCAATAACGAGGTTGATGTCAATGGCAGGGTATTTCTGTTTGAATTCAGCCAAAAGGCTGGGCAGGATGTATTCTCCTGGAATGGTGCTTGCACCGAGAGTCAGTTCCCCTTTCACCAATCCTTTGAGCTGTTCAATAGCCTGCTCGGCTTCGTCTGCTAGTCGCAAAATCCTGCGGGCGTAATGGTATAATGTTTCGCCAGTTTTGGTGGCGGTTACTTCTCTACCCTGGCGATCCAATAGTCTTGTGCCCAGTTCTTTCTCTAATGAGCTGATTTGGAGGCTTACCGTGGGTTGGCTCAGGAAAACGGCCTCGCCGGCCCGTGAAAAACTCTTCTTTTCAACTACAGCACAGAAAAGTTTGAGCTGATTAAGTTCCATAACAATTCCTTCAGGATGCAATCAACTTTTGACGGGCTGTTTGGGCAACAGTCCCTTGAGGCCTTAAAGATTGGATGTGACTTTGGTTTTAGACCCCCGCAAGTCTTTCACATAGTTACTTCCCTGCATGGATTTAACGCGATTCTTAACCTCAGCTGCAAGTGAGCTCGCCTCTCCGATATGCTTGATGGGTCTATATTCGTTTGTAACGACTGCAATGGAGATTGGCACAATGGGAAACTGTTCTTTTTGTCCTTTACGATTTACAGAGTCGATGTAGCCACGCATCCTGTCTCCTTCATCGTAAAAGTCTTTGACAATTAGATCGAAATTTCTTATCACCTCCTGGCAAACATCATCCAATCTGTCGGGTGGTATAACAAAAACAAAGTCATCTCCGCCGATGTGACCTACAAAGGCATCAGCGGTGTGGTGTTTGCGTACCGAGTTTGTGACAAGACGGGCTGTCATTTTGATAACCTCGTCTCCTCTCAGGAAGCCATACCTGTCGTTGTAAGACTTGAAATTGTCAAGGTCTACATACCCAATAGCAAACAAGGACCCGCTATCAATCCGTTCCTGGATTTCTTTAATGATCGTGTAGTTCCCCGGGAGGCGAGTAAGGGGATTGATATCGCGTACCCTCGCGGTTCGCTCCAGGTTAAGAGAAATCCTTGTGCGTAGCTCGTTGGGGTCGAGTGGCTTTTGAAGGTAGTCGTCAACAGGGACATCCTCCCAGTCGATCTCTCGGTCGTGCTTAACGGGTTGGAATATCAGCAGGATAGGGAGGTAGCCGAAGATTGTGTCCCCTTTAATTCTCTTACACAGATCCTTCCATGTTTCTCCCTCTAATGACTGGTTGATGAGGATTATGTCAGGAGGGTTACTATAAATTGCGTCAAGGGCATGGAGCGAAGATTCTGCGCTATCGCAAGCCAAATAGCTTCCATTCTCCTCTAACAAGCGTCTTATCTCATCCACACTCGATGGATCATTATCGATTATCAGGAGCCTTTTTTCCCCTTGTGTCATTTCCCAATGCCATCGCCGGATAAAAACTCTTCGGCATCTTGAAGTTTATCGTCCATTTCTTTGATGATCTCTTCCAAAAGGGAATCGCTGATATTAAGGGTCTGCCAAGCTGCCAGGTCTATTTGAGGAACGAGACCGTCTCCTGCAAAGCCAAAACCGATACCTCTCACCAGGATATTGGCAACATGGACAATGGCAGTTGGCAGTGGGGCGAAGCTCGAGAGATTCGGCTTATGGTGGTAAGTAATCGGATCGGTAAGCTTATCAGGCAGATGCCATTCTTGACAGAGCCAATTTGCTACTGTGGTATGATTGAATCCGAGGATTTCCTCCTCTGCTTCATACGTTGAAATCTGTTTCTCGGCAACTACCTTATCAATACGCGATGATTCTTCAGGCAGTTCGATTTTGATTATTACTTTACCTATATCATGGAGGAGAGCGGCGATGGACACTTCCTCAGGGTTAGGAGGGTTGGTTCGTCCAGCGATGATTCCAGCAGTTGCGGCACACCCGAGGGAGTGTTTCCATAGGCTAAAAAATCCCCCGGTTTTCATCATGTCAAAGACTGCAGTGCTCAGGACAAGCCCCTTAACCACGTCGAATCCAAGGATGATCAAGGCATGCGTGATATTTGAAATGCGGCCGGGGAACCCATAGAAGACAGAGTTCACAACCCGAAGGATCTTGGCTGAGAGCGCCTGATCGGAGGAGATTACATTTGCAATATCTTCAGCTCCAGCATTGGAGCTCTCCATCAAGGGGATGATCTTTTCAAAGATACCGGGCAGAGTTGGGACATTTTTCAATGTCGCCATGCGTCTTTGCATCGCCTCTTTTTCGACACTCACGCTTCGTCCGCCCTTTCCCTCAAACGCTCCAAAAGGAGACTCTTAATCTTACTCATGAGTGGATCTCCTCCCACATACCTGAAACGAGAATGAAGCTCATCAATGTGCTGGCTGAGGTTTTTTCCCGTATCGCCGGTATCCAGCGGGTGCCTCTCCGTCGTAATCTGCTCGACCCCCATATCAGAAAGACGAGCGATTATTTCCTTGGTCAGCACTGCCCCTGCACCGTATAAAACCATTCCTCTCTTGTTGGTTACCGGTTTGGCGAGTTTCATCCCCGGCGCTGCAAGGCTAAGTCGTACCTTTTGCATCTCTTTTCTCTTTGTCGCGATTTGGCTACAAGGGAAAACAGGCAGGCCATAAACCTGGCATTCGTCAATCAGAGCCCTTAAGAGTAGGTGTTCATAACACAGGTTATTAAGATCTGTCAAAGCCTATTGAGCAATGTAACACAAGCAGTATTCTAGCAAGTTGTTTCAGAGACACGCCAGGAGCCGCTGTCCGATGGCATGGAGCCTTCACGTGCAAGTCCGAAAACCAGACGTTAATTTACTGTTGGGTGTCAGGGGCAACGAGGAGCTTCTGGCCCGGATGGATAGCCTGGTCCGGCGCAATGTTATTGAGGCGACAGAGTTCTCCTACAGACATGCGATATTTTTGGGCAATTCGGTAGAGGGTCTCTCCAGGACGGACCTCGTGGTAACGCTTTTCTCCCGGAGGCACAGGTTTCGCTTGGACCGGTTTTGGAGCCTTGGTCTTCGATGGAACCGAACCCACTCTTTTTTCGAGCTCGCCAACCTTTTCAGTGATTTTTTGCAGTTGTTCTGTCGTAGACCTTCCAGATCTGTCTATTTCTGCGATAAACTGCTGTAGCTCTGTTTCCTGATTCTCGAGAGAGATTATTCTTGATTCCATCCCTTCAATCCGTGCCAGTTTCCTCTCAAGGAGGTCAAGTTTGGCCTGGATGGGGGTTAGGTCCTTTCCGGAGAGGCCGCTGCCGCCTCGCAGCAGTAGTGCTATGAGCAGGATCAAGAGGACAATGCACGCACCCCCAAGAAACAGGGTCTTTTTTGAAACTCTATGATCACCTGATCCTTTTTGGCTTCGAGTTTTGTTTTGCTCCGGCGTATACCCCAGATCATCAGCAATTTCTTTCATGAACTCTTGGATTTCTTCATCCTTGTTATCGTCCATGCCTTTCTCCTTTCAACGGACTGGTTTTTCAGAAAAGTTATTTCTCATGGATTATAAACAAAAAGGTTGTTTACATCAAGGTTTGAATTAGTACTTTTTTGTCCTTAGGTGACGCCATGCCTATAACAGGTTGCACAGTAGGCCGTAGCATTGTAGAATAAATAACTATTCAGCCACGAATGGACACAAATGAACCTGCCCGCCATAAGTCTGGCGGGCCAGCCCGACATCCGGCAGGCAGGCGGCAGACGGGAATGAAATTCTGCACAAAGACCTATCGTACAAAATCGTTGGGCTGGAGTGAACAACAAGTGCCGATAACTGTATACTTTGAAGAAGAAGTAGTTGGAAACTATTATGCTGACATTCCTCTAGCAATTATCTTGAATTTTTCGAAAGAAAAACTTGAATATAAAAGAATTGTCAAATAATTGTTCGTGATAATCAGTGATAATTTGTGGCTGAATATTAATGATAAATAAATCAAATAACAATTGGTGTTCAAAAACTTTGCGCATGACGCTGATCTGGTGTAGGGGAGTAATAAGGAGGCTTCCGCTCCGTCTCCTTAAATAGCGCCCACAAGATTGGGCTATTAAGGTCTGGCAGCATAATGAGGAGGGTGGTCTCAGTGGTGATGAAACACTCCCGGACAGCGGAAGGCATGGTGCAGCCGATAGAAAGGATCGTTGCTGTTCTAGAAAGGAGTCAATAAGATGTTTCGAAATTTTAAATTGGTTTCCCATGTTGTTTTCGGCCGGGGCTGTTTTGACCAACTCGATGACATCCTTGCCGCAAAGCGGGAAGATGCCGAATCGTTCATGGTCTTTCTGGTGGATGATGTTTTTTCAGAGCATAGTCTAAGAGAGAGAGTGCCTGTGAAGAGCCAGGATCTGCTCTTATGGGTCAACGTGGATGATGAACCGAAAACAGTATATGTTGACGAGTTGACGCATCAGGTCAAGGTCTATATGAAAGCAGGCTCAGGCCGTCTTCCCGACGGCGTCATAGGGATAGGCGGGGGGAGCGCCTTGGATCTTGCCAAGGCGGTATCCCTTATGCTCACAAACCCCGGTTCTTCTGCCGACTATCAGGGTTGGGATCTGATCAGGAATCCTGCAGTATATCACGTTAGCATCCCTACTCTTTCAGGGACTGGAGCTGAGGTATCCCGCACAACAGTGCTCACCGGCCCTGAAAAGAAACTCGGCATAAATTCCGACCATACCGTATTTGACCAGTTGGTACTCGATCCAGAACTGATTTCCGGACCTCCGGCAGACCAGCGTTTCTATACCGGGATGGACTGTTACATACATTGCGTGGAATCATTGGGCGGCACCTTTCTCAACGCTTTCAGTAAATCCTATGGGGAAAAGGCTCTTGATCTTTGCAAGGAGGTTTTCCTGGAGGGTGGTCCGGAGAGCGATGACAAGCTGATGATGGCTTCATACTTTGGAGGCATGAGCATCGCTTATTCACAAGTTGGAGTCTGTCACGCGCTTTCATACGGTCTATCTTTTGTATTCGGGATTCATCACGGAATCGGCAACTGCATTGCCTTTGAGTATCTGGGGGAATTCTATCCAGAGGGGGTTTCTGAATTCCGGCATATGATGGAGAAAAATGGTGTAGAACTCCCCCGGAATGTCGTGGCCGGGATTGAGAGCGACAAACTGGATAAAATGATCGATGTTGCCCTGGTACTTGAACCGCTTTGGGAAAACGCCCTGGGAGCTGACTGGAAAAGAATAATGACGAGAGACAGGATCAGAGAACTGTATCAAAGGATGTAACTGAACGTCTCGGAATTCATATAACCTATTGAACTTAAAGCGTTTTTCCTGGATCCTATTTTTGCCTCGCTTATGGAAGGATGGACTGTGGAATTGGGGCGAAGCCTCAAGTTCACAGTCCCAGTTTCTGTATCCCATCCAGAACGTGCTCTACACTGATTTCTTCCATGCACCTTATTGCCCTGCATTGTCTCTTGAAGCAGGGGCTGCACTCCGTGCCAATTCGTATGACCTGATGGTCGGGTCCAAACGGACCGGTTCGCCAGGGAGCTGTTGGTCCGAAAAGCGCTACAACCGGTGTGCCCACGGCCGAAGCGATATGCATAGGGCCGGTGTCAGTTGAAACGAGGAAGTCTGTCTTCTCGTAAAGCGCAGCCAAGGTTCTCAAGCTCGTCTCACCAGCAAGATTGGCGGCCTTGCCCTCCATTGCGGATATGATATTCTGAACTCTAGCCCGGTCTTCACTACTCCCCGTAAAAACTACGCTCGCCCCGTATTGTTGAATGAGGGTGTCGGCCAATTTCGAGAACTTTAAGTTACTCCACAGCTTTGTCTCCCACTTGGCCGCCGGATTGATCGCCACCAGCAATCTGGACTCTGTTATGCCATGTCGTATGAGAAGAGTGTCTCGGGTGGCGCGATCCTGATCCTGCACGGGGAGACTATATTCAATGTCACTGGAAGGAATCCCTATAGCATCGAGAAGCATCATACTTCTCATCAGGGCGTGATTGTCCATGTCCACAGGGGGAACACGCTCATTCAAAAACACATAGCTGCATTCCATGTGTTCCATCCCTCTGCCATACCCTATTTTACGCCTGCCTCTGGACAGTGCGATCAGAATACCGCTTTTGAGCAACCCCTGAAAATCAATGATCAAGTCATACCGGGTATCCCGCAGTTCCTTCAAAAAACGGTATACCTCTCTCATGTTGTTCAGACATGATGGGCTTAGAATCCCTTTTAACCAGCGTTTTCGTTTTGAAACGAGAACACGATCCAGGGCTGCATGACCTTTGACAAGAGGTGCCGCATCCTCTTCCACCAGCCATGTAATACGTCCATCAGGATAGCGCTTTCTGATGGCATTTAAGGCGGGAAGCGTATGAATCACATCTCCGATGGCACTCAATTTCACGATGAGTATGTTCATTTCATCTTTGGAAACCAGGTCCTTCCCCGCATAGCGGGATCTTCGGTAGGCGTGGTCAGAGGCTTTGGCTTTGCCCGGAATTGTCCCTGCTTTGCCACATAATTTCAAATGACAAAATCTTCACCCTGTTAGATAAACGATGTACATTTCTGATCTAGGTCCTGACACCTCGTTGCACCACGAAAGTTACAATTCTTACATTCTTTGCTATCTGACAGGGCAACAATGACAAATCAAATCCAAATGCTTAAATGCCCAAACCCACAGTCAAGTGAGCAAAGTATGGTAAAGCGATTGAAGGTAAATAAGTGATAAACGAGTAACCAGCACCCAGCAACCAAAAACGGGCTCAAGCTGAATCCAGGTTGGGGCTTTGGGCTTTGACATTCATTTGGCATTTGAGCTTTGTTATTTGACATTCACTCTCTGAAACGCAAACCGGGCATACGCCCTTTTAGGCGGCACATCAAACCCACATCCTCTGGGCGGGGGTTCTTTACTCCAGTGGTCACTGTGGTATCAATATGCCTTTTATCGCGTCAACTGTCTTTTCCACTGCCCCCTTGTTGGCGTAATATACTCCAAAAGCGCTCTTGCCCATGCTTTTGGATCGATCGTGATCACAAAGAAGCATTGCCGCGGTCTCATAAAGGCTCTCCGCGTCGTGTATGCGGGCGGCGCCTCCTGACTCCAGGAGCATACGTGAGATCTGTTTAAAATCACTCATATCCGGTCCAAAAAGTACCGGCTTTGAAAATAGGGCAGGTTCAAGCGGATTTTGTCCTCCTGAATGCACCAGGCTTCCTCCCACAAAGGCAATATCCGCCAGGGCATAGAGTCTTCTCAGAATCCCGATGGTATCAATAACGATCACATCAACTCTTGTATCTGGTGCCAGCCTGTCCAGATCTTTCAATAAGTATGCGGAAAATCCGGCTGATCTGAAAATTTGGCAGACGGATCCGGCACGGTTTGGATCCCTGGGTGCAACAATAAAGAGAAGATCCGAAAACTCTTCTTTCATCCTTGAAAACGCATCGACAAGGATTGTTTCTTCCCCCTTATGGGTGCTCCCTGCCACCAAGACATTCTGCCCGGGCTGTATATGCATGGATCTCCTTAATTTTTGCAGTTCCACCTTGGGTATGGG
Source organism: Pseudomonadota bacterium (assembly GCA_030603345.1). Taxonomy (GTDB): domain Bacteria; phylum Desulfobacterota; class DSM-4660; order Desulfatiglandales; family B25-G16; genus JADFWK01. The sequence continues at coordinate 16,894 of JAUVXZ010000045.1, forward strand.
GTCGTATTTTTGATCGAATTTAAAACTACC
>JAUVXZ010000263.1 GCA_030603345.1 Pseudomonadota bacterium
ACCTTGTAGATATCATGGGGACACGTGGGCATTCCCACGGTCTTGCAGAGGGTTTCGAAGTCATCACCGGATCGCGTTATGGTAGTCTGGCCCTCGGTTGCGCCGTAGGCATTGAAATAGGAACATCCGAGCTTTTCCCTGACGTCTTTCATCAGGTCGGGGAGGCTGGCGCCTCCGCCGCAGTGCATCTTTTTTAGGGAGCTCAAATCATAGTTTCCGAGGCCCTCAAACCCTACTAACCGTTTTGCCAGGGTGGGCACCCATACCAGAGCGGTAACCCGCTCCTTTTCGATCGCTCGGCAGATGGTTCCATGATCTGTTGAATCCAGAAAGACCGTTTTCCCATAAGTTAACATACTGCCTAGGAGACCCTTTGTGAATGTCAGGTCATGGCCTATGGGTCCGGCAAGCAAACAGGTATCCTGGGCATCCATTTCCCAGGCCCTCGCGGCATATTCAGAACCGCACAGCAGATCGTTATGGGTGCGGGGGACGATCTTCGGTAGCCCGGTGGTTCCTCCGGTGGGCCCCATGTGGGCCACCTGCATGGGGTCTGGCCGCCTTTGGGCCAGTCTGGCAAGATTTTCATCTGTCAATTCGGCATCACCTAACAGTTTCCCCAGGCTGAAATACGCCTCATGATCCCACCCCCTCACGAGGATGACGTTCTTGACTTGAGGGCTCTCCTTTAGCACGTCACCGACAATGGGCAGGTAATCTGTCTTCCCGTATTTCTCAGGCAGGATCCAGGAGGTTGCACCGGTTAATTGGAAAAGATGATTGATCTCGTACTGCCGGTACCGGTCGATCACCAGAACGGTGACAGCCCCTATTTTCTGCAGGGCAAAATAGGTATATACAAACTCATTCCAGTTCGGCAGTTGCACCAGCACGCGGTCCGTCGGCTTTATGCCCCGATTCATCAAGCTGATGCCCAGCCTGTTGGCCCTGTCCCTTGCCTGGGCATAGGTAAGGCGACTTTCGCTATCGACAAAGGCTTCCCTGTCCGGATAACTATCTGCGGCCCTGTCGAGTATGTCGCCGAATGTCAGGCCCGCCCAACACCCGAGCCGTTTGTAGCTTTCGGCATCTTCTGCCTTGTAAGGCGTAAAACCCTCAAGGATAGTCGTCATGTCCTCCTCCTTAACGCCATAATGGTTGGCAAGCGTCGACCTCACCCCCCTTCTCCAGTCTGCAGGGAAGATATGAGTATTCGCAATGAGGGGCAAGCATTAAGGACCTGCCCGGTTTCTACGGGATCCACCTTTCCCCATCAGGAGCTGGACCCTACTTTTTGAATTCCGGTCTCCTTTTTTCCAGAAATGCGGTTATTCCCTCCCTGGCGGCCTCGGTGCAGGCTATCTCGCCTGCCATCATGAGGTGGGGAAGGAAGTATTCTCCCTGCTCAAAACGTTTTCCCACGGTCTCCATGGCTTTTGAACAGGCCTCGAGGATGTTTATGGGTCGGTCCCCTCGTCCAGCAATTGCTTGGCCCTTTGCAGGGCTTCTGCTTCCTCCATTTCAACCAGGGCATGAATTAACGATTCCATCATCAACAGACTCCTTTTCGTGTGAGAATTCTGATTTGCAAAGAGCTCTTTTTTATGGGTGGGAGTATATGGATTCTGGAGTTGTGTGTCAATAAAGATGGGGCTCATCATGTTGTGGCCCTATGTTTCTTGCTGTTCAGGTGGTAGATCCTATGGGAAGGCGATGATATCTGACGGATCTTGCACAAAGGCCCGTGGTACCTCAGTTCGATTCGAATGACTTTATTGAAGTAGACATCGTTGGGGTATCCGTTTGATATCAAATTCCTTACGCAAGTTGTGATCCATAGCAGTAAAACGTAACAGCTAGAAGTTTAACCTTGCCGACAGAGACTTCGAAAGCAAAAAACACTTAAATCTGAATTTACATGACAAATGCCAGGTTTTAGCACTCGGATGGATGGTATAGGCGGGGGGAGTTGAACCCCCGTTCTAGGGTCTCAAACCTAGGCTGGATGGGTATTTCAGAAATGGGTGCCCGACATCTGCACACCCGTAGAGACGTTATAGGGGCCAAAGGGGATCATCGATTGTGCGGCAATATGGGGCTCGGGTAGCAAGCCTAAGCGAAAAATGGTATTTTTTCTCTTCTGATTTAGTAATGAGCGCCTGGCTGTAATGGAGTTTAGATTAAAGACTTTATTTGTTAATCAAAACTTTATTGCCTTTTTGGAAGAGGGAAGGGCAATGTCTCCTTTTTTCCATTATAGAGCAGATCGTCTTCGAGTTTGAGCAAATAGCTTACAGTTTCCTCAACATCTTTTATGAGTTTTACTAACTCCTGCTTATTTTTTTTCCGAGCGGCACTATAAAGATCTTCACGTTTCCATTTGTAATGGACAAACGAATTGCGAGAATCGATAATGCCTTGCATCCGCTGTAGGTGAGTCTCATTGATGGGCTTTAAACCAAGAATGCGAAGCAACCAAGTACTTTTAGCCCGAAAATTGGTTTCCCGAATTATTTGTATGGTTTCTTGATCAGATAATGTAAGTCTTTTTCCTGCAATATGAATCATACCGTTCAGCCAATGTTCGAACCATAAAGCGTAAAACAAACAGGCAAAATACGGATTATCTGAGCGAACAAAGTTACGAGCCTCATCCAATATATCTCCGGTATGATCAACGGTATGCAGTAGTTTTACTCTATCTTTTTGCTTAAGCATATTCATAAGGTTTTTCACAATCTCAAGTTGAATCTCTTTCTCGGTTTTACCTCTTGGATCAATTTTAGCAAATCGAAAAAAACCTTCAATCAAGTGAGGAAAAATAGCTTCTGATAATTCTTCTAACTCTTTATCAGGTTTTTCTAAAAGACGCCCAGGTTGAATCAACTTTGCGAATTCCCACCATCCTCTCTCTCTATCATTCTCAGCCCTGCCATCATAGATATCCTCAACGGAAAAAACTCCTCTCAGTATGAATTTAAATATATGGCTCACACTTAAAATACGTTTACTGTGTTGACTTGCATTATGTTTCAGTGCTGACAGATGGGACTCATGTATGCCCACCAGATTGGCGAGTTGTTTTTGGGTGATGTCATGCTCTTGCAAATAAATATCGACCAATTCAAAGAAGCGATTTTGCAGGCGTGGTAGGAGAATTCTGTTCATGCTATTCAAATGCTTTTTGAACTAATTCTTTGCTCAAGACTTGCTTTCATTAAAACAAAAACCTCACCTCTCTAAATGAGAAACGGGGTCTTTATGTTCTCAGCCATATCACCCTCAGCTAAGGGTTACCCTGACTCACAGTCGGCAAAACCATAGCACCAATACGTTGCAATTTCAAGGGTATTTTGATTTCTGCGGGGGTAACTATAAGCCAAGGGGGAGATCGTCGATTTTTGAGGCTATCTCTGCCCTGTGACTCTTCTAGAGGTCAGATATCTTGCGACCACATTCTACTGAACCCCTTTTTCATTGTGGGTATGTTCATCGTATCTCAAACTCAAGAGTGGAAAAAAGCTTTCAGCAAAGACCGTTTTTCTAAGAAATCGATACCTCCTCGATATTGCAGATTTGATTCCGTAATCTCTGGCAAGATCAGGCGATGTTCAGATGGAAGCTAGGGCAAGTAAGTATAGCTTTGTTGGCAGCAGAAATAACCACAAGATGGAGAATTCGAAAATGGAAATGTCTCGCCCCTGCCCATGGCGTATCCTGGCATCCCGGTACAACGCTGCTGGGCCCATAAGAGCCGTAATGTCCTCACCTACGTGAGAAAGGGTGATCACGAGGCTGTTAAGGCCGATCTGCACGAAATCCAGTATGCAACGGGGATCAGTAAGGCCCAGACGGCCCTGGGAGCGTTCCGCGGGCGATGGAATCAGATCTAGCCCAAGGCGGTTGACTGTCTGCGTGCCCATGAAGAACAACTCTTGACATTCTTACAGATCAAGGACGCCTCGTGGTGGTCTCAGATACGAACCACCAATGCCATTGAACGGAGGTTTCGGGAGGTGAGAAGACGAACCCGTCCTATGGGTGTTTTCTCTGATAGAATCAGTATGGAGCGGATCCTCTATGCGGTGTTCTCCTATGAGAACCACAGGCAGGGTGTTGCTACCCCTTTTTTAACGGTGACAAAAAACTATTGACGTTAGCGTCAAAAAGAGGTATCGAGCAAGCCGATTACCTTAAGAAGACAAGCCGAGTTAAGATGCGCAAACGGCCGGTTAGGTGCGGTCGCTCCACGTCCGGTGCAGGCTACCGGCGCTGAAAAAGTCTTAATCGGACGGGCGATTGACGATGGGCAAGCCACCGCTGCCGCCCAGGCGGCCCTTGAGGATGCAATACCCCTTGGGAAAAACAGCTATAAAGTCACTATAGCCAGAGAACTGGTACGGCGCGCCATTCTAACGCCTGAAAGTTCTGGGGAAATGAGGTAAC
>JAUVXZ010000280.1 GCA_030603345.1 Pseudomonadota bacterium
GCAGGTAATCCAGGTACCCTCTGTACTTGGCTGCATAGACCACTGTCCCTTGCCGGTACATCTGCTTGAGCTCTTCTTTCATGTTTTCGTCAAGGCTTACCCGTTTGAAGAGCCTATACAGAAGCCAGCTCAAAAAGAATCTTGGTTTATGGTCTATTACATAAGGATAAGTGATCTTTCCGCGAAAAGCATGCATGCTTCTTAACTCCAAATAGATATTAAGCATCATAGATTAACACTGCCATGAATTAAATCAAGCTTTTTTGCTCATAGTTTGGCCGGTTGGTTTTTTTACCTGCGCACATATAAACAGACTGCCGAACTTTCAAAGCAAGGCTTTTTTGGGTTTTTGTTACAGGGCAGACTTCTCATTGGGCGCCTTCTACGGTGATAGGAGGCCTCTGGTGCAGGACCACGTCATAGTGAAACTTAACCTATTGATTCTTAAGCTTCTTGCAGGGTATGGGTATCTTTTTTTTGGATTATGCCCTCACATAGTCTAGATTAGTGGGCGTTTCAAAATGGTTTATATAGATGGAGCCTATGATTCTAAGGCTTATGGCTCAATAAACCATTTTGAATCGACCCAGTAAGGGGCCATTTTATAGGCCTGCCCTGGCGCGACATTTCTGAAATATCGCAGGTTCGTAGTGTTATTTCGCAGACGTTGCACATATACTCATGCCCTATAAGCCAGGTCTGGGCCAGGGGCATAACCAAAAAAAAGATACCCATACCCTGGACTTTGACGTTACGCTGAAAGGACGGGAAGTGAATGTTGACCCGATATCTGGGCAATGATATAACGGTTACCACAAAAGCCGGAAGTGATGAATCTTGGGGAGCAAAAAACATATAAAGGGTTATCTATACATAGTTGCAGCTGCCATCCTGTGGGGCTCATCAGGGACTGCCGGCAAAGCCCTATTTCAAGGAGGGATGACGCCTTTCGAGCTGGTGCAGATTCGCGTCACGCTTTCAGCACTCATCCTGGCTGCGGCCTTCGGGGTTTCTGCCAGGAGGCTCCTGAGAATACGTGCCAAAGATATCGGTTACTTCCTCCTGCTCGGCGGCATAGCCATGGCCATGGTGCAGGGCACTTATTTGTATGCCATCAGTAAGATCCAGGTTGCGGCAGCCATCTTTCTCCAGTACCTTTCCCCCATCCTGGTAGCCTTGTTCTCTATCTGTTTCTGGAATGAGCGTCTCACGGTCTCCAAGCTTGCAGCCCTCTCCCTGGCCTTAAGTGGCTGCTACCTGGTAGTAGGAGGTTACGATCTGCAACTCCTCCAGATGAATCGCCTGGGGATCATGGGAGGGCTCGGCTCAGCTGTAGGTGCGGCTGGTTATACGTTGCTCGGAGAACGGGGAATGCACCGCTATGGACCATTGACCATTCTCTTCTATGCCATGGCATTTGCAGCTCTCACCTGGCACATCCTCTATCCCCCCTTTCACTATGTCACAGCCGGATTCAGCTTGAATCAATGGGGGTGGATTCTCTACATCACCATATTAGGAACGATCTTTCCTTTCGGTCTCTACTTTATGGGGATCAATTATATCCGGTCCACCCGTGCCATAATCACAGCAACCCTGGAGCCCATCTCTGCAGGCTTCATGTGCTTCTTTTTCTTGGGAGAGGCTTTGGGGTCTTTACAGATCATGGGAGCGGCTTTGGTGATCGTTGCCATCGTCTTTCTGCAACTTGAGCGAGAACACGATAAAATGACCCCGGAACTCATCCGTGCCAAAAAAGGATAGGTCTCCCCCGGCAAAACACACGAAATTCAGCGCGCCCTCATCCATTGCCTTCATCCGGGTGAACACAAGACCTCCCCTGAGCTAACTGCTCTATGCTTGAACCCTTTCATGCTTGACACACAAAACTCCCATACCTATACTCTTTTATTAGTGTGTAAGGCCTTTTTTCGTTCTAAATCTATTCAACTTGGCCCGCATCCATGCGGCTTTATTCAGGCCTAGGCATCTATCATGTTGGTGCTTTTTCAGCCGAGGACTATTTCCATATGGAAAGATTTGGTGTTCTTGATAGTGGGTCCCTCGATATTGCCAGGTTTTTTGCAGTTTCTGTGAGGGAGTTTGGTAATGCACTGTTCCGAAAATGAACTCAGGTGTTTCACAGCTTACAAGATAAAATAAGGTCCAAAAAGAGGGGGTAACGGTGAAAATAAAGGTAGTCTTCTACAGCATGTTTGGCCATATCTATAAGCTGGCTGAGGCCGTGGCCGAAGGTGCTCGAGAGGTTGAAGGAGCTGAGGTAGAACTGCTTCAAGTCGCAGAACTCGTCCCTGATGACGTATTGGAAAAGTCAGGGGCCAAAAAAGCCCGTGAAGTCTTTGCACATATCCCCACAGCAAACCCGAGCGACTTAGAGGACGCGGATGCCATTATCTTCGGTACACCAACCCGTTTTGGCAATATGTGTGCTCAGATGCGCAATTTTTTGGATCAGACAGGAGGGCTCTGGGCACAAGGCGCGCTTATCGGTAAAGTGGGTAGTGTCTTCACCTCCACAGGCACCCAGCATGGCGGACAGGAGACAACGCTTACAAGCTTCCATATCACCCTACTTCACCACGGGATGGTGATCGTAGGACTGCCATATTCAGAGGCCCGTCAAATGACCTTGGATGAGGTAACCGGGGGCAGCCCCTATGGTGCTACCACCATCGCGGGCACTGATGGAAGCCGTATGCCGAGTGAAAACGAATTAGCTATGGCTCGTTTCCAGGGACGCCATGTAGCTGATATCGCAGCAAGGCTGGCCGGGAAATAAGGTGGCTACCGCCTGCATCCGATAATTGACACTACCATGACTCCGCAGTTAGTCACTATCACTGTCGCTGGCCCTTTGCTGCACATAGTGTGTCATGAAAAAGGACTCAATGACCCATTCTCATGACAGCGCTTCTCGACCAGCGCAATTCTTACAGAAGAATATAGGGCTCTTACCAAAAGGGCGCGTCCTCGATATAGCTATGGGAAGAGGGGAGAACGCTATCTATCTCGCAAGAATGGGTTTTGAGGTAGAAGGTGTCGATGCGTCGGCCGAAGCAGTACAGAATGCTTTGGAGGCGGCACAAAGGGCCGGTGTTACCCTTAAAGCTGAGATTACCGATCTAGAGCGCAAATATGTTATAAAAGAAGGCACCTATGATGTGATCATCTGTTTCAGGTATCTCCAGCGCTCTCTCATACCACAGATTAAGGATGGGCTCCGAAACGGGGGTATGATTGTATATGAAACCTTCACTGTTGACCAGATTCAGTTCGGCAAACCAAAGAACCCAGACTACCTCCTAAAGCCCAATGAGCTTCTTGACATGTTTCGTGATTTCCGCTGCCTCTTTTATCAGGAGGGCATCGTGGATAATCGAAAGGCTGTTGCTCGTATAATAGCAGAAAAGCTGTAGCTTAAGCTGGTTTTAGTTCATGGCTAATGCACATACTGAAAAGCCGGGAATAAGTAAATCTATGCATACCGTTGCGCCGGATATGGTAAGATTATGAAAAAAGAGAGTTTGTTATGGAGGATAGCATGATGTCTTGGCGCCTTGACCCCAAAATAGAAAACATTCTGAAAAAAGGGGAAGATTGTATTGGATTGAATGAAAACGAGGCACAGACACTGCTCTGTCTAGACCTTGGAAGCAAAGAAGTCTATGCCCTCATGGAAACCGCAAATCGCATATCCCGGGAGCAGTTTAAAGGCAAAGGGGAAAGCCATTTCCATATTGGTGTCAATGTGGAGCCTTGCCGATTCAATTGCAAATTCTGTTCACTGGCAGAAAATGCCGGTGTCTTTACCGAAACCATTGAATTCCCTGAGGAAGAGATTATCGGGTGGGCCAAGATGGCCCAAGCCAACAACGCCGATGCCCTCAATATTATGACCACGGGGACATACAGCTTGAATCGGTTGATAGATATCGGGAAACTATTGAACAAGGAGGTTTCAATACCACTGGTAGCCAACACCCGAGATATTACCCATCGGGAAGGAGAAGAACTCTTAAAAGCCGGTTTTGTCGGTGCATATCATGCGATACGACTCGGGGAGGGAAAAGATACCCCGTTTGCCTTAGAAAAGCGGCTTAGAACCATCAGCGTGTTCAAGGATGTGGAACTCCT
>JAUVXZ010000087.1 GCA_030603345.1 Pseudomonadota bacterium
AAAAGAGAGCTTCATGGAACAGAAAGATTATTACCAGATTTTAGAAGTAGACAGCAAAGCCACTCAGCAGAAACTCAAGGAAACCTACCGAAGGCTGGCCCTTAAGTATCATCCCGATAGAAATAAGGATAACCCGGGTGCAGCCGCCAGAATGAAAGAGATAAACGAATCATACGCGGTCCTTTCCGATGCCGAAAAAAGAAGACAATACGACTCCCTAAGGCAGGCGTATGGGTCTTCCGCTTATGGTCAGTTCAGACAAGCCTATTCCGAGCAAGATATATTCAGGGGCTCTGACATCCAACAGATCTTTGAACAAGTAAGCAGGGCATTTGGATTTCGGGGGTTTGATGAGATTTTCAGGGAATTCTATGGCCCCGGATACCGAACCTTCGAATTCAGAAGACCCGGAGCTTTTGGCAGGGTATTTGTTACTCCTTCTATGGGGAGAGGAGGTGCTATTCCCAAATTTCCATTGGGTGGCCCTTTCGGTAAACTGGTTAAATACGGTTTGAAGAAGATCTGGGGGGTTGAATTACCGGAGCGCGGGAAAGATTTGCAAGACACAATCACCATTCCTCCCATCTTAGCCCAGACCGGAGGCAAGATACAGTACTCATGCAGATTGAACGCCAAGGAGCTGGTCGTCACGATTCCTCCGGGTATAAAAGCGGGGCAGCGAATACGCCTGAAAGGGATGGGGGGCAAAGGAAAAGGCGGAGGAGAACCGGGAGATCTTTACGTACAAATTAGGATTAGGAGCCCCATATTCCAGAAAATAAGAGACGTTATTAAGCAGGTTGGGTCCACAGATATTAAAAGACGGATCTGATTTTGTGCGGGACGCTCCAAGCTTTGCTCTGCCGCCAAGGCGGTGGATGTTTTTATCTCTCGTCCGCTTCCCCTCGATCCCGCCATGCGGGACTCAGGGTCGCTCGAGTCCACCCCAGTGAAATATGCTTCGCATTTCACGGGGCAAGCAGAGATAACTGAGATGAATCTGTTGCTTGGAAGGTCCCGTCTTTCAAGGAGCGGGTATTGCGGTGCTATCATTTATCGCTGCCTTGATGAACTGAACCCCCTCCAGTAAGTCCTCCCTCTCCACTTTGGGGTGTATCTCCAGGACCTTGATGAGGTTTTGTTTCAGGAAAGGGGTGATCTCTCCATAGTCTATTTCTCCCTGACCTGGCGAGAAATGATCATCCAGCCCTTTCGCATCGTGGAAATGGATTCCGATCATCTTTCCCGAATAGGCATCAAGAAGGTCCTTCTGCCGGGATATTCCCAACTGTTCCTGCACAGCGGCATGCCCCACATCATGCCAGTACCGCACCCTCCCTCCCTCAAATTCCCTGAGAATTGTTCCAATTTCATCGAAGTTGGGAATCTCATGGAAATGGTACCTGTTTTCGATTCCGAGGTAGACCCCCAGGCGAACTGCCTCTCGATTTAGCCGCTCCAAGCTAAATAGAACAGCATCCAGGTTTTTCCCGCGTTTGGTTTCCCTGAGGGTTTTTTGCTCATCCAAGAAAGCCCCTCCTTCATCCTGATGTATCTCCCCGTTCCGGTGTAGCTCCCTGAAACGTTCCATTGTGTTTTCCATATCGACGTGGCCCAGGTGTAAGACCACTGCCTGCGCCTCCAGATCATTGGCATGCTCAATTGTTCTGATGGTGTAGGTCACAGCCCTTGATCGCTCGTCCTTGTCGGTAGAAGACAGGAGAAAAAGATCTCCACTGCCTTTCCCATAGGCACGCTCTTGCGGCTTGGGAAAGAAATTGTGGATACTCAGAACCCTGAGCTCCTTGTTTAAGTGGGGCTTCATCTGCTGGTACAGAGAGTTGGTGATCCTGTATTCCAGTTCCACCCCTTCGAATCCCAACTCAAGGATATCACTGACTATCTCATCGCCTCGAAATGATCTGGTATCCCACCAGCACGTTGAAATACCGAGCATGTAACACCTCTGACAAAAACTATACGGCTCGACGCTTTCTCAAATACAGGGGTAGGAGAGTACCTATTCTTAGATTTTCCCTTCCTCTGCCATTTTCACACACCTATTCATCACGAACTTTAAAAAGACATCGCAGGCGTTTTTCCAGCCTTTATGTTGAACATATCGAGTAAGATCTTCTGGGTTGCTGAAATCACAGTGGCTTAGTGTCTTGCAATCTGTGCTGCCGAATTCTTTTAGAAAGTCCCTATAGAGCTCACCTACAACCTGAATCGCCTTGTTTCTTTCGCCTTCATGCTCCTCGGGAATATCCTTCTTACCCTGACCACACCGGAGTCCAATCGCGATGCTACTGCCAATCAGAAGGCCGCATGTGGTTTGTCCAGATAAAATGGCCCCCATATATCCCCCCGTAGCCCAGGAATACCCTTCGAGAGGCAGGTCCCACAGGGCTTGCAAGCCTTGCAAGCTGGCTTCAGCTCATGTGTAAAGATGCATCCTTTTATATGCTCCGGTCAAAACCTCTTCGAAAAAATCCCCATCTTTAATCATGACTCCCTCCCATCTGGCATCAGATCCTCAGCACTGTAAGACTAATCTGATAGGTGCTCAACCAAAATGCCAGAGATAAAAAGGTGTAAGAATGTGACCTACTGCTCATTGACTGGCTAGATGGCCTGATTGAATATCTCGGATGAAATGGTTCCTTCGGCGATCTTGGTGACTGGTCCGGTCATTGAAATGGAGAAGTCGCCTGACACGGTGATGTCAATCTTGCCTCCCGGCATGTGGACACCTATGTGAGAGTCGCAGAACCCGAGCCGGTGGGCAACGGCCGCTGCTGCGCTATTGCTGCTGCCCGACGCCAGGGTATACCCGGCCCCACGTTCCCAGATCTCGATCTGGATGTTTGCACGATCCAGGATCTTTATAAACTGGACGTTTGTTCGATTAGGAAAACGAGTATCCGTTTCGATCAGCGGACCCCATTTCCGAGCCTCTTCCTCAGAGACCTCATCGCATAGAACTATACAGTGCGGATTCCCGATCGTAGCTGCACAGAATTGTAATTCATGGCCATCAACAACAATTGTCTCGTTTATGACTTCCCGTGGTGGTCCCTCGACAGGTATCTGGGTACTGTCAAAGCTCACCCTGCCCATATCGACGCTAATGCTTTCACCTTCCCCGTGGACCTGGGATTGTACCGTTCCTCCGGCCGTCCATATCGTGAATGGCTCCTTTCCGACGAGGCCCTTTTCCCAAAGGTACCGAGAGAAAATACGCAGTCCGTTTCCGCTTTTTTCTGCCTCGCTGCCGTCAGGGTTGAAGATGCGCAGAGCAAAATCACATTCTGCACTTTCCAGGGGACCAAACAGAATACCGTCTGACCCGACACCGTAATTACGATGGCAGATTGATCGAATTTGCGACGGGGTTAATTGGCCTCCAACATCGGGAGGATTTAACACGATGTAGTCATTCCCGAGTGCATGATACTTGAAGAACCGCATAGCATTCTCTTTCCTTGTCTAAAAGTGAAACCGCAACGAGCGTTAATACTTTATCACATAATAAATCACATAAATCCAGGAAAGGATTCCGTGGACCATTGACCATAACAGAGATTTGTTTACGGACCACGATATCACAGTTGCTAATGCAAAGCCAAAACCGATCCCTGCTCTTCCAGGTTTTCGTGAACAAGATATACCAATGCCTCATTTCCAACACACACAATGTGCGCTTGGATTCCGGAATGGAGAACTTCTGTTGCTTTCTGGGTGCCCAGCACTCCCGGTTTATTCATGAGCCCTAGCACTTCTGCTGCCCGGGATACGCGGGTTCCACGGTTGGTGATGACTCCCGCGAAATGCTCTAAGATTCGAGTCCATGACCAATCGATTTCAGTTGTTATAAAAATCTCTGATGAGTTTTTGATCTTGGTTTCAAGGTACTTATCAGCCAGTTTATGGTTTGAAAGAACTCTCAAACTGCCAAGGGCAGTTTTATGCATAGTGGGACACTCGCCAGTTAACAGTGGAATACTGGTGGGATCTTTCCCGTTTGGTTCTACTTAGACTACACCATGTTTGAATTGGCACAGGGTTTGCTTGTTTAATTCGTTGTTGTGAGCGATAGAGGGGGAGAGGAGTTTCCCCCAGCGTCAGCCCTTATGCGATAGATAAGTCAAGAGCTGATAGTAGGATATCGTAGTAATGGGAGAAAAGAAGTAAACAGAGAGGAGGATAGACATGGTGAGAGGCCTCGATATTGAAGATTCTGATGCTTCCTTTAATATGCGGAGCAGATTTTGGGCGGAGAGCCGGGACAAGGCATTGGCTGATAAGGAGTGGAATGAGCTCTTCAGCAAAAGATCCCAAGAATGTGGGGAATCAGTTGAGGGTATGGAAAAAGGGAAAAGTCAGGGAGTACAGCCTGAACCTATCCCTGCCCGGACTGCTGCCATTGGCCGTTGACATCACCGTCGTTGAAAAGGTCATTGGTACAGGCGTGAGGTCAATTCTTATTTGACCCTTAGTCAACTTCAACCTTGCGAGTTTGATTCCAGTATGTCCAGGATCTTGGAACTAGTTCCATCAGGCACGATCAACCAGAGGCGTTCGAGGTGAATGGCTGGGTTTCGCTCCAGAGCATCCCGGAGCAGCACAACAAAACGCTGTTTTTCTAAAGACCCGTGCAGGGTTCCGAGAAACGGCAGTGCGATTGATCTCAGCCTTCGGGTCTCAGCCTCCGCCAAGATCCTGTCGAGAGCACTCGCTATCCATTCCTCCCTCCATGAAGGGTCCTGATTGAGATCATGAACGATGGCAAGCAACCGGAGGGGGCGTTTCCCCTTAACGAGCACGCTGCCCGGTGTTTGAGGATGTGTTTCAATCACCCGGGTCATCACTTGCATGAGGGATTCTTTGGGAGGCCGGACCACGGGATCGGCACTGAGGACGAGGAAGGTGTCCTCCTCGAAAGTTAGCCCGTCAACCGGGAAAGGTGGACTCTGTTTCGGTGCTGCAACTATCCTGAGCGATCCGCGTGAGATCTCACGGGGATAGCTGCCGCTAATTATCCGTAACTGTGGCGTCTTTTGCGTTTTGGTGTCGATGACTAAAACCCTCCTTCGAGGCACCTTCCATGGAGCAAGGAGGAAGGTTAGATATTAACAGCCTGTTGCCGAAATCCCTTTTCTCTTAATCTAAAACGTTTTTTGATCCCGCAAAGCGGGACTCCAAGCGATGTCCAAACTCGCCCTTAGGGTAGGGCCATGTCATAGTGAAACCTAATCTATTGATTCTTAAGCTTCTTGCAGGGTATGGGTATCTTTTTTTTGGATTATGCCCCGCATAGTTTAGATGAGTGGGCGTTTCAAAATGGTTTATATAGATGGAGCCTATGATTCTAAGGCTTATGGCTCAATAAACCATTTTGAATCGACCCAGTAAGGGGCCCTGTTATAGGGCGTAACCAAAAAAAAGATACCCATACCCTGGACTTTGACGTTACCCTGTCCTTAGGGCTCAAACAGTTGACATCGCTTATTCCACTTTGCCAGGATTTCTTGGCTAAAACGTTTTAATGACCGCTCAAAGAGATTACAGTTTGGGCAACAGCCTGTCAATATTCTATCTTCAATCCGAAACGCGGGACATCAGTCACCAGAGGGGCTTCGGGAAGAGATGAACAGCAGATGATTACTCTATATGGTGCTTTGCGATAAACTCGGCAAGACGGCTTTCTTTTTCCTGAAAGGGCTCGGTCACCGCTGTGCAGGCAGGGGATTTGATAATTTTGAGATCAGAGAGGGCCTTCTTTACTGTCCAAACTGGATTGCGCCGATACATGTCCATGAGGTCTTTTAGAAATTGCCCCATCTCCCAGATCTGACTTACATAACCAGGTTTCCTTTCACCTTCTTCCAGCACCCCCAGCGAGGCCCTTGTAACTGTACTCCAGATTCTTGGTGCCAAATTCGCACCCATAGAAACTATTCCACTCATACTGGGATGCTCTAAGAACCGTGCCTCATCGCCATCATAGATCTTGAAATCCGGCCTCTTATTGAGGGCCTTTTGGTAATTATTCACCCGGGTAAGGGAGCCGCGAAAAACCAGTGCCATAATCTTCTCTATCCTGCTTAAATCCTTAAGGATATTTGTCCTGATGTTACCCCGCTTCAACTGCTTTTCTACCAGTTTAATCAGCCCGGCATCATTATAGAGAACAAAAGGACGGCCTGTCATCGCAGTAAGGTCTTGATAGTATCGATACAGGCCCCTGTTGCTATGATAAACAAGCGGGGAGTCAAGCCAAAAAACCATACCGCTATAACCAGTTGATTCCAAGATACCTTTAAGGTGGTCGAGGAGCTCTTTGGTTGCCTCTATTGAATCTTCACTGATCCAAAAAAACAGGGGGACCTTCCCCTGAACAAAGGCGCTCGCTTTTTCAAGCAGCTCCATTTTGAACTGCAGATCAAGACCCCTGCCCTCCCCCATCTGGGGACCTGCCAAGAGTATCCCGTCGGCTTGAGGCAGAACCCTTGCCAAAAGAGCATTGAGGCCCTCTATATCAATGACTCCCGTATCCGTAAGGGGGGTAACCAGATCGACTATAAGTCCTTTAGGTAACTTGTTAGCTTCCATTTAACCTAAATTCTTTCCCACCTAAAAGCCCATGTAAATGAACAATACCTTTTACCCTTTTTGCTTTATCCACAATAGGTAACACGGTGATACCATGGTATTCCATTAATGCCACTGCGTCTGCTGCCGTTTTCTCCTCATCGAGCGTCTTTGGCGATATTGACATTACCTCTTCCACCTGCAATCCCATGATGTCTCTCCGCTGCAGTAGAGATCTCCTGATGTCACCATCGGTGACGACTCCCTGTAAAACGAGACCATCATCGACCACCAGGGATGCGCCGAGGTCTTTTCGGTCGATCTCAGAAAGGGTCTCCTCCATCGTTTGACCTATACAAACGAGCGGTATCTCCTCACCGGTAACCATGACTTCCTTGATCTTGACCGAAAGCCTGTCTCCCAAGCTACCACCTGGGTGAAACCGTTTGAAGTCCTTGCTGTTAAACCGCCTTCTGTTGATAAGAACAACAGCTAGTGCGTCACCCATGGCCAAGGCGGCAGTTGTGCTGGTTGTAGGCGCCAGACCCAAGGGACACGCCTCTCTATCGACCCCCACATTTATAAGCAGATCGCTTTCCCGTGCTACGGGCGATTCCGGATCTCCGGTAAAGGCAATAAGTTTTACACCGAGGCCCTTCAGAGTAGGTATAATAGTGGTCACTTCCTTTGTGTAGCCGCTGTTTGAGATTGCAATGACGACATCATCGGCGGTAACCATACCCAAATCACCGTGGATTGCGTCTGCCGGGTGGAGAAAGAGTGAAGGGGTACCCGTACTGTTCAGTGTCGCTGCGATCTTTCTTCCAACTATGCCCGATTTACCCATTCCGGTGAAGATTACCCGCCCTTTACTCCCGAGAATCATCTCCACAGCCTGCTCAAACTCCGTCCCGATCCTCTCAATTAGATTGAGGATCCCCTGAGCCTCAATCTCTAATACCTCTCTGGCCTGTTTGATCACGCTCAAACCTTTTTTCATATGGCCTCTACCTTGCCTGCCAACACTCTTTCTTCGGTTTCCATTCTTGCCAAGTTCTTTTCTAAGGGAGAAAGCGAAAAATATCCTCTATTCGTTTTCTGGTAGAATCAATATAGCTTTCGATTTCATCCCGGGCAAGCCTTCCCAAGCGATCAGACTCATCTGGATTCTCCAGGAGCCATGTAGCCGTCTTTACCAAATCATACCTATTCTCCACACGAAAGCCTGCACCTACCTTGTCTAATAGCTCTGTAGCTTCCAAGAAATCCTCCATTGAAGGGCCATACATAACTGGCTTGCCCCAAACAGCGGCTTCCAATATGTTTTGCCCGCCAAGGGGCACAAGGCTGGCACCGCAAAAAATTACTGTTCCCAAGCTATAGAGCCCAAAAAGCTCTCCCAGTTTATCCACAAGAATAACGCTGGGATCAAGATCTTTCTTAGTATCATTTTCCAGGCTACTTCTCAAACAGTAATTTAAGCTGCGGGACCGGAGGAGAGATTCAATATTCCCGCACCTCTTTGAATGTCTGGGTGCAATGATCAGGATCATCTCCGGGCAGGTTTTAAGGAGGTCCAAATAGGCTTCAATGATGATCTCCTCTTCCCCCTCTCTCGTACTTCCTGCTATGAAAACAGATCTTTTCTTATCAATTTTGTATATCTGGGCCATCTTCTGAGATAATTCCGGCCGGGCCTCATCTATTAAGAGATCATATTTGGCATTTCCTCCCACCACTACTTTATCCGGCTCAGCTCCTATGGCCAGCACCCTCTGAGCATCGGACGTGCTAATCATGGAAAGGAGCCTATAAGCAGAAAGAACATCTTCCATCAGAAACCTCAGCCGCTTGTAGGTACCTATCGATCTCACGGAAATGCGCCCGTTTATCAGAAATGCCGGGATGTTCAATTTCTTACACGCCCACAAAAGGTTTGGCCAGATCTCTGTCTCTAAGTTTATGAAGAGGTCAGGAGACGCCCTGTGTAAAGAACGCTTAACACACCACCATACATCAATTGGGGTATAAATGACGATAGTATCTGTTGGCATAGTCTTACGAGCAGTTTCCCTCCCACTGCTGGTGGTAGTGGAGAGAATAAGTGAGAATACACCTTTCTGCGATTTTAACACCCGAACGATAACGTTCGCCAATTTTACTTCGCCTACGGATACCGCATGTATCCAGATCCGCGGTCTCTTTCCCTTGGATGGCATAAGCCCACGAGGCAATATTCCCAATCGCTCCTTGAAATGGCTGTCTATAGAGCCTCGAATAAGGAACCAAAGAAAAATCACTGGACCGGCACAAAAAAGGCCCACCGTTGCTATTATATTATAGACCCAAAAGACCATCAGATAATGTCCTATCAGCGAGGTAGCAAAGATTCAGTTTAATCTGTCAATAGGATAGTATCAAATAGTAGACTTGGCAAGAATTTAGGTATACTTTAAAAATCTGAAAACCCTACCATCCCGATCATTCCCTAAATTGGCTTTACAAAAAAGAGGCAACTATGTTAGAAAATTTGGGACGATAAGACTACGAACAGAAAAGAGAGGCAAACCATTCGTTACTATTCAGCCACTAAGATTAGAAAATTATTCTTTTAATACCCTTTTTATGGGGGGCACATTGTCTTCTTCCCCGCCCGCCTCGCCTGAGCGGCTCGCGATGGCGGGCAGGCTTTTCAGATAAGTTGATAAACTCATATTTAGCCTTTGTGGCTAACTGAACAGTTACAACCATTCAAGAATAACAGTTGGAGGGAGCAGCATATGTCTGGACACTCAAAATGGGCCTCGATAAAACATAAAAAAGGTGCAGTTGATGCCAAGCGAGGAAAGATCTTTACCAAGCTCATCAAGGAAATTACGGTTGCCACGAGGATGGGCGGAAAAGATCCCGAGGCTAATGCCCGGTTGAGGACGGCTATAGCTGCGGCCAAGGCAGAAAATATGCCTAAGGAGAATATCGAGAGGGGCATAAAGAAAGGAACTGGTGAGCTAGAAGGATCCACTTACGAAGAGGCCACCTATGAAGGATATGGTCCAGGAGGTGTAGCGGTTTTGGTAGAGGTCCTGACTGATAATAAAAATAGAGCTGTGGCGGATGTGAGACATCTCTTTGAAAGGCACGGAGGTGGTTTAGGAGCAGCAGGTTGTGTAGCCTGGATGTTTTCTCAGAAGGGCCTTATTGTCCTTCCGAGAGATCAGACAGATGAGGAAAGGCTGTTTGAAGTGGCCCTTGAGGCCGGGGCTGAGGACATCAAAGAAGGGGAAAAAGAGTTTGAGGTAGTAACTGAGCCTTCTCTTTTCGAACAGGTAAAAGCTGCCATTGAAGATGCCGAGCTTACCCCTATCCTAGCAGAGATAACCATGATTCCCAAGACAACCACTAATCTTGAAGGGAAGCATGCTCAACAGATGCTAACGCTCATGGAACTGCTCGAAGACAATGATGACGTCAACCATGTATATGCCAATTTTGATATCTCAGATGAGGTTATGGAGGCCATCAGTTGATGCTGGTCCTCGGGGTTGATCCGGGCTCTTTAGTCACAGGCTATGGTTTAGTCAAAAAGGAAGGCGGTACACTGGGTTACGTTGCGGGAGGCAAAATCTCCTTTCCTCACCCCTGGCCATTCCACCAGAGGATCCATAGGATTTTTAGCTCCCTTGTTGAAATTATCGAGACCTATCATCCAGAGGAAATGTCCATTGAGGACATCTTTTTTGCCAAAAACGTTAAGAGCGCCTTAAAGATAGGTCACGTGAGGGGAGCCGCCCTGGTTGCAGCTGTTCAGTGTGGTGTCAAGGTTTTTGAGTATACACCCTTGCAAATTAAACAATCGGTGGTGGGCTACGGAAGGGCGACAAAAGAGCAGGTGAGAGCCATGGTAAAGCTTCTCCTTAAACTCGATACCCAATTCTCTTTGGATACATCGGACGCATTGGCCGTTGCCATATGCCACCACAATTGGGTCAGATTTGAAGATACCCTTGCCGTATGATAGCTCGTCTAACCGGAATGCTATTGAGTAAGAGCCCCCAGTCAGTAATAGTTGATGCAGCGGGTGTTGGGTATCAGGCCTTTATCCCTCTCTCCACATTCTACCAACTCCCTGATGAGATGGAAAAGGTCAGCCTCCATGTGTATACCCATGTCCGGGAGGACACACTTCACCTCTTTGGTTTTCAAACAGAACTGGAAAAAAAGACCTTTTTGCTCCTGATTAGTGTGTCTGGCATCGGCCCCAAGTTGGCCCTGAATATCCTTTCTGGTATCGGGCTTGAAGATCTCCTCGGAGCCATTGTGATGGCTGATCCCGAAAGGATCGCTGCTGTCCCTGGAGTTGGCAAAAAGACCTCTCAGAGGATAACCTTGGAGTTACGAGACAAGGCATCGCTCCTATCAGAGGACATAGATTTGCGGCCCCGGGAGAGGATAGAAATACGGCATAAAGAGATATTTGATGATGCACTTTCAGCCCTCAGCAACCTTGGTTATTCAAGCAGGGACGCAAAGAGAGCATTAGAGCATGTCTTACGGACAGATGCAGAGGTAAATCTTGAGGCACTTCTCAAGGAGGCACTGCGTCGTCTCGCACGGGGAGATTCTCCATAAGGCACAGATGAAAAGGTTCAATAGGAAAATCAAATAACTATGGAAGAAGGAATCACAGATCCACAACCCATGGTAGATGAGGGTTCACTGGAAGTCAGTCTCAGACCATCAGCCTTGGACGCATTTGTTGGCCAGGAGGATATTAAGAGAAATCTCAGGATCTTTATACAGGCAACCAGAGCACGTTCAGAGGCCTTGGATCACGTCCTCTTTCATGGGAGTCCTGGTCTTGGAAAAACTACCCTGGCCCACATAATAGCAAATGAACTTGGCGTCAGCATAAAGACTACCTCAGGTCCCGTGTTAGATAGACCGGGAGATCTAGCTGCTATCTTAACATCGCTAGACCCCAAAGATGTCCTCTTTATTGATGAAATCCACCGATTGAACCACGTGGTGGAAGAGATACTCTACCCTGCATTGGAGGACTTCAAGCTTGATATCATTATTGGCCAAGGACCATCCGCTCGGACCGTAAGGCTCTCTATCCCCCCCTTCACCTTGATTGGCGCCACTACCAGAACAGGCCTCCTCACACCCCCTTTGAGAGACAGGTTTGGGGTTGTTTTGCGGCTTGAGTTTTACAAACCAGAGGAATTGCAGGAGATCATAACCAGATCTGCGAAACTGCTCTCTATCCCGCTCGATAGAAAAGGTGCTCTTGAGATTTCAAAAAGATCGAGGGGTACACCGAGGATCGCTAACCGGTTACTGAAGAGGGTAAGAGATTACGCAGAGGTTGAAGCCGAAGGGGTGATCTCACATTCAGTTGCAGCAAAGGGCTTAGATATCTTGGAGGTGGATCATAAGGGCCTTGATAAGATGGACCGCCAGATTATGCTGACCATAATAGAGAAATTCGACGGCGGTCCCATAGGGGTCGATGCTCTCTCAGCTGCACTGCATGAAGAAAAGGATACCCTTGAAGAGGTATACGAACCCTTTCTCCTTCAAAGTGGATACATAAACCGTACCCCAAAGGGGAGAGTGGCTACAAAACTCGCATACAGACATTTTGGCTTCCATTCCAAAGCAAAAGCGAATGACACCCAAAAGAAATTGTTTTAGATCTTTCTCCTTCTTTTTTCTGAGTTTTTTCCTTGTACCTCCTTATGTGGAAAATGCGTGTCCTCCCCTCTCCCCCTGAAATTCTTCCAAAAAGCGTGAGCTCCGGTCCTCAGGAGGGAAATTTCTTTAACTGATTATTGCTTTAGCTCCTTTTTACCAATCCTTACCCTGAAGAGGGCGGAGTTTTTCGGAAGTGACTGGTGGGAGGGTGCTGTCTTTTCGCTACTTATCAGTGGGGGAAGCCGCAGGTCCCCTGCTCCAAAGGAGCGGGGGACAATGCGGAGGGGGCAAGAATCCCCCGC
>JAUVXZ010000134.1 GCA_030603345.1 Pseudomonadota bacterium
CACGGGCAAGCAATTGGGGCTATTGGTGAACTTCGGACATTATCCGAAAATCGAACACGAACGGTTCGTAAACCAATCCCTTTCGCGCTTTTAGCGTGTTTCGTAGTTGAAAGAGAAGACGGATACCTGAGTAGTTACAAAATCTCTAAATTAACGAGCCAATAAAGGCGAGGGATATAATTGTCTTACTATCGAGAATCTTATGATCCCGAATCATTCCTAACACCTCTTTCAGGGGAAAGATCTCAATAGATGATATCTCGTTTTCGTCAATATCTTTTTCCAGCTTCTTTAGATCCCTGCCTACATAAAGGTAAATAAGCTCATTCGAGTATCCAATAGCAGGGGCATAGGTGTAGAGCCATTCGATAGACTGCGCCTCAAACCCTGTCTCCTCAACAAGCTCTCTTTTGATACATTCCTCAGGGCTCTCGCCTCTATCAATCTTGCCCGCAGGGATCTCCAGCGTTTCCCTTTCTAATGCATACCTGTACTGCCTTACCATAATGATCTCGTTATCTGAAACGAAAGGGACAATCGCCGCGGCTTGTGGATGGTCAATGCGAATCCTCTTGCTTATTCTCCCATTTCGCAGGCTCACCTCATCCAGATAGACCATGAAATTCTTTGTGCCGAGACTTGCCAGGCTCTGTATTTTCTGTTCCATTTTCTCCTTCCTCGTTGCTGGTTGACTCGTCTCAATAATGAAAGATGAGAGACAAGCAACTCCTGACATCAAAGATCATCTTCTCTCAGGATTAGTTCCATATTGGGATCGCGATGATTAACCATTGCGTCAACATCTCGGGTCATCAATATCAGGGTTTTCTCCATTTCCTTTACGTACATATCAAATTTATCACCCTGCGCGTGTTTGGGAATGAGGTATGGTTTCGATACATAGATAACTATCCGTGAGAATGGTTTTGGGATTATCATCTTGTCCCATGCCTTTGTAAACATCCATACCTTGGTAGCAGACCAAGTACATGGCATAAGAGGGACACCTGATCTTTGAGCAATTCTGACCAACCCTGGTTTGGCCCGAAATGCCGGCCCCTGCGGACCATCAGCAACAGTGGCCACAACCCTGCCACCAGTATTCAAGAATCTAATCAGGTGTTCGGACCCTTCCTTTCCTCCCTTGGTTGATGAACCCCTGGCTGGAATAATGCCTACTTTTTTGGCAAAATTAGCCAGGAGGTCACCATCTCTGCTGGAAGAGAAGAGGACCATAGGGTGAATGAAGCCATACTTTAAGACGAAATAAATAGCGCACCTATGCCAGGTGGTTACAACCACTTTTTTATCTCCCAAGACAAACTCATCTATGTAATTTTTATTGATATAGTGAACCCTACAGGTCAAGAGAACGAGCCTCAGAAAAAATATCGCCAGGTAGGAGAGAAAGCTTATCAAATATCGGTTGGTAATTCTGATTCTCATTTCTTGTCACTGGTTTCTTGTCACTGGCTTCTCGTTTGCCTGCCTTAATAACCAGCAACCATCAACGAGTAACGAGTAACAAATTGTCTATACCTCACATATCACCTTATCTCCTACCAGAGACTCAATCTCTTGAATCAGGTTCTCCTCAGGCATGATGCTGTATCGGTTATGGGCTGCTACCATTGACTCATTATTCCCGTCAAGGTTGATCTTAAAAACCAGCTTACAATCTCCTGGATACCTGAAGAGAAGATCCCTGAGCTTATTGAGGCTCGAGCGGGTAAGACCATCCTGTGAAATAGGAATCGAGATAGACCTGATCGATTTTTGTCTTACTGTTTCCAAGGCAACTATATCCTGTGCCCTGATTTTTACCACGTTATCTCCTACCTCGGCCTCTCCCGTGACCAAAAGGGGCTTGTCATCATTCAGGATAGGGGCACACCGGGCGAAAACATCTGGAAACGCAACGACATCGGTGAAGCCTTGTTTGTCCTCAAGGTGAATGGTCGCCATCTTATCACCTTTTCTGGTCCTCTTTATCCGCATGCTGCTAACGAGGCCGGCCAACCTGACAACCGCTTTATCTTTGATGTTAACAAGATCCTGGGTTGTTGTGGTTGCAAACTGGGTTATGGCATCAACAAATCCGTCCAGAGGATGCCCGGTGATGTAAAATCCGAGGGATTCCTTTTCCTTTCGTAATTTTTCGTCATCGGCCCATTCATCAATATCTGTGAGTTCAAGGGTTTTCTCTTCCTCTTCCTTGGATGGAAAGAGGTCAAACATATTCAGCTGATTTGGGTCTTCACTAATCCCTCCAAAAGCCAGGGCAGCGTTTAAGGATTCAAAAAGCTTTGATCTGAACACACCACTAAAATCAAAGGCACCACACTGGATCAGGCTTTCCAATACCCTTTTGTTTACTTTTGATTTGTCTACCCTTCTACAAAAATCCGTAAGTGAGGTAAATGGCCCTTTGTCTTCTCTCTCATGAACCATTGCTTCCACGGCCTTAAATCCAACATTTTTCACTGCGGCCAGGCCAAAACGAATACTTCGGTCAACAACAGCAAAGTCAACCTGACTCTCATTGATATCGGGGGGAAGTATAGGTATACCCATTTCCCTGCACTCGGCAATGTTCTTAATGGTTTTGTCCTGGCTTCCCATATCTTCTGTAAGCAGGGCAGCCATGAACTGCACCGGATAGTGGGCCTTGAGATAGGCAGTCAAATAAGCTATCATAGCATAGGCCACCGAATGGGATTTATTAAAACCATACCCCCCAAATTTTTCTATCAAGTCAAAAACATTCCCTGCCTTATTTCTGTTTAATCTGTTTCGGGTTGTTCCTTCCAGAAACCGTTCCTTTTGCTGGGCCAGCTCTTCAGAGCGTTTCTTGCTAATAGCCTTTCGTAATCCGTCTGCCTCTGCAAGGGTATAGTTTGCCAGTACCTGGGCGATTCGCATCACCTGCTCCTGATACACAATGACTCCATAGGTCTCTGTGAGAATCTCTTCCAATTCTGGCAATGGGAAGGTTATTTTGATTTCACCATGCTTCCTTTTAATAAAATCAACAACCATATTGCTACCCAAAGGACCCGGCCGATACAGGGCGACTGATGCAACGATATCCCCAAAGACACCAGGCTTGAGGTTCCTTAGGAGCTCTTTCATGCCGGTACTCTCCAGTTGAAATACCCCGGTGGTCTTACCCTCGCTGATTAGCTGAAAGGTCTTATCGTCCTCCATGTCTATTTCGTCAAGATCAACAGGGTGGTCAGTTGTATCTCTTATGAGATCTACGGTGTCCTGGATAACGGTCAAGGTCTTGAGCCCCAGGAAGTCAAATTTGATCAACCCGAGCTGCGCCACCTGATCCATGGTAAACTGGGTCATCACCTCACCATTTGGCCCTTTAAAGAGAGGCAGGTATTCAACCAAAGGTCTGTCAGATATAACTATACCAGAGGCATGGGTAGAGGCGTGTCTGGTTATACCTTCCAAGGATCTGCTAATTCGTAGGAGTTTTCTCTCCTCATCTGTTCCCTCTTCCATGGCCTTGAGCTGAGGCTCTGCCTCTATTGCCTCATCGAGGGTGATATTCAGGCCTTCAGGAATAAGTTTAGCGATCCTGTCGGCCTCTGCATAAGATATATTGAGAGACCGGCCCACATCTCTAATAACAGCCCGAGCCTTCATGGTTCCAAAGGTTATGATCTGTGAGACGTTTTCTCTCCCATATTTCTCACTGACATAATCAATAACCTTATCCCGGTTTTTGATGCAGAAATCTATATCAATATCAGGCATACTGATTCGGCCCGGGTTTAGAAAGCGCTCAAAGAGGAGGCCATATTCGATTGGATCAATATCGGTAATCTTCAGCGCATAGGCGGTAAGGGAGCCGGCGGCTGATCCCCTGCCCGGCCCCACAGGGATACCTGATTTCCTTGCATAGGCTATGAAATCAGCCACGATCAAAAAATAACCTGCAAAGCCCATTTCACTGATGGTTCTCAGTTCATAGGTCAAACGATCCTCATATTCGGCTTTCAATTCGGCGGAAAGTGAGCCATCGAGGGCCTCCTTGCGCTCCAACCTCTTGTCCAGGCCTTGTCTGGCCTCTTTCTGGAGTTTTTCTTCCAGACTCAGATTGCCTGTGACCTGAAAGACGGGGTATTTGTACTGGCCAAATTCCATCTCATAGTTACATTTTTTGGCTATCTCCACGGTATTGTCCAGAGCTTCCGAAAACCCATCCAAATCGCTGGCCATCTCTTGCCCAGATTTAAAATAGAACTCATCATTCGAAAACTTCAGCCTACTGGGATCGTCAACACTCTTACCCGTCTGGACGCATAAGAGGATATCATGAGCTTCTGCATCCTCTCTGTTCAAGTAATGGCAGTCATTGGTGGCAACCAAGGGAAGAGACAGGTCTTTGGCCAGCTCTTTCAAAGATTTGTTTACGGCAATCTGTTCAGGCATCTTATTGGCCATTACCTCCAAATAGAACCGGTCATGATCAAATATGGAGGCTAGCTGGCGGGCATACTCTTTTGCATCCTCAAGCCTTCCTCTTCTTAAGAAGTAGGGGACGTGGCCCTTGAGACATGCTGAAAGGGCAATTAATCCTTGATTGTTCTGTCTTAAGAGCTCCATGTCGATCCTGGGATGATAATAGAAACCCTCAAGATTACCCAAGGTGACGAGCCTGCTGAGATTCCTGTACCCCGTTTCATTCATCACGAGGAGAACGAGGTGATATGCAGTTGGTTGCCCATCAGATGACGGTGATTTTTCTTTCCTGCTGCCGGGGGCTACATATGTCTCACAACCTATAATAGGTTTAATACCTGCCTTGTGGGCCTGAGAGTAAAACTCCACTGCCCCAAACATGTTGCCGTGATCAGTAATGGCAACTGTTTCCATGCCCAGATCGGCGGCCTTTTGTAACAATCTATCGATCCTGATAGCCCCGTCAAGCAAGCTGAATTCAGTGTGAGTGTGTAAGTGAACAAAGGGATGTCGGTCCTTTTTTCCTGATTTATTTTTTGGTTCTGGTGAATTATCTTTTTGACGAATTTTATTTAATTAGATACATTTAATGTAACTACTCAGGTATCTTGCCACAAAGGCACCAGGACCCGCCCGCCTCGCCTGAGCGAGAGCGATGGCGGGCAGGCACCAAGATTATAGAATTATTCGTAGGCGTTCATAGGTTCAAGGTTCACCGTTCAGCCTGCGACGAGCTCAGCCGAGTCGGGTTACATTTCTTTCGTTAACCTTGCTGGTAAGACTTTTCAGATTTTCGTTCAACCCTGAACCTCTGAACCCGTGAACGGTTACAGCCTTTTCAATGCGCCTAAGGCTCATTAATGAGAAAACCCCGTTATTCAATTTACCTTCATCTTCTCTTTGGGTCCCTGGCCCAGACCTGGCTTGCAATGAATTTATGTATAGAATTCATTTGATAAATAATTCAGCGCCCATATAATATTCAGGCAGTTGCGCCAGGGCGGGCTTTGTGCCTTGGTGGCTCAATAGTTACCATTTGATTTGGCCTAGCATCTATCTACAGCAAAAACTGAAGGCCACTCGATGAGAAGCTGCGTAATGTTCGAGTTATCATAAGGTAAAGAAAAGAGAGCTTCAAGTTTTTTCGAAAAAAACCTACCGATAGTTTCGCAGGGTTCTTCATATATGACAAACACACTCTAAGGGCACTGATTTTGAAAGCCATATTTTTTCTCCGGAATCGGATTCTATAATGATAGGTGGAGCAAAAAAGAACGAAAGGGAGGCCAATATCCTCCTCATTGTATATGAACATCTCGTCAGGGATATAATGGCCAGGATATTCACAGAAAGAGGTCATACGGTGGTTACCTGTGCAGTTGGTCATGACGGAATCAGAACATTTGAGAAAGGGAAGAGAAAATTTGACCTGGTTATGAGTGATATCAGCCTGCCTGGCATCAGTGGTTTTGGTGTGGCAAAAAGAATCAAGGAGATTAGTCGAAAAACCCCTGTCATACTCATTAAGGGCTGGGAAAGAGAGCTGGATATAGAGGGATTTCAAGAATGTGGTGCTGATCTCGTTGTTTGCAAACCCTTGTGGTTGGATAAGATATTGAATCTTGTTGAAAATGCTTTGGTAACGATTCACCCGTGATGTTTGAGGGGGTTTAGGCCAATTTAGCGTGAATGGTTATATGTTATGGAGATAGAGGCAGGGTGAGATAATGGAGGGCAAAACGACCCCGCTGGCCACCAGGATGAGACCGGAAAGGATCGAAGACATCGTGGGTCAGGATCACCTCCTGGGCCCATCCAGGGCACTCAGAAGATCTCTTGAGACTGGAAAGCTATTTTCTGTGATATTCTGGGGACCGCCAGGTTCCGGCAAAACAACCATTGCGAAGTTGATAGCACAGTACAGCAATTCCCCGTTTGAATCATTTTCGGCAGTGCTGTCCGGAGTAAAGGAATTAAGAGAGGTAATCGATTCAGCAAAAAGGACCTATCGGTATGAGCGAAAACCAACGATCCTTTTTGTCGATGAGATCCATCGCTTCAATAAGGCTCAGCAGGATGCATTTCTCCCCCATGTTGAAAGTGGCCTGATCATTCTCATTGGAGCCACAACCCAGAATCCCTCATTTGAAATTATTCCGCCATTGCTTTCAAGAGCCAGGGTTATGACGCTGAAACCGTTGCATTACAAAGATATGGTTATCATTTTGAACAGGGCCATTGAAGATAAAAAAAGAGGGCTTGGAGATCTAAACCTTGAAGTCGAACAAGACGCATTGCAGTTTATCGTAAATATCTCCTATGGAGATGCCCGGACAGCTCTCAATAATTTGGAGTCGGCTAGTTATTTTGTAGAACCGGATAAGGATAACAAAAGGGTGGTAACAAGGGCAGCTGTTGCACTGGCCTTAAACAAAAAACCCCTCATGTATGACAAAGATGGAGAGGAGCACTACAATCTGATATCGGCGCTTCATAAGAGCATGCGGGGGAGCGACACCCAGGCTTCTCTCTACTGGCTCTATAGGATGCTGGAAGCAGGTGAGGACCCGCTTTTTATCGGGAGGCGACTCATTCGGTTTGCCTCTGAGGATGTTGGCCTGGCTGACCCCAGGGCCTTAGAGATAGCCCTGACTGCCTATCAGGCCTGGGAAAGGGTAGGTCCCCCAGAGGCGAGGCTCTCTCTGGCCCAGACTGTGGTTTATTTGGCTACTGCGCCCAAGAGCAATTCACTCTATGTGGCAGAGAAATCTGTAACAAGGGAGATTGAGGAATCAGGCCCCCTGCCTGTGCCGCTGCACCTCAGAAATGCTCCAACTCGATTGATGAAGGAAATGGGTTACGGTAAGGGCTATATTTACCCCCATGACCACCCGGATGGCCAAATAAGACAGGAATATCTCCCTCAAGAGGTGAAGAAAAAGGTGTTTTACCGGCCGAGCGATAGGGCCTTTGAAAAAGAGATAAGAAGGAAGATGACGGAGCAAAGAAATGTGAAGAGTGTCAATGATAGGCAAAAGGAATAGCTTGCTATCAAACTACAGATAGCTTGTTGTCAAATTCCAAATGTCAAAATCCAAATGCCAAATCAAATCTTCACCCTATTAGATAAAGGGTCCATATTTTCTATCTAGATAACAATACATCTTTACTCAAGGAAAACTATAACTTATCGGCTTAATATGTAACAGGGCAAGGATGCCACAATTTCAAAGACTTCCTTTTTGACCTTTGTGCTTTGACATTCATTTGAACTTTGGGACTTTGACATTTGACATTACAAGGGCACACTGCAAAGCCAAATTTTTCTGAAAGAAATAGTTGATCGTGTATGAACCCCCCTATCTTCAATTGTACCGAGAAGGTCACCTGTTAAAACGGGTGCAAGAGGCCACCAAGGCATTGAAGGAATGCCGGCTTTGTCCTCGGGAGTGTGCTGTTGACCGTTCAAACAATGAAAAAGGGTACTGCCGGACCGGCAGGAGAGCAAGGGTTGCAAGCTATAATGCCCATTTTGGAGAGGAAGCACCGCTCGTTGGCAGACTTGGTTCAGGGACTATCTTTTTCAGTTCTTGCAATCTTCGGTGCTCTTTCTGTCAGAACTACGATATAAGCCACCTGGAGGAGGGGGCAGAAATTGAGGCAAAGAATCTGGCAGCAGTAATGATAGAGCTGGCAACCAGGGGGTGTCATAACATAAACCTGGTTACCCCTACCCATGTAGTACCTCAGATACTGGAGGCCCTTTTGCTGGCTGTGGAGCATGGTCTCGCTATTCCTATCGTATATAATAGCAGCGGGTACGAGAAGGTTGAGACCCTGAGCCTGCTGAGAGGTATCATTGATATCTACATGCCTGATTTCAAGTTCTGGGATGAAAAATGGGCAGAGAGGTATTGCAACGCACCAGACTACCGGGAAAAGGCAGTGAAGGCACTGAAAGAGATGCATGCCCAGGTAGGTGATTTGGTAATAGATGAGAACGGTATCGCGGAAAAAGGATTGTTGGTAAGGCATCTGGTAATGCCACATGGGATAGCCGGCACCGAAAAGGTAGTGGAGTTCATAGCAAAAGAGATATCATCGAACACCTACGTCAATGTCATGGATCAGTACAGGCCCTGCGGCACAGCACATGAGGACACATATATTAATCAGATGCTCTCACCAAAGGAATATACTCGGGCCTTGGAAAGAGCCAAAAATGCTGGCCTCAAACGACTGGATCAAAGGCAGGGCTTTAGAGTGTTATTTCGTATCTGATTACAGAAGACAGGTCAAAATCTTCTTGTCTGAGAGCAAATTCAATTGCGGCCCAGCTTTCTGTAGCCTCATTCATCATCCTTCAGATCAACCTCGCAAGTAGAAAATCACCCGTCAAATATTTCGATATGCCTTTTCACATAGCCCCGAAAAGTTCTTGTGGGGAGCCCAGAATTGCTGATATATCTTTTTCATGTAACTACTGAGCCACCAAGCCACTAAGACACTAAGAGAAGATGAATATAAATTAAATAACGGGGTTTTCTCATTAATGAGCCTAAGGTTCACCAATTTAAATGTGCCAAGCGTTAATGCGGCTGAGGCGCATTAGAACTGCTGTAACCGTTCAAGGTTTCAGACGTTCA
>JAUVXZ010000035.1 GCA_030603345.1 Pseudomonadota bacterium
CTTCCAAGGATTATAACCTTGCTATTTTTAGCCACCAATGGAAAATTATTGATAGTCCCCTCTTATCTTCTAAAACGTTACTAAAGCCAAAAATCTTCTGAAACTCCAAAAATCCTAAAAAGTGAACACCGTTACCTGCAAAGTGCATAAAATAATTTGAAACTCTCGCTTCATCTGAATAACGTTGTATTCTTAAGCAAATAACCAATTCCTGAGAGACAAAGAAAAAATATACAGAAAATGCTTTACAAAGCGCTAAAAGTGGTATAAATATGCACCCATCATGAATGATTATACCACAACAATACGACTGCGGTTATTGAAAAAAATCATTTCTGAGCAGGAAGTTTCAGATCAAGTTCAACTCCTCAATGAGTTGAAGAACAGTGGGATTGAGACGACGCAGGCAACCATATCAAGGGATCTCCAAAAGCTCAATGTCGTCAAAGTGAGAGTCGAACCAGGACGTTATAGATACGAGATCCTTGAAAAGGCATCGGAAGGCGATCTCAGAGACCAATTGAGAGCCGTATTTGATAATTTTGTCGATGAGATCAAAGCCACCAATAACCTGATCGTGATAAGAACCGCACCGGGTAATGCCAACAGTGTGGCGGTTATTATTGATCGTCTTGGGTTACCCGAAATACTCGGTACCATTGCCGGGGATGATACCATACTAGTCGTCGTCGATACCGATGAAAACAGAAAGAGAATTGAAAACGAATTTATCGCTATATTAGAAAAGGCGTCATAAGCTTTATTGAATGCCTTTCAGGGATGCCTATTTAAGCGTCGCAAAAGAATTATCTGATAGTCAATGAGAAAACGGCTTGATTTCCTTTCTTTCCGAGGCTCCTGGCCTGGTCATTTCAAGGAATTGGGGACACAGGAAGCCTGCACATTTGGAGCGTGAATATCGGGTTCTGGAAAGAGCCATGACTGATACAAAGTAGAAAAATACGTAATGTACACATAAGGATGAGGCCACCTATATGGATCATAAGCGGCACATGGCTAAACTTGTCTTGGAAGACGGCAGCATTTTTCCCGGATACACGTTCGGCTCTAAGAGATCCGTGGCCGGAGAAGTAGTATTCAACACCGGCATGATCGGTTACCCAGAAAGTCTGACCGATCCGTCCTATCATGGCCAAATACTGACCTTAACCTATCCTCTCATCGGCAATTACGGTGTCCCTGGAGAAAAAAAGGAAAATAACCTATTCACCTATTTCGAATCGGACAGAATTCATGTTGAAGGTTTAGTCGTCGCTGATTACTCTGCAGACTACTCCCATTGGAATGCAGAGAAATCTCTGTCTGAATGGATGAAACAACATCACGTCGTCGGGGTAAGTGGAGTCGACACAAGGGCGCTGACAAAGAAACTGAGAGAAAAAGGGACCATGTTGGGGAAGATTGTCTGTGACGATAAGGATGACATTTCGCTTGAAGACCCCAACAAAAGGAACCTGGTCTCTGAGGTGAGCTTCAAAGAACCTTTTGTATATGAAAAAGGCAGCACAAAGGTCGTGCTGGTCGATTGTGGCGTGAAAAATAGCATCATAAGGGCCTTTTTGGAAAGAAACCTCACCGTTATCCGGGTTCCATGGAACTACGACTTTTCAAAAGAAAAAACAGACGGCATCGTCATTTCCAATGGGCCTGGTGATCCCAAACAATGCCTTACAATCATAGAGAATCTCAAAAGAGTGCTCTCCGGAAATATTCCAATCCTTGGAATTTGCCTGGGCTCTCAGCTCTTAGGTCTTGCTGCCGGGGCTGACACATACAAATTAAAATTCGGGCACAGAGGTCAGAATCAACCCTGTGAGGAAATCGGGACCAGGCGGTGCTATATTACATCCCAAAACCATGGGTATGCCGTGGATTCTGCTACCTTGCCTCAGGACTGGCGGGAGTGGTTTTGCAATACCAATGACCAGACAAATGAAGGTATCATACATATTTCAAAACCCTTTTTTGGAACACAGTTTCATCCTGAGGCATCTCCGGGTCCGGATGACACTGAATTTTTATTTGATATGTTTCTGAGGGCCATAAGCAAATGAGGGTAAGACGCTTTAACATCAAAAAGGTTTTGGTTTTAGGATCGGGGGCAATCCAGATCGGGCAAGCAGGCGAGTTTGATTACTCTGGCAGTCAGGCGATCAAGGCACTGAAGGAAGAGGGAATTGAAACCGTTTTGATCAACCCTAACATCGCTACGATTCAAACCTCTGATCATTTGGCCGACAAAGTATACTTTTTGCCTTTAGATATCTATTTTGTTGAAAAGATCATCGCAAAGGAAAAACCTGATGGCATACTACTTGGGTTTGGCGGGCAAACCGCATTGAATGTGGGTGTGGAACTAAGCGAAAAGGGTATTTTACAAGAGCAGGATATCAAGGTCCTGGGCACCCCGATTTCAGCTATACAGAAGACAGAAGATAGGGATCTGTTTGTAAAAGAACTAGAAGAGATGCACCTTAAAGCCCCGGTGAGTCAAGCCGTCAATGGAATCGAGGAAGCAGTCAGGGCGGCTGAAAGGATCACCTATCCGGTTATGTGCAGAGTTGCTTATGCCTTGGGCGGTTTGGGGTCTGGCGTCGTTCATAATCAAGCCGAGTTGATTGCACTTGCCAAAAAGGCTTTTGCTTTCACAAAACAAATATCAATAGAAGAATATTTAGAAGGTTGGAAAGAGCTAGAATATGAGATCGTAAGGGATAGCTACAACAATTGCATCGTTGTTTGCTCTATGGAGAATGCCGACCCCATGGGCATTCATACGGGTGAAAGTATCGTAGTCGCTCCCGTCCAAACCCTAAAAGCCTCGGAGAATTTCAAACTAAGGTCGATTGCCATAAAGGTCGCAAGACATCTTGGCATCATCGGCGAATGCAATATCCAGTTCGCTCTCGACCCCCACTCAGAGGACTATAGAATAATCGAGTTGAATGCCCGGTTAAGCCGCAGTTCTGCCCTGGCCTCCAAGGCAACCGGATATCCACTGGCATTTATCGCAACTAAGCTGATCTTAGGTTATGGTCTGACCGAGATAGACAACATGATTACTAAGGAAACATCAGCCTGTTTTGAGCCGGCCTTAGATTATGTGGTGGTTAAATATCCACGATGGGACCTGCAAAAATTCCCTAACGTCAGTCTTCATATCGGCTCTGAAATGAAATCGGTCGGTGAGGTAATGGCGATTGCCAGGACCTTTGAAGAGGCTATTCAAAAATCGATACGAATGCTGGATATCGGAATGAACGGTCTGGTTTGTAATAGTCTAACTTTCGACGACCTGGAAAAAGAGCTCATGGAGCCCACCGACAAACGGATGTTCGCAATCGCCGAGGCGATCAAACACGGGTATTCGATAGACCGGATATACCGGCTTTCCAAGGTTGATCCCTGGTTCTTATATAAAATAAGGAATATTGTAGAGATCGAAAAAGAGTTAGCCCGGTACACATTAGAAGACCTGCCAGCCTCACTTCTGAAAGAGGCCAAAGAAAAAGGATTCTCGGATCTTCAACTCGCAAAGATCACCAAGAGCACAGAGCAAGCGGTTAGAGAAACCAGAAAAAGCCAAGGCATTATCCCCTTTGTAAAACAGATAGATACATTGGCGGCGGAATACCCTGCCAAAACAAACTACCTGTATCTAACATATAACGGCACCGAAGATGATCTGGCGTTTGATGAAGAAAGGCAGGTTATTGTTCTGGGTGGCGGGGCTTATCGGATCGGCTCCTCCGTGGAGTTTGATTGGTGCTGTGTAAATGCTGTGATGACTTTGAAAGAATTATCTTACCGCACAATAATGCTCAACAACAATCCCGAAACAGTCAGTACGGATTATGATACCTGTGACAAATTGTACTTTGACGAGCTCACCCTTGAGAGGGTTCTGGACATCTGCGAAAAGGAAAATCCTTTAGGGGTTATCGTTTCAATGGGTGGCCAAATTCCTAATAATCTTGCCTTACCGCTGCATAATGCCGGTGTTCAAATACTGGGGACATCCCCACTTGATATTGACCGGGCAGAGAGCAGGCATAAATTCTCCCAATTATTGGACACCCTGGGAATCGCTCAGCCCGAGTGGAAAGAATCGACCACCATTGCAGAAGCCGAAGCATTTGCGAGTAGGGTCGAATACCCCGTCTTGGTCAGGCCCAGCTATGTATTAAGTGGCGCAGCCATGAGCATCGCCTTAAGCAAAGAAGAGCTAAAAGACTATCTGAAAATTGCTTCCGAAGTGAACGAAGAGCATCCTGTTGTCATCAGCAAATTCATAACCGGGGCAAAAGAGATAGAAATCGACGCGGTGGCCAAGGAGGGGGAGCTTTGTTGTTATGCCATTTCCGAACATATCGAAAATGCCGGCGTTCATTCGGGAGACGCGACCATGGTCCTGCCACCTCAAAGGACATATCTGGAAACGATGAGAAAAATCAAAATGATTTCAAGAAAGATTGCGAAATCCTTAAACATAACCGGGCCGTTCAATATGCAATTCATTGCAAAAGATAACGATGTTCAGGTGATCGAGTGCAACTTAAGATCCTCAAGAAGTTTTCCGTTTGTATCTAAAGTCTTTAAGATCAATTTTATTGATCTGGCAACCAGAATGATTATGGGTGAGAATGTTTCGCCCATTGACCGGTCTGCCTTTGATCTGGATTATGTGGGGGTCAAGGCGCCGCAATTCTCCTTTATCCGGTTAAAAGGTTCTGACCCGACACTGGGTGTTGACATGGCCTCTACGGGTGAAGTTGCGTGCCTGGGCGATGATTTTAATGAGGCCTTTTTAAAAAGCCTTATCTCAGTGGGCTTTAGGTTGCCAAAAAAAACAATTCTCTTGTCAACCGGCCCAGTAGATAGCAAGGCCGATTTCTTACATAGCACACGAATATTAGAAGAGATGGGTTTTGAATTTTATGCCACAAAGGGAACGGCTGAGTTTATGGCGGCCAATGGCATTGAAGCAGAAGTATTAAATTGGCCTCTGGAAAATAAGGAGCCCAATGTCTTTAGCTATCTGTCAGATGGAAAAATAGACTTGGTAATCAATATCCCCAAGAATATTGAAAAAGAAGAACTTGATAATGATTACCTCATCCGGCGAAAGGCCGTTGACCTGAATATTACCTTGATCACCAACCTGCAACTTGCCAAAAGATTTGTGGAAGCCATTCACAAAACCTCACTTGCCGCTTTGAAAATCAAAAGCTGGCATGAATATGTGTGAAGACTCAAGCCTTGAGGCAAAGGGCCACTTTGCATGCCGTGGTATGGTTCATAATTCCCTGTACAATCGAATGACCCAAAACGCCATATTTTGCGACGTCTTTTTCCTTGACACCCAAGGCTATTTCCTCCTACGC
The DNA here is from genome assembly GCA_030603345.1 of Pseudomonadota bacterium. Taxonomy (GTDB): domain Bacteria; phylum Desulfobacterota; class DSM-4660; order Desulfatiglandales; family B25-G16; genus JADFWK01. The sequence continues at coordinate 5,406 of JAUVXZ010000035.1, forward strand.
TACCCCATCGAAAAAAGATTTCCTTTCAATCAATCGGGCCTATCCTGTATCCTGAGGCCAGGGAGATTCTGCTGTAGAGGTTAATCCTTACATGGTCCGCTTTTTGAGAGTTCAGCCCAAGACCTACTTCTATGGCTTTTTGGAGTTGAGAGCTAAAGGCAAGATATCATGAATGCAGAGAAAGCCAGAATAGGTGATGTCCAGCAGATGCACAAACTGATCAATAGTTTTGCCGACAAGGATGAGATGCTCGCCCGGGCATTAAGCGAGATATATGAGAATCTTCGTGACTTCTTCGTAATCAGGGATAGCAGTGATCAAGTTGTTGCCTGTGTTGCTCTCCATATTCTCTGGAAGGATTTGGCCGAGATCAGGTCCCTGGCGGTAAATCACGATAAACAGGACCAAGGACTGGGCTCGGTGCTCGTCAGAGCCTGCCTCAATGAAGCCGAGGCATTGGGGATTCCTACGGTCTTTTGCATGACCTACAAGCCATCTTTTTTTGAAAGACATGGTTTTCGCCAGGTCGACAAGATAGAGCTGCCACGCAAGGTGTGGTCCGAGTGCTATCGATGTCCTAAATTTCCTGATTGCGGTGAGGTAGGTCTTATCTACCATTTTAGGTCGGGTGGGGCCTGATGCAGTCATCCTATGGATAGTGGTCAGACGGGCTTAAAGAGCCCCGACTTTGCCTGGCAATATACGCCTAGAGGGAAGCACACGTTTCATTATTAACGGACTAAAACTCTCTGAAAGGATGTATATGAAAAACAAAATAGAGCTTTTGGAAGAAGTCTTGAAAAAATATAGGCCCGACCTTGACGAGCAAAAAAGGGCTTTGATCTCTAGAGAATTAACTAAGATTGAGTCATCCGGAAGAATGATCTATGACGCATTAAAACAAATGAATGAAGAAAAAAAAGTTTTATATCTGGGCTCATTGATAGAGGCTGAACATATGAGGCAGCATTTCTCTTATCTAGCCACTTATCCAAAGCTCGTTTCCCCTGTTCATGAAAGAAGGGCCAGAAGGCCGTGACACTAAGAAATGGCTTGAGTTTCCCAGATTAAAACTTAGTTCCTATACGTTCGGTGTGATATCCTAAACACGAACTCTCCTTACCAAGCAATAGGCTTACAACCAAACACCCCCAAGTAGCAGCGATTGGCAATAGCATCTGAGTTCAGATATCCAAAAGTTTTTGCCGAAAAATTTTATTGACAAATACAAAAAACTTGACACTATCGCCCATGTCAAGTATTTCTGAATTATGAATTCGTGATTCCAATTAGTAGTTGAATCCGATAGTATAAATTTGGTAAACGGAATTGGCGAAAGTTGGATACCGAATTGACAGACTATTCTTGAGAAGCAAAATTTGCGAAACCATAAAAGGAGGTAATGACGATGAAGTTAAATAGTTACGACGAATGGTCACCGTTGAAAGAAGTAATTGTCGGATCTCCGATAAATTATGAAGCACAGGATCTTGAGCTGTCGTTTAAGCTCTTCTACCATGATAATCTTTTTGACATTATGTATCCAACTTACCAGAAAGTAGCAGAGGAGGGAACTCAAGAAACCCAAAAAGTCTCTCCTGTAAGACATATGAAAAAACAGTATTTGGAGGAATTGGCTGAGGATGTTGACGGCTTGGTTCAGACATTAGAGAAACTGGGTGTGAAAGTTCACCGACCGATGACCCTTGGCAAGCCAATCAAGTATAGGACTCCATATTGGGAGGCGACGATGATCCCTGCGCTGAATGTTCGTGACCAAGCCATCGTAGTCGGCAATGAAATAATTGAGACTCCACCTCAACTCAGGGCGAGATATTTTGAGAACGATTTGTTAAAAAAGATCTTCTATTACTATTTTTCACAAGGGGCTCGCTGGACTGTCACGCCAAGACCCATTATGACGGATAATTCCTTTGACATTTCATACCAGACAAGCCGAGCCAAAGTTACAATTGAGGAGATTTATAAACAAACACCAAGCGAGTTTGACATTGGATATGAGATGATGATTGACGCAGCTCAATGCATCCGCTTCGGGAAGGATATCATGATTAATGTAGCCAATGAAAACCATGAAATGGCGTATCAATGGCTGCAAATGCACCTAGGTGATACATTCAGGTTGCATAAAGTATATCGTTTTACAGACAGCCATATTGACAGTATCATTTTGCCCCTTAAACCAGGAAAATTACTATTACGTGCTCCAGAATTCCTCGATCAATTGCCTGATCCTCTCAAAAAGTGGGATGTAATTTACCCCCCGGAGCCAACCGAAAATATGTTTCCACAATATGAAGAGAGTGAGATGCTGCTGACAAGCAAGTTCATCGACTCGAATGTTCTATCTGTGGATGAAGACAAAGTGATTGTGAACTCATTATCTCCGGAATTAGCCAAGGTCCTTGAAGCAAATGGGTTCACACCGATCATGGTTCAACATAGACATCGCAGGATATTCGGAGGTGGATTCCATTGTTTCACTCTGGATACAGTGAGGGAAGGACAGCTTGAGGACTATTTCAGCTAAAACTACAACTCCCATGAAAAATAACAACTTATAGCGGACACATTGGAAATGCTCTCTTGCTGCTTATGCCTACCAGGTGCCAGACTACAGGCGCAAATAGTCGTTCCAATGCTTGCTAGTTGTGAGCCAATTTAAGACCCCTCGCGATATTTGGCGGATGCCTTGGTCTTGAAGCTGAAGAAGCTGAAGCAAAGTCATTGCGCGAGTGAGAATCGCAGAGACATCGAGGGAAAGAGGAAAAAACCGAAGGAGAGGAGACCAACGGAGGATTTTGGAAAATAGTGCCCCTACGTTTGGAGAGAGATCGTTAAAACGGGTATATCCGGGGATGGGGCTTACTCTCTCTGAATAAGATTGAAGATAAACTTGGAGACTTTTGGCCCTGGAATAAGAACGCGGCGGGGCGGCGATTTATTGCCCTGGATGGTATTCCTGAAAGCCAATGTGACCTTTACGATGAAGCGAGCAATCCTCTTAAGCAGGACTACAATAACGGCAACCTGGGAGGTGATACCGGCATTACTGATACCCCGGACTTTGGGCTTGGTAAGGATACAGAAATCGAACTTTGCGGAAGAATTGGTCCTCTCGGAAGCAGATCTAATGGTCTTTAACTTGTGATACCTGTATGTGCCCCTGATGACTTCTGTAATGAGACGAGGGAATTGCTTGATGGATAGATGCTTAGGGAACCCGTGATAGTTGATCCAGTAAGGGCAATTTGTTGCATACCTGATGAGTCTTGGATCCTTTGATGACACACACTGCCGCCTGCAACTGAAACTTGCTCTGTTGCTATAAAAGTCGAACCCATTCGGACGCATGAGAACACCACAAGGAGCATATAGCCATCCGTTCTGATCATACCCTCTCTCTTTCAAAGCCGTTGAGGACCGGTTTTCATTCCTGGGGTTATAATCAATAATAGGGATGGCCCCGTGAGACCTGGAGAACTGATAGTTGTGGAGTTCGTCATACTTTGCGTCAGCCAGATCTATCTTTGATGATCTTTCGTGGTGCTGAAGAATCTGCTCTTTGACAGGAATAAATTGGTTTCCCTCCTGGGCATTCCCAGCAATGGTGAGACAGGCAACCGGGAGTTCAATGCCAAGAGATAACTCAATGGAGGTGCCGATTACCGCATTAAAGCCAAAGATTTTTTGCTTGTGATTTGGATTTTGAGGGTTTCTCCTCACCCCGATTCTGGCATCTGGATCTGCTGGCAACTTGGGACAGCGAAAGAAAAAGGAATCCGTATTGGTACTATCTCCCATGACGATTTTAGTAAGACCACCTCTTTTGGCAACAAGATCAAGGCCTGCATCCTGAAGTTCATTTTTGAGACCAAAGACCTGGTTAAGCATGCTGGGCTTGCCCGCCGTCGGTGTGGCGGAGTTTTCCGGATTGGCCTCCACAAGCCAAAGAGCTAATATCTCTACCCTTGGCCGTCTTACCTGCTCTGGGAAGTTAGGGGAGGGACAGTCGACCTTGATATGGATCTCTTTTCCTGGAAGGATATGCTCCCGGTTATTGAGCCGGTACAAAATTCTTCGACGTACGTTTTCGATAATGCCTTTGAACTCAATGGAGTTGCACTGGTCACAGAAATATGTACGGCCCTTGTAGCGAGCATTTGTGGGGAAAAGGGTGCCATCGATGGTGAAAATCTTATAAGAAAGGAATCCCAAAAGGTCTGCAATCTCCACCAGAACATGAAAGATATCGTTGTAAAGCGTCTCTCCCAAGCGTTGCTTAAAATTGGTAAAGGTGGCTTCACAGGGTATATCGGGATAGTGGATACCGGCATACATTCGAAAATGCTTTCCCCGATCCCTGTCATGGAGGATTTTCAGAAAGGTTTTCATGTCGGGGTATTTTTCGAGATAACAGAAGAGCTGGGATAAGAAAAGGCTGACCGGGTCATAAGCAAGACCAAGATAGGCATATCTGTGGGCTACAATGGAACGGATAAAAGAAAAATCTATCATGGAGGAAATGAACCGGGACAAACCACCCACGATACGCCCATCAGGATGAATCTTGATGTAACGGCGTTTGTAGATATACTCTGATAGCCAAAAGGCCTTTGGTTTCGGGAAAGGGTGGTTGTATTTGGAGTTGATTCGGAAATGGATGTGGTTGAGTTTATGAATGACATTACCCAGGTAAAAGGAGGAGATATTTCTGACTCCTTGGGCTTTTTTCGAATTGAGGTTATGTATCCTCTGCACTTGAATCTAGTAAAGCAAATGTATTGGGTGCAATTCGTTTAAAGATTTGCCCTCGTTTGACCTTTTTAGTTAAAGCAGAGACGATGCTGTCACGATCTAGATCTACATTGAACATTTCTTTTGCCCTGGACATAATCTCAGTAATATGGAGAGGCATTTGAGCCGCGGACAGTACATCAACGATGATACTCATCTGGGACCTACCCTTTTTTCTAGGTCTTGTCGAAGGAGCTTCACCTTCTCTGAGGAATTGGCGGATGGTTTTTAGTTGTGATTTAAGAAGCTGTTCTTGGATCCTGGCCCATTCTTTGGCGCCCATGATGCCTCCTAAGAGTTGAGATTAGGTTAACACAATAAATGATGTACGTCAATAATAAAATTAACCTACCTAGTAAAATAAATTTTTCTTTTTTATGGTATTTATTACAGAGAGGGGTAATAAATCAAGGAAGTATCAAGGTGGGGAAAACTGGGTTGATCGACTTATGGGAAATTCGGGATTTAAAGTACTGACGCGGAGCACAGCGTCTTAAATTACCTCATGATAGGGAGGATAAAAATGGAAAAAAGAAGCGTCCTTATGGAAGAGCTGACATGGCCTGAATATGCTGAGAGGATTAAGGAAGAGGTTGTGCTTATACCTGTTGGGTCAACGGAACAGCATGGACCGCACCTACCATTAGGTACAGATGCTATGCAAATTATGCATTTCTCAATCAAAGCGGCTGAGAGGATTGGAGGGATAGTTTCTCCGGTCTTAAGCTACGGGTATAAGTCTCAGCCGAAAAGTGGGGGCGGGCCGAATTTTCCCGGGACAACCTGCCTCGGTGCAGAGGCCCTGATGTTCGTGGTCAGGGATATTCTCAAGGAATTCATCCGACATGGGGCGAAGAGAATTTGGATTATGGATGGTCATTATGAGAATGCCATGTTTTTGTCAGAGGCTATCGATATGGCTTTAGATGAAACAGGCGCCAAGGGTGTAAAGATTCTGAAAAACTGTTTTATAGAATTTCTAAATGAAGATGATATAAGCAAAGTATTTCCAAAAGGATTCCCAGGATGGGCTCTTGAGCACGCCGCAGTCCTAGAGACCTCCCTCATGCTTTATTTCAGACCTGATCTTGTCAGGTTGGAGCGCATGATCGCGGACAGAGCCGAGAACTTGCCCCCCTACGACATCTATCCGGTGCCCAAAGATATCATACCCACTTCGGGAATCTTGGCCGATCCGACCGATGCTTCTGCTCAGAAGGGGGAATATATTGTTAAACGCTGCCTTGAGGAGTTCGAAAAATGCGCTAAAAAAGAATTTGCGAATTAAATCGATTAGGCCTCCAGGTGTGCTGATCGTTGAGGAAGTACATCCGGGACCATTTACAAAGCAATAAGGATCAATGCTTGAAATGAGACGGCTAGCGTGACTTCAAGATCCTTACCAAAAAGCAAAGAATCTCGGTATAGGGGACGGCTCCTTCAAAAGCCTCGCTTTGTCAGCCAGAACCAAAGGGGGCCGCCTTGGCTTATTTGAGGGTGTTCTAAGAAGCGGCAGCGATAATGGAAACATCTTCACCGATTAAAGGGAGGCGCCGACTCTTGGGGCCTGGAATAGTGATCCTAGCCCGCACAGGTAGGGAGAAAGACGGGTTTAACCATCATTAAAGGACTTTTTTAGTAGAAAAGAAATGACATCGAAGCTATCAATAAAACATTAACTAGAAGCATGGGGAAGGAGAAAAAATCTAATGAGACTTTCAAAGAGAATGCTTGCAGTATTGGCCATTATTGTGTTTGTTATTGTTACCATGGAAATTAACGCTACTTCTAAAACGTTGAAGGTAGCCGCGGTATTTCCAGGTATAGTTACGGACCAAGCGGGTATGCAGATTACCTACGAGGGATTGTTGAAGGCCGAGAAGGCCTTCAACATTGAAACCGCTTATAGCGAGAAGGTGCCTCAAGCTGACCAGCTAGAGGCTATGTCTGACTATGCTCGGCGGGGTTATGATCTCATATTCGGCGTTGGTGGGGAATTTACGGATGCAGCTAAACGGGTTGCACGGCGGTATCCTGATTCCTTTTTAATCGTCATTAATGGAGCACCGACAGAGGGTTGTGCTACACTCAATTATAACAACAAGCAATTTGGGTATGTGTTAGGTTTCACCGCAGGCAAGTGGACAAAGACCGGAAAGGCTGGAATTGTTTCAGCCATGGCACTCCCAGTTGTTCTTGATGCCATAGATGGCTTTAAGAAAGGCTTTGAGAGGGGCCATCCTGGCGGTGAAGTATATATTGCCTACACGAACGATTTCGACGATGTTGCCAAGGCGAAAGAGGCCGCCCTCAATCAGATTGCAAGGGGGACTGACGTCATTTTACCCTTTCTGGATAATGGAATGGTTGGGGTTCTGAAAGCGGCAAAGGAAAAGGACATTAAATGTGAGGCAGTTTGGGCCAATCTATCAAAACACTGGCCTAAACAGAATCTTCTTTGCACGATTTGTGATTTTGGAGAATACCTTAACTGGGCTGTGGAGAAGGCGACAAAAGGAGAGCTTAAACGGAAAGACTACATAAATGGCCTCGGCACAAAAATGGGGTATCTCAGTGAATTTAATGATGAGGTGCCCGAGGATTTGAAGGATGAGGTCTTAAAGGTTATTGAGGACCTAAATTCAGGAAGATTGAAGATTTAGAAATGATTCAGACGTGAATCATCCGATAGCTTCGATGTTTTCTTTCCATTATGTCAATAGCCTCGAATGGTCTCCTTGAAAATCGCATGAAATATAAATTAGTACTTGATCACATTACAAAGACTTTTGGAGCGTTAAAGGCAAATGATGAGGTCAGCCTTCACGCTCGGAAGGGGAGTGTGCACGCTATTCTTGGAGAAAATGGGGCCGGCAAGTCGACGCTTATGAACGTTCTCTATGGGCTGTACCGACCTGACAAAGGCTGCATTGTGCTGAACGGCCGTGAAGTTAGAATTGAGAACCCAGGAATAGCGCTTGACCTTGGGATCGGAATGGTTCATCAAAACTTTATGCTTGTTGGCCGTTTCACAGCGATAGAAAACACAATTCTCGGCACGAAGATAAAGGGTATTCACCTCTCGCTGAGAGAACCCCGAAAACGGTTGCTGGAACTCAGCGATTCCTTTGGCTTTGAGATTGACCTGGATCAACCTGTCTGGAAACTCCCAGTAGGCATGCAGCAACGGGTTGAAATCCTAAAGCTTCTTTACCACAATGTGGATATTCTCATTCTGGATGAACCAACGAGCGTACTTACACCCAATGAAACGCAACAATTTTTTGATGTGATTTTAAAACTTAAGGCAACGGGAAAGACAATCTTGCTAATCACTCACAAGTTGGGAGAGGTGATGACTGTTTCCGACTATGTGACCGTTATGCGAGATGGTCGAGTTATTACGGAAATGGCTACTTCTGAAGCCACCACTCAAGCTTTGGCGCGGTTAATGATTGGGCGTGATGTATTATTTGACGTTACACCAGAGCAAGCAACTCATGGGGAAAATGTTCTCGAAGTTAAAGGACTTTGTGCTGTTAATGATCGAGGTCTCCCTGCTCTTGATAATGTTTCCTTTGAAGTCAAAGCTGGCGAGATTTTGGGTATAGCAGGTGTTGACGGAAATGGACAAACGGAACTGGCTGAGACAATTGTAGGCTTGCGATCCTTGTCAGCAGGAAAGATCTTGGTGGATCAAGTGGACTATACACACGTTAGTGTATCAGAACGCAGACACAGAGCCCGTATTGGTTATGTGCCAGAAGATCGTCAGCGCCGCGGACTCGCCCTCGACCATACAGTTGCCCAGAACATGATGTTAAGCAGTTACAATAAGCCGCCTTTCGCGAGACGTGGAATGCTTCACCTTAAAGAAATTCGTCATCAGGCTGAGATCCTAGTCCGTCGTTACGATGTTCGTCTTCATGATGTGGGTCAGCCAGTTCGCGAACTATCAGGTGGGAACCAGCAGAAACTTATAATCGCACGAGAATTGAGGGAAAATCTGAAAATTCTTATTGCAGCTCAACCGACTAAAGGATTGGATGTTGGGGCCATAGAGTTTGTGCAAAACACGATCGTTGAACAACGAGCAAAAGGCACGGCGGTTGTATACATATCCACAGAACTGGAGCATCTTCTAGCAGTTTGTGATTATATTTCTGTAATTTTTCGGGGGCACCTCACACCTAAAATGAGCTTAGGGGAGACGACATCCGAAAAAATTGGCCTCTTGATGAGTGGGGGCGGCTAGGTTTAATTACGATGTTGAACCTGATTCGATTTGTTTATATGTTTAAGAGCGTTTGGGCAGTCCTAGCAGCTCTGCTCATCGGTTCAGTTTTCATATCTATTGGTGGATCTAATCCCTTAGCGGCCTATGGGGCATTATTTCATGGGGCCTTCTTTGAGTATTTCGGATTGGCAAGTACCTTGGTTAAAATGTGTCCACTCATCTTGACTGCCCTAGCATTTACGGTACCATTACGGTGTGGGCAATTCAACATAGGAGCAGAGGGACAGATGTATATCGGAGCATTGTTTGCCACCACAGTAGCATTATACTTGCCCAAATTTCCTAGCGTAATTCATATTGTCCTCTGTACAGTCGCAGGTGCTATGGGAGGAGCACTTTGGGTGCTTTTGCCAGCTATACTTAAGGCATACTATCAACTTAACGAACTTATCATCACCTTGTTGATGAATTATGTGGCAATTGACTTAGTCAGTTATTTTGTAAGCGGCCCCATGTTAGAACCGGGCGCTCCTTACCCATATTCCAGGGAGATACCGGAAAGCTTATTCTTGCCCTATATTCTGCCAAATACCGATGCACACATGGGTGTTTTGATCGCAGTTGTTTTGGCCATCCTGCTATATGTGGTTTTCAAACGAACTTCGCTTGGCTTTTCCTTCATTACAGTCGGCCGCAACCCCGATGCTGCGAGATTTGCCGGTATGCCAGTACAGGGTCTTATGGTCAACTCATTTTTGATTAGTGGCGCTTTGGCAGGACTGGGTGGGGCTTTTGAAGTGCTTGGTTTGAAATATCGTCTTTTTCACTTGTTCAGCCCGGGCTATGGATTTGACGGAATTGTTGTTGCTTTTCTTGGAGGTGCAAATTTTTTATTTATTATTTTAGCAGCAATGTTCCTCGCCGGCTTAAAGAGTGGAGCCAATATTATGCAGCGTGCTGTCGGGGTCGAGACCACAGCGGTTGAAGCTATCCAAGGCCTAGTTATAATATTCGTTGCGGCGAGCCTCGCCTTTCGATTTGATCGGAGCCATTGGGCTCACATTCTTTCTGTACGCAAAATGATCCAAAAGAAAAGGACTGAAGATAAGCAGGAGAAGGATAGCTGATGAGCGAAACTTTTTCTAACCTGAATATGGTGGTTGATTTTTTGAGCACAGGCTTACGATTATCTGTGCCATTGGTTTTTGCGGCACTAGCAGGGATGCTATGCGAACGCTCGGGTATTTTTAATATTGCCCTTGAGGGGATGATCTTAGGTGGAGCATTTGGGGCAGCGGTAGCTACTTTTTTTTCGGGAACGCCAGTGGGGGGCATTTTTGGAGGGATGCTATGTGGCATAATTGCAGGGGCGATCCTAGCTTATTTATGTATTTCTCTCTGTGTAAATCAGATTGTGGTAGGTATTACAATCAATCTTCTAGCTGTTGGTTTTACAGCGTTCCTGTCAAGGATTATCTTTGAAGGTCAAGGGAGTACACTTGACCTGCCAGGTTTCAAGGCGATGGCAATTCCTTTACTCTATTCGATACCTATTGTTGGCGTGGTTTTATTTAGACAGGACGTACTAACCTATCTGATGTATATTTTGGTGGGAATTTTGTTTATCGTTATTTTCAAGACAAAATGGGGTCTCAGCGTTCGTGCTGTTGGCGAAAATCCTGCGGCAGCTGATACGGCAGGCATTTCAGTAACTGGTGTTAGGTATTTATCTGTGCTGACCGGCGGAGCTTTAGCCAGTTTGGGAGGCTGTTATTTGGTTCTTACTCAAGTCAATTTGTTTTCTGAGCACATGAGCGCAGGCAAAGGATTCATAGCATTGGCTGCAATAGCCCTTGGCCGTTGGAATCCAATAGGCGTATTCCTTGCGTGTTTGCTATTCGGTATGTTCGATGCATTGCAACTGAGACTGCAGTTTTCTAATCCAAATGTACCTTACCAGTTCTTTGCTATGTTGCCTTATGTCGCTGCAATCCTGGCGTTGGTCGGCATCATTGGAAAGGTCACCCCTCCAGGTGCCACTGGAATTCCTTACAAAAGAGGTATGAGCAGGGAGCAGGCAATCTTCTAAAAAGGGGATGAATGTCGAAATATTTGATTATAGTAAGGCAAAGGCACGTCTAGCACTTCAGGCGATGGAGAATTTCTTTGCTATGCAAGTCGTCACCGAATTCATTTAGTGCTTACTCAAAAAGCCTTATGAATAAGGATTAAACCCTTTGTGTGCCTGGATACTTTGCCTCTATTTTATGTCGAACTTGAATAGAGAATGGTATGGTGACAACCGATTAATCTGATCGGTAGAAAGGGGTATAAAGATGCCGAAGATATTGGCTTTAGGGGTTGATGTAAGATTTTCTGAGCATTTGCAAGCTGAGCGTCAGGAGTGGCTTTCCTCCGTCTATCCTAATACTTCCGTCGTTGTCCGGACCATAACCCATGGCCCAGCGTATCTCGAATCATCTTTTGATCAGGCTTTGGCTGGCAAGGCCATCATGGAACAGGTAATTTCCGCAGAAGGGGAAGGGTTTGACGCGGTTGGCCTTCTTTGCCTCAGCGATCCATTCCTGGATGCCTGCCGGGAAGCGGTGCGAATCCCTGTTGTGGGTGCCGGCCAGTCATCGTGTTTGATGGCATTGACCCTAGCAACTCGCATCTCTGTGGTCACTATTCATGATGCTGCGATTCCGCTGCTGTGGAAAGCTATCAGGGCTTCAGGGGTCTCAGAAAGTCAATTTGCCTCTATTAGAGCCATTAACATGACCATTGCTGAGATGTCTGAGTCGAAGGAAAGAACCTTAGCGCGCCTAGAGGAGGTTTGCAAAGCCGTCCTCCGAGAGGACAAAGCTGAGGCAATCATATTGGGATGCACGGAGATGGGCAGGGATGCTCAACCCGTTCTTTCTAAACGCCTGAAAGTGCCTGTAGTCGACCCTAACATAGCGACCGTAGGGATAGCCTGCGCGCTTATAGGCGCAGAGTTAGCGCAGAGTCCACTCGCCTTCCCGCCAAGGAAGCATACGCTGGAAGAGAGATATGTTCCGGCAGTTCGCGACTGATTGAGAGTTATGGAAATCTTATCTTCCCTTATAATAGGGCTTTCCGACAGCTTCTGGCGTTCGGTGCCGGCCCACCACACCACTGATGGCGATAAGCCCACAAATGTAAGGAAGCGTGACCAGAAAATGATAAGGAACGCCGATTTGAAATGTCTGAATCCTTAATTGAAGCGCATCTATAGTCCCAAATACGAATGCGGCCAAAAGCGCACCTAGGGGATGCCATTTCCCCAGAATCACAATGCAGGGCCCGATAAATCCTCTTCCTGCGCTCATATTCTCCGTGAAATACCTGACAACACCGATAGATAGAAAGGCCCCGCCAAGGGAGACGAAGACACCGCTCAAAGTCACGCATATATATCTGACGAGAAATACGTTAATGCCCGGTGTATCCATAGCGCGAGGATGCTCTCCGGCTGCCCGGATCGAAAGCCCCCACGTGGTCTGGAAAAAGGCGATGGTGAGCACAATCGCAATGGCGTATGAAATAAAGGAGAGCGGGCTTTGCTCAAAAAGGACCCCTCCGAAGATGGGGATCTAACGGGGACCATAAATCACATCACCCCCTCCCAAGATATTCTGGGCATTCCCCTTACGTTCGTGTTCTCAGGGGAAAACATGAAGCGTTTCAAAGCTATTAGTGTCGATGGCACATTGGACCACGTTGCCCCTGCCCGTTCAAGAGATTTGGTGAACAGCGCAGTTAAAGGATACAAAGTTGAAAATCTAACACTCTCTGATAAAGCGGGGCTGCCTGTTATGCTCACCCGTGCAGTTGCCGACCTCAATGTGCGTGCCCTTTTGAGCGGTGATACCATTTCTGCCAATCTCACGGTCGACCTGTCATCGGTTCAGCTCACACGCGATTCTCAGGAGGGGGCCGGTCCTGTGGCAAAGGCAATAAGTTCAGCCTTGTCAGATATATCTCGGTTTAGGGTCAATGCTGATATTACCGGAACGCTCGAAGACTACGACATTCGACTGTCATCAGATCTCGATCGGGTCTTAAGGGAAGCGGCTAGCAAGATGTTTCAACAGCAGGCGGCACAACTGAAAAGCGAGCTCAAGGATGCCATCTTCGCAAAAGTTGACGGCCCGCTCAAGCAGGCAAAGACCAGCTTGGGCGGCTTTGACGTCATCGGCAATGAGCTCACCAATCGGGTTAACCTGGGCAGCCGATTGGTAAAGGGCGTCAGAGTCCCCTTTTAGTTTCTCCTAAACGAGATTTGGTGCAACCCTCTTGTGGTTGGATTCCTTTAGCCGTGTAGGCTCTCGTTTGATCGACTCAATCATCGGGATGGGCACGTATGACAATACCCTGAGAGATTTCCCCTGAAAAGCACAGGTCAAATAGCTGTAAGCATCACCTATGCCGGTGACATCTTGAGAAAAACCTCTCTTTTACTGTACCTCCGGAATAATGGTACCACCTGACGGAAAAACCGCAACATCGGCCTGAGGCAAGGTTTCAGACACCTGATTAATTGCCTCTTGAATGCTCGGTGAATACGTGAAATTCATCATCCTCACCTGCTCCGGTGAAAGGCCCTCGCATACATGGAAAACGGTAAATCTTTCGGCCTTTGCCTTGTAGTAAACAACCTGCATGATGTAAGAAATCCCAAAGGCTTTC
>JAUVXZ010000271.1 GCA_030603345.1 Pseudomonadota bacterium
GTATCTTTTTTTTGGTTATGCTTCTGGCCCAGACCCGCCTGCCAGATGGCGGGCAGGCCTGGCATGCAAAGCATCAGCACAAAGAGCTTACTTACTAAATACTGTAACGACCACACTGTATTCCAGAAGTGTCGCGCCTCCCGATCCCGTCCCGGTCTCGGGACGGGGAGGGCAGGCCTATAACATGGCCCCTTACTGGGTCGTTTCAAAATGGTTTATTGCCTCTCGGCCCTGAGCCTCTCGGCCATGAGCTCGATGCCGAATGGCTCGAGGCCGAAGGGCCCCCTAAGCCTTAGAATCATGGGCTCCATCTATATAAACCATTTTGAACCGCCCACTAATCTAAACTATGTGGGGCATAATCCAAAAAAAAGACACCCATACCCTGCAAGAAGCTAAAAAATCAATAGGTTACATTTCACTATGATGTGACCGTGATGACATATGTATCTCTTAAAAAAATGCAAAAGTTCAAAAATGAGGTTTTGGCATGTGTGATCCGGGTTTGCTGTGAGGTGTGCGTATGTCGGCTCCTCTCAGATAGATTGGAATGAGCTCGCCTGAGTTATCTGATTCTCCTTTCTGAAGTCTTTTGAGTCCCAGAATGCCAAGGGATGAGGCCTTAAGGTTCCAGAGATTTGCAGGCGCCATCACCGGTTTTCCCTTCACCTGCTGTTTCAGGATGGGACCTTGCTGAGAGAGATCATTTCCTATGAAAACTGTTTTCTTGCTAATTATGCTACCAATCTTGCTCGTCTTTAGACAGGTATCTTCCTTTAGTCTCAACAACTGACCCGGCGCACTCCATCTAAACAGGGCGGTGAATACCTCGCCTTTCCGTGAACCTACCAACGGGCATATATCTTCCTTCAGAAATGGCAGCTGGCTAGCCATAGCTGTCAAGGTGGGCACGCCGACTATTGGTATGGCAAGCGATTCTGAGAGTCCCTTGGCAACAGACAAACCTATTCTAATGCCAGTAAAGCTTCCTGGTCCCAGGGCAACGATTACACCGTTCAGTTCTTGAGGGCTCAGGCCTACCTTGGTAAACAGGTCGTTGAGGGATGGCATGAGATTGTTGAAGCGAGTTGACCCGGAGGGAAGGGTGTATTCACCGAGGAGGATTTCATCCTTCATTGCTGCCAGGCTGTATTGGGTGGTTGAGGTATTTATGGAAAGGATATTCAATTGTCGATTTTCGATTGACTATTTTTTATGTAACTTCTCAATAAGTTCGGGTTTTAAAATATGTTGCCAAAATTACTTTCCTGTAAAATTTACCCCAACTTATTGAGGATTTACTTTTCTATTGAAGATTTTAAATCTTCAATCTTCAATTTTCAATCTTCAATCACTTAGTGAATATTCGTGCCAGATCATTGTAGAACACAAAGGCCATTAATACTAAAAGAACGAAAATGCCTATTTTTTGGGCCATTTCCCTTTTCTTAATACTTATGGGCCTCCTAATGATAAGCTCTATCAGCAGGAAGAGGATCATACCGCCATCCAAAACTGGAACGGGAAGAAGATTCAAGAGGGCGAGATTTATGCTGATAACAGCCATAAACGGAACAAGGTAGCTTATGTTCTCCCTGGCAATGTCACCAGTTAGCTGTCCGATCATGATGGGTCCGCCCAGTGTCTTGAGGGGGACAACGCCCTGAAATAGCTTGACAATTGTCAAAACAGTCAGAGCTGTTACCTCCCAGGTCCTTTCTGCTGCCTTTGCCAGTGCGTGGAAAGGGGTTAGCCTTAGTTTCTCTATGCTCCCGCTGGCCACAATTCCTATGAGGGGTGATTGAATTTCTTCTCCAAAGATGTTTTTAACCTTTTCCATTTCCGGAACAACCGTAGTAGAGACCCTCTGATTCCCTCTTATGATTACCATGGTTAGTCCCTTTTCCGAACTCTTTTGGATAAGTTTCTTGATATCGCTCCATTCATCAATTTTTCTGTCTTCGACATATTCAATGATATCACCTTTCAGGAGTCCGGCCTTATCTGCAGGTGAGTTAGGCCTTACCTGGCCAACTTCGGCGGTCATGACAGGATAACCTGATATGAGGTAAAGCCCACAAAAAAGAAGGAAGGCTAAGAGGAAATTAAAGAGAGGACCAGCTGCGGCAATGGCAATCCTATTGAGCACCGGCTGCTCGGAGAAGGATCGATGTGCTTGTTCTGGCGACACTTGCTCCTCATCACTTTCTCCCAGAAGTTTAACGTAACCGCCAAGGGGAAAGGCCGAGATTACATACTCGGTTTCTCCTACCTTTTTCCCGATGAGTCTGGGCCCAAAGCCTAGGGAAAACTTATGAACCATAACCTTGAAGGTCTTGGCCAATAGGAAGTGCCCGAATTCATGGAAACTAATTAAGATGCCAAGCACGATTATGAATGGAATTATATAATATAAAAAGGTAGTCATAGAGGTCAGATACCCACCATCTGTTCTAAGATTTTTTTGGCCGTTGATTGTGCCCATCGATCTGCCTCCAGGGCCTGATCGATAGTGTCTATCGGAAAAACCTCATGTTTTTCCATTGTGTTTTCAACGAGTTGAGGGATTTCCAAGAAACCAATTTTCCCTTGCAAAAAGGCGTTGACAGCTATTTCATTGGCGCCACTGAGTACGGCTGGCATACTGTGCCCTGTCTTAGCTGCAGTCAGGGCTAGGTCCAGACATCTGAATCTCTTTTTGTCGGGTTCTTCGAAACTCAGTTTTCCGATGCTCAAAAGATCCAAGGATGGCGATTCTCCGTGAAGATGTCTCGGATAGGAGAGGGCGTAGGATATTGGGATCCTCATGTCTGGACAGGCCAGTTGGGCGATAATAGAGCCGTCTACATACTCAACCATTGAATGGATGATGCTCTGCGGATGGAGAAGGATTTGTATTTGATCTATATCTACATTGAAAAGCCATTTTGCCTCGATTGCCTCAATCCCCTTGTTCATCATCGTTGCTGAGTCTATGGTTATTTTGCGTCCCATTCTCCATTTCGGGTGTTCTAGTGCCTGCTCGGGGGTAACGTCAGATAGGCGGTCGATAGAAAAATCTTTGAACGGTCCGCCAGATCCTGTCAAGATAATTTTCCTGAGATCCTCTCTCATGTGTCCTTGGATAGACTGCTGTATCGCACTGTGTTCACTGTCAATGGGGATTATGTGTGCACCTCTCTCTTGTGATTCGTTCGTCAGCAAAGATCCTGCTATTACCAATGTCTCCTTATTGGCTAAAGCAACATCCTTGCCCGCGGTTATGGCTGAATATGTTGGAAGGAGTCCAGATGATCCGGTCATTGCTGCAATCGCCATATCCACCTCCGAAAGCGTCGCTATCTGCACATAGCCTTTAGTTCCGGATAAGATCTCCGTGTTTGCCTGGTTGTTGAGCCTGATTTTCAGCTCCTTGGCAACATCAGAATTAATGACTGCTGCAAAAGGCGGTTTGAATTCCCTTATTTGTTCGGCAAGGAGATCTATGTTTTTTCCTGCGCCAAGCGCCATAATGCGGTATCGATCCGGATTTCCCCGAATAACCTCGAGCGAATTAATTCCGATATGACCAGTGGAACCCAGAAGGCATATGTTTTTCAAAACAAAATAGCTCCTTATTCCGTAGATTGTTGCGTTTCTAACCCAATAAAACCTCAGTAGCTCAAATAAAGGTAGAGTACAGGGATTGCAAAGAGTAGACTATCTATTCTATCGAGTATACCTCCGTGGCCTGGCAAGACCGTACCGCTATCCTTTATATTGGATATTCTTTTGAGCAAGGATTCTGCTAGGTCGCCAACCTGTCCGCTGATTCCTATTACTATAGCTAATACCACAACAGAAATAAGAGATAAAGAGGGAAAGAATAACAAGCCGAAGATGCCGGCACTCAGTACGTTTGCCAATAAACCTCCTACAGTACCCTCCCAGGTTTTCCCTGGGCTTATCGGGGTGAGTTTATGCTTGCCCAAGTGCCTTCCAACCTAAAAGGAGCCGGTGTCGCCGGCGAAAATAACAGCCAAGATAAAGAAAATCCACATCTTGCCCTGATCCAGCCCTGCAATTAACAGAAAAAAAATCAAGGGCAGGCAGATATAAAAAGGTCCAATGATGGTCTGTGGGAAATAAGTACTGTCGGGGTGATTCTTCTCATTACTGAACAGAAAGAATGCTAAGGGGAACATAACAAAAAGGGGGAGTATAGCCATAAAGAAGAGGCCTTTATACAGGAGTGAGCAAAACAGCAAAATGGTCAACACATAAGTTATAAACACGATTGTTTTTGCCAC
>JAUVXZ010000273.1 GCA_030603345.1 Pseudomonadota bacterium
ACTGCTGTAACCGTTCAAGGTTTCAGACGTTCAGGGTTCAACGAAAACCCGCCTGCCATCCGGCGAACAGGTCTGAAAAGTCCTACGAGCAAGGTTAACGAAAGACCTGTCTACATGCGATGCACACGCAGGAACGTAGCCTGAACGGTGAACCCTGAACCTGTGAACGTCTACGAATAATTATATAATCTTGGTGTCTTGGTGCCTTTGTGGCAAGATGCCTGAGCAGTTACGTCAATTTTTGCTTGTTTGTGTCTTTGTGGCAAAACAATAAATAGTAGTACTATAAGAAAGTTTGCAAATAAATTTACGACCAAGAAAGGGAGGTAAAAAAATGGAAGAGACCATGAAAGAAAGAGTAGAAGTTTCATTAGGTAAAATAAGGCCATCGCTTAACGCAGATGGAGGGGATGTGGAGTTGGTAGAGGTCACTCCTGATGGCGTGGTAAAGGTAAAATTAACGGGAGCTTGCGCAGGATGCCCCATGAGTCAGATGACCCTCAAGATGGGTATAGAGAAGATGCTGAAAGAGGAAATCCCGGAGCTTAAAGAGGTTGTTGGCGTATAAAGGGGCTGATAATCAAGAAAAGCAATAAGCTTTTTTGTGAAGTCCCGGGAATGTGTTGATTATTCCTTGAAAGGCTCAGGAGATTTCTGTGGGATTTCAATGGGGTAACACGAGATGGGAAATCCCGTAGCAAGTATCTATTAAGACTAATAGGAATCAATGAGGAGACACTATGTCAAAGAATGAAAACCTGATAAAGATCTTTGAATATGCCCTCAACCAAGAAGAGACCGGGAAGGCATTCTTTGAACACTCTTTGGAGCGGATGGGCATGGGAGCAGCCATTAGTGCCTTTAAGCGATTGATAGAGGAGGAACAAAGGCATATCCTCTTTATTAATCAAATCCTCAAGGATCTGAAAGCGGGGGAGGAAATCAAACCAACAGAGATAAGAGAAATGGTTCTCGAGCCCACCGACTATTTTGATGCACGGGAGAAAACAGAGTTTCTCCAGCAATGTATCGAAGGTTCGATGATCCCCGATGTTACCGTTTTCAATACTGCATGGCTTATCGAGAAAGATCTGAGCGATTTCTACAGGAATATGGCGCAAAACACCGAGGGTAAAGCCAAACAAGCCTTGATGATGCTCTCAAATTGGGAAAAGGAACATGAAAGATTCTTCAGGGAATATCGTGATAAGCTTTCCGAAACCTATTCCAAGATGCCCTGGGGAGGGTAAAAAGTACAGGCACCTGACCTACTATTAAGTCCAATGGAACACGTGAAGCATTAGGTGTATTGACAAATAGATTTGGGAGGCAACAGTATGGACTTTCCTTCTTTCTCCCTCGATACCTCACTATTGGAGGAAGCAAATCAGCCGGATCCGGAGATTACCTATGATCTCCTCATCTTAGGAGGAGGTCCAGCGGCTATGAGCGCAGCGGTTTATGCTTCCCGAAAGATGATGAACCTCGCCATTATCACCAAAGATTTCGGAGGTCAGGTGCGAGAGACCTCAGAGGTCGAGAATTGGCTTGGGTTTCAGAGTATCAATGCCAAGGACCTCGCCGACAGCTTTGAGGAGCATGTGAAAAGCTTTGATATACCCGTCAGCCTGGGAAGGGTCATTACCGAGGTCAAGAAGCAGGGGGACACCTTCACGGTTTGGACAGATGATGGCACTGTATATTCAAGCCGGACCGTGATCCTTTCAACTGGCAAACGGCACCGCCCACTCAACGTGCCGGGCGAGCAGGAGTTGGTGGGAAGGGGCCTGGCATATTGCGCTACCTGCGACGCGCCCTTTTTTAGAAGAAAAAAAGTTGTCGTAGCCGGGGGAGGGAACTCGGCCTTTACCACGGTGTTGGACCTTGTGAAGGTTGAGGCAGAAGTCATCCTCATAAACTTCATCAGAGGCTGGCAGGCGGACGGGCCGTTACAAGAACGGGTAGAGCAGACTAGTACAGTGAGCATGCTCGATTACCACCAGATCGTAAAAATTGAGGGTAAGGACAAGGTCACCGGGGTGGTCATCAAGAATCGGGAGACCGAAAAGCAAAAAAAACTAGAGACCGACGGTGTTTTTGTCGAAATTGGGCTCCTGCCCAACAACCAGTCGGTAAAAAATCTCGTTGAACTCAATGACCAGGGCGAGGTGATTGTAGATTGCTCTTCCCAGACCAGTGTACAAGGCCTGTATGGGGCCGGTGACGTTACCACAGTCCCCCATAAGCAGATTGTCATCGCTGCCGGCGAAGGAGCAAAGGCAGCACTCTCTGCCTATAACTACCTTATCAACAAATCCTTACTTTAGCGGGGTGTGTCATGGGAATGCTTAAAGACAAAGACAGAAACAAAGTCACAAACCTGTTCAAGCAGATTGACAACGATGTCACGATCCTCATGTTTACTCAGGAGACCGAGTGTCAGCACTGTGAGATGACCAGGAAGATGCTTGAAGAGGTCTCCGGCCTCTCAGACAGAATCTCCCTGGAGGTGCACGATTTTGTAGCCGAGGCGGATCTGGCCAAGAAGTATGGGGTAGACAAGATCCCAGCCACTGTTCTTTTGGGTGATAAGGACTATGGCATCCGCTTCTATGGAGTCCCTGCCGGGTACGAGTTTAATGTGTTGATACAAGATATTAGGGATGTAGGAAAAAGAGACCCCGGGCTGAGTGAAGCAGTGACGGCCGAACTGGCCAAGATTGATGAGCCTGTGCACCTTCAGGTTATCATCTCCCCTACCTGACCCTACTGTCCCGGTGCGGTTCGCACTGTCCACCGATTTGCCCTGGCCAGTGATCATATTAGTGCAGATATGGTGGAGGGCTCAGAGTTTCCCTTTCTGGCAGTGAAGTACAATGTACAGGGAGTCCCCCATACCGTCATCAATGAGGAGCATAGCGTTATTGGTGCGCCATCAGAGATGGAATTTGCCCGCGAGATCCTCAAGGCTGTTGGCAAGTAGCCTTCTAACCCTCTGGGCTTGGACATGAATTCCCTTTCGATAAATCGGTATTTAGAATAATTGCCAATCCTGGCATTTTCTCTAAATGCTTCGCTACTGTCCTTTGTATGGCACCTAATCTCTTGGCAATCCTTTCTTGGGGAATATTTATCCGGTGCATGCGAAAGATTTTAAGATCCATTTCTAACTCGGTTGATGCTCTTAAATCGGTAATATAAAAGTCGACTGCCTGTCTTGATCGTCCGATCGCCTGACCAATCTCATAGGAAGTCAAAAGGGGATTACTTTGGTATGCCCGTCGGGCTGTATTTCTTGCCTCCTCTTCGTTTAATTGGAGGGGACCTATTGCCTTTTTTGCCGCATAGAAGAGGGGATCAACACCATATTTTTTTCTGATCCGTTTTTCCTTCCAAACCTAAGGCCCAGGCCAGCCCGCCATTTTTCTGGAGGGCCTGCCCGCCATCTGGCAGGCGGGTGTGGGCCAGGGGTCTGGGCCAGGGTTGGTGTTGAATCGATATTTCCTGCACCTCTTCGCAAATGTCCACTAGCAAAGACAGGTCATTATTCAAAAATGATAACCATTCCAGAGGCTTAGGAAGATTTGGAAAGTTTTTTCTATCTGTTTAATAAATTTATTAAACAGCGAATTTGCCTTCTTAGAAGCCTTAGAGCCCCATTTTTTGCTGATTGATATGGAATGAAGTCTGCCTAATAACGCTTTCACCCGATCTGGCGGGTTTTTCCCCATTAAGGAGAATCCGAATCCAAATCCTGGGCGGGTGAAAAAACACCTCTGAAGATGGGGGATATCCTGACCGCTGTTTCAACAATTCATCAGCGCTCAGCGGGGAGGTGATTGGGGAAAAAGAAACGGTTTGATCCCGAAAAATGTCAAAAGGAAAGATTTGCTCCTGCCCGCCGTTCTTCTTGTCCGCCGTCTTTGTGGCGGACTGGCGGGCCTGCTCACTTCGTCAACTTAGTTTTTTAAGGGCGTTCCCCCTTCACTCTTCACATTCGAATTTAAGATGTCCCCCATCCCATTCCTTATTAACTATCTATCAACATTTGTGTGATTGGAGTGAGAAATTGCTTTCTTTAGTACGTCTCGGCAGAAATTGTTCAGACTTTCACCTGTTTGCAAAGCCCGTATTGCAAGGGTTTTATGTAATTCCTTTCCGGTTCGAAGTAAAAATTTACCAGAATATTCTTTTCCCGCAGTCTCAGGGGGAAGAGGTTTTCCAT
>JAUVXZ010000257.1 GCA_030603345.1 Pseudomonadota bacterium
AAGCCCGGACAGCCTGATCAATTCCTCTGCTACGTGATAAATGGAAACAGGATCTCCCATATCCAAAATAAAAACATCCCCACCATTTCCCATAGCCCCTGCCTGCATTACCAGTTGAGCTGCCTCCGGTATGGTCATGAAATACCGCTTCATCTCATAATCGGTTATGGTAACTGGGCCGCCCTTCTTTATCTGTTCCTGAAAGATGGGCACGACACTCCCCCTGCTACCAAGGACATTACCAAATCGAACGGAAATAAAAGCGACAGTGTCAGCACTTAGGCCCAGGATCAAATTCTCTGCTACTCTTTTTGTTGCTCCCATCACACTGGTTGGGTTTACAGCTTTATCTGTGGAGATATTGATAAACCTTTTCACCCCGGATTTGGCTGATCTTTGAGCTAAAACCTTTGTTCCGTATATGTTATTTAATATCGCCTCCCTTGGATTTGCCTCCATCAGGGGAACATGTTTATAGGCGGCGGCATGAAAGATGGTTTCTATACGGTGCTCTTTAAATACACTTCTAACCTTCTTATCATCCCTTATATCCCCAACAATGGATATCAAATTCAGCTCAGGATCTATCTCTCTTATCTCCATGTCTACGTTGAAAAGCTCGGTTTCTCCCATATCCAGCATGATCAGTTTTGTAGGATCAAATCTAGTGATTTGCCTGCAGAGTTCTGAACCAATAGATCCCCCTGCACCGGTTACCAATATATTCTTGTCTCTGATATAGGACGAAACTTCTCTCATATCAATTTTTACCGGTTCCCGGCCCAATAGATCCTCAATGGAAATATCCCTGATATCTCTTAAGGTAACCTTACCGTTCATAAGATCAGAGATACCTGGGAGCACCTTAACATCTTTGTGATCAGCTTTTCTCACGTAGTCCATTATTGCCCTGATCTCTTTTGATGTGACAGAGGGGATGGCAATAATAATTTCTTTCACATCCAAATCTTTTGCAAGTTTTGGTATATCCTCCCTTCCCCCCAATACCCTTATGCCATGTATCAAGGTCTTTTTTTTCTTGGGATTGTCATCTATGAATCCAACCGGTAGATAGCCATGTTGCGGTGACCTTGTCATATCCCTTACCAACTGTTCTCCAGCAGCGCCAGCGCCTATGATGAGCGTCTCTAGCCCCCTTTTATTATTAGATTCAGAATAATAGAGGCGGAAAAAGGCCCGTATTCCTGTGACAAGAAAGAAGGTTAGAAAAAAGTCGATAAAGATAACGGATCGTGGAAATCCCAGCATAATTTCTCTGTCCCGGAACACCATGGCGATAAGCGCAATCATAGGAGATGATATTGCCGCGGCTTTGATAATGGATAAAGTCTCACTCAGGGAGATGAAGCGGAAGGAGATATGGTAGAGACGAAAAAACCAGAATACTAGAATCTTAACGGGAATAATTATAACGGCTATCACGAGGATTTGATAAACGTAGTTTTCTCCTATTTCACTAATCGAACCCAACCGGATCAAGTAAGCGAGGCAGAGGGATGATAGGATTAGAACGGCGTCAACACCAATGCCCAAAGATCTCTTGTAGGTCCATGCGCTATCAAATAGTTTGTCTAATTTGGCTTTCATAAAGGCCTTTCATCACTTCGCATTTTTTGACTTCACCATAAATAACCGTACTTAGTTCTCTAACGTGGGCCTTTTCCTGTTTAAGTTACTACAGCGGTGGTTGCCGCTTCATGACAGAGAATCCACATCCGGTTTCTATATGCGCGCCACGGAATAGATAACCTTATATTCAGAGTTAGGACTGTCAGAGGAGATACGATCTGGTGGTATGTACTCACAGATATTCTCTTCAATTTCCTGTTTTAATGGGATTAATTTACCGTAAAAAATCTTCTTCAACAATTCCTTGCCCTTCATTGTTTTTGGGATTAGCTGAAGGCCAATAGCCATTTCTCTGATTTTTGAGATAACCTTTTCTTTTGGAGTTTTTGGT
Organism: Pseudomonadota bacterium; assembly: GCA_030603345.1. Lineage (GTDB taxonomy): Bacteria > Desulfobacterota > DSM-4660 > Desulfatiglandales > B25-G16 > JADFWK01. The sequence continues at coordinate 1,982 of JAUVXZ010000257.1, forward strand.
AAAGCAGAAAAGGCACCGTAAAATTCCGCCTCAAAACCATTGTTCTGTAACATCTCACCGAGTTCTGGTACGGAGAAATAGCGAGTGCTAAAAGGGCTCGGGTTGAATTCGGACCAATCCTTATTCACCGTTGCAATAAGGAGGACTCCCTGTTTTCGAAGTACTCGGCGCGCCTCCACAAAAAAACTTTCAGGATGTGCCAGGTAGTAAATAGCTTCATAAAAGATTACCACATCAAAGCTCTCATCCCTAAATGGGAGCTGATGGGCATCGAACAGGTAAACCTCAATTCGCTCTTGGTAATAATCCCTGGCAGAGTGCACCAATTTATCTGTGTAATCTCCTCCCACTACGCGCCTGGCCTTTTTGCTTAAAGAGCCTAAGCCTTGCCCTGCACCGCACGCGACTTCTAAAACATCTTTGTCCTCGCAGAAATTGGCGGCAAAACAATAACGGTGAATCATCCTGGCCATCTGTTCCTGGGTGACTCTATTCCCCGGAACCTCAGTTACAGTACTATAGTCAACTGGCATGCCATCCTTTTTTTCGTTAGTAAGAGATCATAGGGGAAGGAGTAGTTAAGCAAAGAAGTCCGCCACAACTTCAATAACACCCTCTACTTCTTCGGTGGTTAATTCAGGATACATAGGCAAGGATATGACCTCAGCCGAAATACGCTCTGTCATAGGCAGACTAAAGTGACTAAGTTGTAAAGCCTCTTGTTTATGCAATGGCGTAGGCCAGGAAATGAGCACCTCTATCCCGGATTTTCTGAGGTGTCCTACCAGTCTGTCTCGCTCCTTACACCTGATCACATAGTTCTGATACACATCAAAGTAGTCACCATCTGAATTGGGATGAGGTATCAAACCGTCAATACCTGCAAATCCATTATCATACATCCGCGCAATCTCTCGACGTCGCTGAACCCATTTATCAAAGGAGCGAAACTTCATATTAAGGAGGGCTGCATGGAGATTATCCAACCGGGTGCACCACCCAAAACATTCGATGATATCCGCGCTTTCCACCCTGCCGTTGTCCCTCAAAGCACGGAGCTTTCGAGCCAGCTCATCGTCATTGGTGCAAATCATACCACCATCTCCAGCAGTACCCAGCATCTTGGCCGGATAGAAGCTAAAAATTCCTGTATCGCCAAATGAGGCGCACTTCCCTCCCTTAAAGGAAGCGCCAAGGGCCTGGGCTGCATCCTCGATGACCACTAGATTGTAATTCTGCGCAAGCTCCATAATTTTGTCCATCTCACAGGCATGTCCGTTAAGGTGAACCGGAATTATACCCTTTGTTTTGGTTGTAATGCTTGCCTCGATTTGATCCACGTCCATGTCAAAATCATCCCGCACATCAATGAGAACAGGGGTTGCCCCACATTGAACTATGGCACCTATGGTGGCAACAAAGGTGTGGGCCACAGTTATGACTTGATCACCTGGCCCAAAATCAAGGGCATGTGCGGAAAGGTAGAGCGCATCAGTTCCGGTGTTGACGCCAATAGCATGCTTGGTTCCTACGAACCTAGCAATATTTTTTTCAAAGGTTACCAGGTGACGCCTCAGAATAAAATCACCACCTGACATAACCTCTTCGAATACTTTATCGAATTCGGCTTTCAGCTGCTGATATTGTCTTTTGAAGTTTACGAATGGCACTCTATACGCCATGTTGCATTCCTTTCAGTACGATATAACTCTTTTAACAGCCCGCACGATGTCACCACTACTGGGGTAATAGACCTTCTCAAGTGGTGAACTTGCAGGGGCCGGTATATCAGGCAAGGTCACTCTGACAACGGGCGCTTTGACAGAATCAAATACCTCTTCGAACACCAGGGAGGTTATCTCTGCTGCAATACCACAGGTCTTCCAGCCTCCGTCAGCGACCACCAGTCTGCCGGTCTTCTTGACTGAAGCTAATAGTAATTCTTTATCCAGAGGCTTAACGGTCCTCATATCCAATACATCAACCTCTATCCCATCTCTGGCCAATTCCTCTGCCGCATGAACCGCATTGTGTACCATATAGGAAGTTGCGACTAAGGTCACGTCGTTGCCTTCTTTCCTAATGGCTGCCTTACCAATGGGAACCTCGTATATTTCCTCAGGTACCTCTCCCTCGATTCCGTATGACCACCTGTCATCGAGATAAACCACAGGGTTATCATCTCTTATTGCAGCTATCATCAGCCCTTTTGCGTCATAAGGGGTTGAAGGCATCACCACCTTTAACCCCGGGATATGCGCAAATAAGCTGTGGAGTGCCTGTGAATGTTGAGCAGCCTGTTCTCCTCCCCTGTTTATTATGCCCCAAATAACAACTGGTACTGAGAGTTTGCCACCAAACATGTAATGCCAGTTTGCTGCCTCATTGATGATCGGGTCCAGCGCATACATCATAAAGTCTACCCTGGGATGAACTACGACCGGCCTCATGCCCACTAGTGCTGCTCCAACTGCCGAACCGGTTACAGCATTTTCAGAAACCGGGGTATCAATCACTCTTTCTGATCCAAATCGTTCAAGAAGCCCTGTAGCGGTATTACCCACATACCACGGGCTCTTTACACCCTGCCCTATAAGAAAAGCGGATTTATCCTGCTCCATCATTTGAT
>JAUVXZ010000317.1 GCA_030603345.1 Pseudomonadota bacterium
GGGATGCCTATGAGTAGAGTCATTACCATTACAAGCGGAAAGGGAGGGGTGGGAAAAACAAATATCAGCCTGAATTTGGCTCTCCATTTGTCTACCCATGGCTACCGAGTCTGCCTCTTTGATGCGGACCTGGGTCTGGGCAATATTAATATCCTGTTGGGGATACAGCCTGAGTACGATCTTTCCGACGTTATCCTAAACGGTCGAAATTTGGAAGATGTCATCATAAAGATTCAGGACAGAGTCCATATCTTGCCCGCAAGCTCAGGTTTGGAAGAGATGGCCAACCTTGAGGCTGACCAAACGAAAGCCCTAATCGGGTCCCTTTCAAAAATGAACAAATACGATTTCTTGCTTTTTGATACGTCTGCTGGCATCTCAAAAAATGTTATCTCCTTTTGCTTAGCTTCCCCGGAAGTTGTCCTTGTCATCACCCCCGAACCGACCTCTTTGACTGATTCCTTTGCCCTGTTGAAAGTCCTGCGGCTGAACGGATTCACTGGCGAGGCAAAGCTGGTCATAAACCAGTGCAAGAATACAGACACTGCCACCCTAGTGTACAGAAAGTTCAAATCAGCGGCGGTAAAATATCTTGGCATAGATCTCTCAACCCTAGGCATGATCTATCAGGATCCGAAAGTAGTTGAAGCTGTTAGGCAGCAAAGGCCGTTTCTAACGCTGTACCCTGTCACCAACGCTTCCAAGTGCATCCGGCAAATGGGAGATCGCCTCTTGTCAACTGGCAGAGATGAACTGAAAGAGGTCGATATGGTGAGCTTCTGGAGCCACTGCCTACAACTGATCAAAAGCCCTGTGAGCTACCTGAGCAGTAAAAGAGAAAGGGAAAGCCACACCTCCGAGCCACTGTTGCAGCGGGCCGGAGAAGAAACTCAACGAACCCTCCAACAGGACCAAAAGGGGCATTTACCAGACAGCCCCCTCGAGTCAGCCGCGACGGCAAGGGACGTATCGGACGAAAAGTCGGCAGGAGCAATGAATCCCGAGCAGGCTCTCGTGCCGATTATGGAGAAACTGATTAGGAACATTTCCTCCCTTTCAAAAGAACTTCAACTTCTTCGTGGAACGATTGAAGGACAGAAAAAGTCTTTGGGTCCCCAGTGAAATATGGTCTCCCCCGGTTGAATAAGCTGCGCCCCAGAGGGATGGGCGAAGCGCATAGAGCATGGCGCATAGGGCCCCAGTGGAATAGGCTTCGCATTTCATGGGGTGAAGATTGTCTTTTCTCTCCTGTCTATCATGCAAATCCTGTCTGATTCAAAATTCTAATCTTTTACTCTTAGTTCGTTTGCCACAGACGGTACGGCCTTCCTTGACCTTAAAATGCCAAGATTGCCCTTGCAGATATAAACATTGCATAATAGCTCCTGTTTACTGACGTTATATGTTGAAAGTTTTGTGTTGACGTTTATTCCAATTTGGAATATTTTAAATGAGAATAAGACCTGGATCTCTATGAGCTTTAAGGTATCAGCAGAAAATGCCCTGCTCGGCATTCTCATGACCGGACCCAAACACGGCTATGAGTTGCATAGCTATGTCTCAACTAAGATGAACCAGTTCTGGGATCTGAGCATGAGTCAAGTCTATGCCCTATTGAAACGGTTGGAAAAAAATGGGGTGGTGGAATCACAGGAGGAATGGCAGGAAAGGAGGCCGGCAAAAAAGATATTCTCTCTCACTCCAAGAGGCAAGGAAAGATTCCTTGGTTGGATTTCCTCCCCGGTAGAGCATGTGCGTGATGTACGGATAGAATTCCTGGCGAAACTCTTTTTTGTTAGAGAGCTTCATCTAAAAGAAGAGCTTACCCTTATTGACAAACAGATAGACGTGCTGCAGGAAAAATTACGGGTGATAGAGAATCTAAAAGAGAAGATTACCGATGAGTTTCAAAGAGTCCTCTATTCTTTCAAGGCTTCCCAGACCACCGCTGCCCTTGATTGGTTAAAGGAATGCAAGGCCTCTTTTTCTTATGAATATTGAGCCACTAAGTCACAAAGACACAAAGAATATTGATGGTTTCGTAAAAAGTCAAATTTTCCCATTTATCTGGATTCCAGCCTACGCGGGAATGACAATAAAGCATTTAATATCAATCAGATACACTATCCGTCATACCCGCGAATGCGGGTATCCAGACGTCAAAAAGCTTTTTACGAATTTATCAATAAAAAATGGTCAATAAAAAATCCTAAATTATCTAATCTTAGTGACCGTTCGGCCTTGAGCTCACGGCCGAAAGGCTTCGTGTCTTGGTGGCTCAATAGCATTTTTTTCTTAAGATGGAAGTGGTAAAAAGATGTCTATAGAAAACATTATTGTTCTTATTAAAGGCGGAGGCGAGATGGCCACCGGGATCGCTCACCGGTTGAACAGATGCCATTTCAAGGTATGTATGACTGAAATGTCTCACCCCCAGGCTGTGAGGAGAGAGGTCTCGTTTTGTGAGGCAGTCTATGATAGGGAAAAGACAGTCGAAGGCCTGACTGCCAGACTGGTGGACTCATATGACCGGATTCCGGAGGTTTGGGATACTGGCAAGATACCGATCATTGTGGATCCTGAGGCCAAGGTGAAGGATATTCTGAAGCCGGCTATCCTGGTGGATGCCATATTGGCCAAGAAGAATGTGGGCACAAAAATAACAGATGCCCCGCTCGTTATTGGTCTGGGACCAGGCTTCTATGCTGGCAGAGATGTGCACCTCGTAATTGAGACAAACAGAGGCCATAACCTGGGAAGGGTTATATCCAAGGGAGCAGCGGAGGAGGATACGGGCATCCCTGGGGCAATTGCCGGCTTTTCCGCTGAACGGGTTTTCAGGGCACCTGCAGATGGGACATTGGAAACCGTGAGGCAGATCGGAGACCCCGTTCAGGCAGGGGATGTGGTGGGTTCTGTTGAGGGGTTGCAGGTTCAAGCGGAAATCAAAGGTGTTATCAGAGGCCTTTTGCGGGATGGGGCCAGTGTGTGGAAGGGAATGAAA
>JAUVXZ010000236.1 GCA_030603345.1 Pseudomonadota bacterium
AGGAAAGATCACATTCGAGGTAGGAAGGAGTACCACTGAAAAAAGATTCTGGAATTACTTGTTAGACAAGTATCATTGTCCGGGGTATCGACGAGTGATTGGCAATCAGGTGAAATACCTTATTTATGAAAAAATGCCAGAACACCCCTCAGCTTGCTGGGAGGATGAATGCCCGGGGATTATAAGGGGACGGAGTCCCCTTATCCTTGCCTTTAAGAGCTTAAGGGGAAGCGCTGTTTGGCATAAAGCTAATTTCTTTCATATTTTAACAGTACCCAACAAATATGGTTATTGTCTTTTATGTTTGTAGGGAAGCGCGAAGGTTCAAACTCTGAAGGACTTCTGGATTGACAATGTATTCAGGTTTCTCTGCTCGTAACACGCAAGCCACTTGATTAGCAGCCGTTCTTTGCAGATCCAGTAACGATTCTACCGAGCGGAATGCTGTGTGCGGTGTTAATATAACCCTGTCTTGGTTTAAGAGTGGATCGTTTGTATCCGGCGGTTCCTGCGGAAGTACATCTAAACCTGCTCCTGCAATCCAATTCTCCTTAATTGCTCTTACCAATGCCTCAGTATCGACCACGGCGCCCCTGGATGTATTAATTAAATACGCCGTATTCTTCATCTTTCTAAATGCCTTCTCATCAATCAATTTATGCGTCGATCCTGTTAATGGAACATGGACAGATATAAAATCAGCACTTTTGAGTAACTCATCAAAAGGCGTCAGTCTCACACCATAATCTGCAGCATCTTTCTCAGAGATATAGGGATCAAAGACGATAATGTGTAGTCCGAATGCCTTTGCCTTTGGAACCACAGCCCGCCCAATTTTTCCGAAACCAATTAACCCTAATGTTTTTTTTCGAAGACGAAACATCTGGTTCCCACTCTGCGAGTTCCACTGCCCCTTCTTGATCGCTCTGTCATAAAACGAGATTTTCCTGGCACAACCAAGAAATAAAGCCATAGCATGGTCTGAAACTTCATCTATGCAATAGGCGGGAACATTAGTTACGATGATTCCGACTCGTGTAGCTTCTTCAACAGCAATATTATCCACTCCTATACCATAACGTCCGATTACTTTACACCCTTTCGCCATTTTAACAACCTTCCTTGTCACCTTAGCCCAACAAGTCAAAATTGCATCAACCTCTTTGGCCAGTTCTATTAGTTCTTCCTCTTGACCGGATGGAGCAACTACAATATCTGCGCCAACTTTAGAGAGTATTTTTCTTTCAGGCTCAAGACTCTCCCAGGCATAGTCGGTAATAAGAACGTTCACACGTTTACCCATAATGTATTTTTTTCTCTTTATCCATATAGCTTACCTCCTCCTCTTCATTTTGGTAAATATTCAGTAGACCCGTCTAATTTCTTGAACCTTCTATTTCCATTGTCTAGTGAATTTTCTTTGGCTCCTTTCTTTAGAAGCCGTTACCTCTGAATAAAGGGCAAAGAGCTTGGCCTTCTCAAGATAGACCTTGACTTTTAGGTTACCCCGTGACTGGGAGACCATCTTACCCTCTAAACCAGACGGTCTTTCTTTATCCTGGCCGGACTGATCCCCACCCGAGGCTTTTCCTCATAGCGGATTTCTTCACCATGCAACACATTCCCACTGATTTGATTCTTTGACTTAGCTTTTATTGAAGTCACTCTATACTTTTTTGTCTGGCTGATGAGAATATCCCCTCAGGATCAACCACATCCCATTCGTAGCGTACGGGCCGGCCTGCACCGTCTTGCAGCACCGGACTGAGCACAATCTGCCCATCCTTGAGAAGTGTTTTCTTACCGCTTTGGCGAGCTCGAAAAATGTTATAGTCTTTTCTCGCTTCTACTTTGGCCAGCTCAATTAAGTCCTGCATCCTGAATAAGCGGACAATGGCATTGCCAATGGCTGTAATACCAACTAAACCTCGCTCCTCAAGCATCTTACCTAAACGATTGAAATCAGGTTCCCTGCCATAATACTTTCCGTCCTTACTGGGAAGTGGTTGATAGTCAGTCATCTCTTGCCTTACCAGGGAACCATCCGGCTGCTGGATACGTGCCAGCACAGGAAGGGTATGCCGGTAGGGCACCTGGCAAATATACTCGGCAAAATGATGGCTAGTAGAGGTTTGATAGGTCATTCCCAGGATAAGCACCTTGCTATTCAGCTCAAGCATCTTGCCGAAGGATGAGTCTAAATCGAAAACGCATAATTCTGGATCGACCTCGGTGATCACAGATGCCTCAGGACCAATCGCAGCAACACTATGTCGGTAGGTAATGCTTCTTTGTGCTCCAGGAAGATTTCGTACTGTCTCGGTAATTATACCCATCTCCGAGAGATCTTTAGTCGGATCAATGATCGGATCTTTCTTCGCCTCATGCTTAAAGGTAAAGGTAGGTACAACCAGGGTTCCATTTTCTGCAAGAATTTCCCGCAGTGCGGCAACAACGGTTCTTGCTCCATCGTTGATAGGGCCGAAGGTTCGCATTGCTGAATGCACCAACACAATATCATTAGCCTTGAGCCCAATCTGTTTCAGGCCTTTAATGATATCTTGCTTTTCAACCATCTTTTTTTACCTTCATAAGGAATTTTTCCAAAAGATTACAAAAAAGTATCGGGTTTTTCTGTTTTTCTCTCTTTTTCGAAATTATTGAGATTCCGAAACTTGAACGTAGCTCATTAACCCTTCTCGTATTCACACCAACTCATTATGGTCAAAGCAGTCACCTTAGTCAAGATTATTAAATCCTCAATACTCACATACTCGTTAGGTTGATGAGCAGCTCCTCTTTGGCTCCATCTTGCAGCACCGAACGTGACAGCAGGCATCTGGGAATAAAGGTTTAAAAGGTAAAGATCGGACATAACTCCTCCACCAATTTGAGGGTCGGTCCCCGTTACCTCCTTTTAGGCTTTGCTGATAGTCTTTACTACCTCTTTCTCAGGACTAATCATGGAGGGAAGCAGGTCCTTTCCTTAAAAGCTTCCTTTCTTTTTTCCTTTAGAAATTGAATAGCTTGATATATTCTATTCGTAGCTCTTAGAGTCCTGTCTATGTCGGGGTAGCCTTCTTCTGTCCTCACCGTTATTTTAAAACTGCTCCCTCCTAAATTAGCTATCTGAATCTCCAGGTTGCTTCCATCCATATGAATGGCGGTGTCGGCTGTATAGCCTCTTATGATGCAAGAAAGAGTGCCATTGCCACCCCCCTGTTCCTCATCCACCACGTTACAGAGAATAACATCCCCCTTCAATTGATAGCCAGCTCTTTCAATTGCCTCCAGAGCCATAATTTGAGCTGTAAGACCACTCTTATCATCGCCGGATCCCCTGCCAAATATCTTACCATCTTTAACTTTGCCACTCCAGGGATCATGATCTTCCCACAGCTCTGTTGCTCCGGGAAGTTCCACATCCGTATGAGCGACTAAGAGTAAACTCCTACCTTTTCCCCTTTTCCCTCCCCCCTTTTTGCCTGCCTAGACGGGGCTCCTATGAAAGCCTAAGTCCTGACAGGCACGCAATTAGAGGAAGCCTGGCATTAGGTAATCTTTCATATTCTTTCATGTAAGTTTTGACACTACCTTCTTTCATAAAACTCTTGGCAGTACCTTTTGGACAGTAGGTTGAACCGCTGCCCAGATCCATTCTTCTTTAGTCTCTTTTCAGTGAACGCCAGCTTTTTCATAAAGAAAGTCATTGACGATGACCCTGCCCTTCTGGTTAATGAAACAACCCATTTTGCCTCTTTTTTCAATAGTAGATCCTTCTTTCATTTGCTCTTTTTTATGAGTGCACTTCATTATATCTTGTCAAAATGTCAATGTCCGTGTTATTCCTTCTGAAAAATTGGGAGCAGACGGTGAATTCGGAATTTGACCATTATATAAGAAATGATAGAATAATTTGGTAAAAGATTCAAAAACGGTTGGGATATGTTATCTTTGAAGCAAGAATCAGTGTAATGCAATCTTGAAGTATCGGAATTTCAATAATTTTGCTGAATCGTTATCAAGAAAATCTTCTCAGGTGATAGCTCAAGAAAAACGGGGGGAGCAGGCCGAAGGCCGTTGAGGGGGGATGTTTCCCCCCTCAATATGTTCTTAAAGGGGATAATATCAAATGGCAGAGTTGACGTCAAAGGAGAGACTGCTTCGGGCTATCCGTCACCAGGAAGTTGACCGAGTTCCAATTAGCCCGCGCTATTTTGATTATCTTTCGGGGATAAAAGGATGCTACTGTGTCCATCATTGCCTGTGGATGGCAGAGCAATATGATCACGAGGTGATGCCAGAGTACGCGGTGAGACAAAATAACTACCTGCTTCATCATAGGGGACCCTACAACGACCTGCCGGGAGTAACGGTCAATATGGAGATGAAAGATGGCGAGGAGACAATTACAGTTCGCCGTCGCTTCAAAACGCCAGCAGGTATCCTCACCGATACACGGTTGGTTACTAAGCCAGGCAGCGTGATTGATTTTGACCACATTATTGAACCACTAATCAAGAATCGATCTGATCTGGATAAGATTCCCTTCCTTCTTCCCTCTCCGGATGAGGCTTATGTTGGTGACATTCCTTTTCTGCAAAAGACAATTGGAGAAAAGGGTCTCCTAATGGTAAAAGCTACCGAAGGCGTTGACCAATTCATGATGGATGCTCTGGGTGTTGAGCAGGCAATGATGATGTACTATGATGACCGTGAGTTATTGATGCAACTAGTGCGCATTTTTCAGGATTATCATCGCTCTATTATGAAGCGCATTTTGCAGGAAGGAGCGCAGGTAATTTTTGAAATGTGGTATAACTGCTCAATGGGTATAGGCTGGTCACCCCAGCAGTTCCGCGACTCGTTCCTACCCTTGATCAAAGAGAACGTGGAACTTATCCATTCCTATGGCGCATACGTGGACTACTATGACGATGGAAAGATGGATGGAGTACTTGAAGATTTGGCAGATGCAGGTGTGGATATTGTGGAGACATTGACTCCTCCACCCATGGGTGATATAGACCTTGCATCAGCCAAGCAGCGTATTGGTGATAAGGTCTGCTTAAAGGGACATATTGACCAGGTGAATCTTATATGTTTTGGCAAACCGCATCAGATTCGAGAGGCAGTTGGCAGGGCAATCGAGGTGGCATCT
>JAUVXZ010000302.1 GCA_030603345.1 Pseudomonadota bacterium
TCTCATCTCCCCATGGGTAATGCGAGGACCGATTTGGCTAAATGCTCACTCCTGGTTATCTTTCTCAACTGCATCAATCAACATCTCAAAGATATCTGGAACCGCTGAAATCACCCTGTTCCAGTTGGGTATATAAGGAACCTCAAACGGTGTTTCGAGAAACTGCTGCCCAGCACTTACAATGCAGCTAACGAATGCTTCGGCCGTGCTCCCTTCTCTATGTCTGTCATACTGCAATCCGTTTATCTCAGAATCATATTCATACCGGGCGATAAGGTCCTGGGCGATCCTCAGGTAACTCGCCCTTAGGGTGACAAAAAACTCATTCGTCAGGGTGTACCCCATACTGGCCATATTTCTGAATATGGACTTTGCGATGTCTGTTCCCATCTTGAGCAAGCCTTTGTTGGGGTCTTCCAAGGTGAGTGGTTGATGCTTATGTTCATAGTTATCGGAAAGGTCAACCTGGCAGATTCTCCGCAGAGCACAATTCCTATGAACTTCGGCCAGAACACCGACCTCTAGTCCCCAGTCGCCGGGGATTCTCATCATGCGTGCCAAGTCTACATCCATTGAAAATTCACCTGCCAAGATATACCGGAAACTATCAAGATAATCTAAAAACTGATTTGAACCCAGTGTTTCTCCCAGGGCCCTGATAAGCGGTGTTACAAAGACCCGGGTCACCCTCCCGTGCATCTGATTCGTTACCCTGCTATAGAAGCCCTTGCAAAAATTAAAGCAGATGTTTGGATGGGCAACAGGGTAACAGAGTCGAGCAAGGAGATCCCTGGTATAAGTGGCGATATCGCAGTCGTGTAATGCAATGACATGACTGTCTTCGAGGGCCAGGATATATCCGTATGATACCCATGCAGACCTTCCCTTGCCATCATCACCGACACTGATTCCCTCCTCGGCCAATATATGATAGAGATTCTCAATGTTCGGGCCTGTGCACCAGATCAGCTTTGGTTTCTGCGGCAGAACAGAAAAGAATCTCTTTGCCTGGCTAAACTCCTCTGCATTTGCCCTTCCAACCGCGACAATGATGTTTTTGAGGTACCTCACATCCTTGAGTTCCTGAATAATCCTCGGAAGACCAGGTCCTTCGAGCTCTACAGGAATATATGGCAGGACAAGGGAAATAGGCCTATGTTTTGTGGCCTCTTCAAGTTCCCCCTCAAGTTCCCTGACATCCCTCTGCTTAAGCCTATGAAATGTTGCAATCTCACCATTTTGAAAGAAATCTGACATTATCCTTCCCTCCAATCTTTCTAAATTGATTCCTCTTTAGCAAGTGTAAGTCGAAAAATTAAGGAACATGGGGATAAGCAACTTGTTGGGTTTGTTCTGATTATCGAATAATCGATACTGGTTACTCGTAACGATTCCACAATCAAGCATTCAGAATACATTAACTTTAGGCACTTTAGCCCTGGCCCAGACCTGGAAAAACCTAACTTAGCAAAGATAAACCAGGATTGGTGATACATCAGAAGCAAGCGTATATTCAAATCATGTCGCACCAGGGCAGGCTCACTTTAAGTACTTTAGGCACTTTAGTTGTCATTGGTAGTAGTGGAATCAAAGTTATAGCCTGCCTTTTTGTAATTCTCTAATGCCCTCTCTTTGAGAAGTTTATCTTTGGTCTGATGTGAATATTTGTCAGCCAGCTCTGCTGCATGACTATGCATACCTGCCCCTTCGTATTCTGTTACCTTTCTTTCTACCCTGTCACATTCTGGTGATGAATCAATTACTGCAGTGTGACACCACGAAATAATCTTTTTAACCCTTCCACCACACTGTGGGCAATCGGAAAGAGGCATTTCGTTCACGCCCTGGAGGTACTCAAAGCCCGCTCGGCACCTCGTGCAAGCCTTTTCAGGGTCCTCAGCCTGGTATTCGTAAATAGGCATGGAGATAATACCTCGCTTCCTACAATAAAAATACTTTACCATAAAACCTGCTTCTAAGCTACAACCTGTGAAAAACAACTCTCGCGTATCATAAATTCCCTTGTCTTGTATGAGCCGCCCCACAATCAGTGATCCAGCATTGGAATGAAGCATAGGTTACTCTCCTCCGCCTTGCAGCGATGTGTGCCATTGCGTTCGGCGGATTGCGACTCATCACCCCGTAAGGTCCAAGGTATTTCTTTCGGGGGGGCACACCCTGATCCGGTGCTAAGCCATTATTGACTTTTTGAGCCTGGAGACTTATATAGAGACCTCTCAGATCTGCGCTTTCATAAGAGAGGTTTTTTATTGACTTTGGTCCACAGTTACGGTAGCTTGAATTTATTCTGAAATATTGGAGGGTTAGAATGTATGCGGTCATCCAAACGGGCGGTAAACAGTATAGAGTAGCACCAGGCGAAGAGCTGAGAGTTGAAAAACTGGATGGCGAGGTTGGTGATGAGGTCTATTTCGATAATGTTCTGCTTGTTTCCAAAGACGACAAGGTAACCGTTGGAAAGCCTGTTTTGAAAAATATCAAGGTCCAGGCCAAGATTACCAGGCAGGGAAGAGGCACAAAGATAATCGTCTTCAAATATAAAAGAAGGAAGGGATACCGGAAAAAACAGGGCCACAGGCAAGATTATACGGGAGTAAAGATAACCCAGATCGAGGCATAGATTTGTTTCTTGCTGCTCGTCACTCGTTTCTCGTCTTCTGAACGGGCAGCACGAAGTAAAGAAAAAGGGAGATAAAGATGGCACATAAAAAAGCAGGCGGTAGTTCGAGGAATGGAAGAGATAGCCCGGGACAGAGACTGGGGGTAAAAAGATTTGGTGGCCAATTTGTTAAGGCTGGCTCCATTATCGTCAGGCAAAGGGGCACGAGTATCCATCCGGGAAAGAATGTGGGTGTTGGAAGAGACTACACACTTTTTGCAAAGATCGATGGCTTAGTTACCTTTGATAATCTTGGCAAGTATAAAAAACAAGTACATATTTATGTCCCTTGACAACATTGCCGCTATTGAGAGAGAAAGCAATGCTGGTTGCTCGTTGCTTGTTACTGGTCGCTCGTTAACAGGCTGCTGCCGAAATCCCTTTTCGCTTGGTCTAAAACGGTTTTTGATAAATCTAAGGCTCCCTCCAGGCGATGTCAAAACTCGCCTTTAGCGCAGGGCCACGTCATAGTGAAACCTAACCTATTGATTTTCAAGCTTCTTGCAGCGTATGGGTATCTTTTTTTTGGATTATGCCCTCACATAGTTTAGATCAGTGGGCCCGCCCGCCTCCCCTTGCTTGCATGGCGGGCAGGCGTTTCAAAATGGTTTATATAGATGGAGCCTATGATTCTAAGGCTTATGGCTCAATAAACCATTTTGAAACGACCCAGTAAGGGGCCATGTTATAGGGCATAACCAAAAAAAAGACACCCATACCCTGGACTTTGACGTTATCCTGTCCTTAGGGCTCAAACAGTTGACATCGCTTATCTTCCACTTCGCCAAGATTTGTTTGGGATTTCCGTT
>JAUVXZ010000108.1 GCA_030603345.1 Pseudomonadota bacterium
GTCTATTATCAGCATGGGCGGGCAGGATACCGCCTTATATATCCTCAGTTATCATGGTGATACGTGGGAGCTTGAGGATTTTAACACGAACGGTCCCTGTGCCTCTGGTACAGGATCTTTTATTGACCAGCAGGCGGAAAGATTAGCGTCATCCATATACGGGAAAGAGACCGACATATCAGAGGCTCATATCTCAAAGATCCTGGAAGATTTCATTGCCTTAGGTCGAAAAAGCCAGCATCCCGCACGAGTAGCCTCTCGCTGCACGGTTTTTACCAAGTCAGATATGATCCACCTCCAGAATAAGGGTGAAAAATTGGAGGATATTATTGCTGGTCTTCACGAGGGGAATGCGTCTAATTACCTGAGCACTATTGTCTCAAACCGGGTGCTCCCCAGTCCGATACTGTTTATTGGGGGCCTCGCAACCAACCAGCTCCAGGTTAAGGCCTTCAGAGATCGCTTTCCCGAACTGATTGTCCCCAAACATGTCACATCTGTTGGCGCCATAGGAGTTGCCCTCCAGGCCAAAGAGCTCGGTATAACCAACAGGCCTAATTTGAGCGCATTGAAATCCATGACAGAGAAAGGAACATTTACATTTGTAGGGGCCCCCAGATTGCAACTAGACAAAACGGATTTTCCGGCAGACAATCAGGTAAAAACACTGCCCAAGGCCAGTGGGAAGATGCCGGTTTTTTTAGGGATCGATATTGGTTCAACAACCACCAAGTATGCCCTCCTGAATCAAGATCGAGAAATAATAGACAAGGAATATCGGCAGACCATGGGTAAACCGACTGAGGTAACCCAAAATCTTCTGAGCATAGTACGAGACAGATTGGGAAAAACGATCGATATCAAAGGAGTAGCGACGACAGGTTCAGGAAGGATGGTAGTTGGTGATTTCCTGAATGCAGACCTGATTATTGACGAAATCACCGCTCATGCACGGGGCGCAGTTGAGATTGACCCTTTGATCGACACTATTTTTGAAATAGGGGGCCAGGATAGTAAGTATATTTCTGTTTCCAATACTCACCCCCTTGACTTTGATATGAACAAGGTATGTGCAGCTGGAACAGGGAGTTTTCTCCATGAGCTGGCAAGTAAAAATGGCATAAACATCGTTGAGGAATTTCAAGAGATAGCCTTATCCTCAACAGACCCAATCAAGTTGACCGAACGATGCACCGTGTTTATGGAATCTGATCTGGTATCCTATGCACAAAACGGCGCTAAGAAAAATGACCTCATTGGTGGCCTCTGTTATGCTATTGTTTACAACTACCTGCACCGAGTGGTTGGAAACAAGAAGATAGGCAACAGGATAATGTTCCTGGGAGGCCCTTCACTCAATAAGGCGATAGTAGCAGCCCTTGAAGCAGTGTTAGGAAAAGCCATCTTAGTTCCCAAACATCGGGAGGTGCTGGGTGCTTACGGGGCTGCTATCAGCGTGCAAGAAATGATGGAGAAGGAAAATATCCAACTGTCATCTTCCAGAGGACTTGAAGAGGCAATAAACGACAGATTGGATTACCGAGAAACCATATGTCATGCAGACCTACAGTGCCACAACGACTGCAAACTAAAGATATACAACTTTAGTGGCAGAAAGAGCATATGGGGAGGAGAATGTGGCAGATATGAAATAAGGGGCCACTATGGAGAAAAAAAAGAGGACTATTTTAAGGTAAGAGATGCTCTCTGGGAAAGACACCTCGAAGGCCTCTATTACGATCTTGGAGACGTAAAAAAGGGCACTCAGGAGGACAGCAGAACTATCTTTCAAATTGATGGAAGGCCAACTGTTGGTATGCAGCGGGCATTGTATAGCCACCAGATAGCCCTTTTCTGGGCTAGCTTCTTTGATGAGATTGGGATGCGTGTTGTGTTAACACCTAAAACCAACGATCGCATCTCAAAACTAGGTATTGAATCAATGACAACCGAGACATGCTATCCGGTCAAGGTTTCACATGGGCACGTCATAGATTTATTGGGCAAAACACGATTTCTGTTTCTCCCGAATATGATTGATCTTCCCTCTCAGGATGAAAAGAAAAACAGCTTTTATTGCCCCCTGGTGCAAGGCAATCAATACATGCTCAAGGCGGCACTGGGATTCAAGGATAGCGAGGTCCTAAATCCTACAGTCCATCTCAAGTACAACCCGGACTTGCTCAGCACAGAACTGCATAAACAGATCCGCAAAACACTGAGGCTTAGCCTGAGCAAAGTAAGGCGGGCGTTAGATGTAGCATTTGGGAGACAGCGAGACTTTGAAAACGAGATGTATAAGAAGGGTGCAGAGATTATCACTTCCCTAGAAAATCATCAACCCCTGGTTGTTGTCACGGGTCGACCATATAACCTATACGACGAGAAGCTAAATCTCAGACTTGGTCAGAATCTGGCCAAAATAGGGTTAGCCGCCCTCCCCATGGACTTCTTGAATATCAGCGATATTGATCTGTCAGACTTCCCCAACATGTATTGGGCTCACGGTGCCATGGTATTGAAAGCAGCCAAGCTCATCAAGACGATGCCACATTTCTTTGGCCTCCACCTCACTAATTTCAGCTGTGGCCCAGATTCCTTTAACGAGCACTTCTATAAATACATTATGGGAGACAAACCATATCTAATCCTCGAACTCGATGAACACACTGCCGTTGCTGGGGTCATGACGAGGCTCGAGGCATTCAAAAACGTAATACAATCGGTTCAAAAGATTGAAGCATTAGACACCCAAACCGCAGAATTCACTGCCGTAGCCTCTTAGGAAAATGAACACAGTAAATCAACTAGATACCTTTCGCGCTATATCAGAGGGGGTTGGCCGGTTCAACGTTCAGGGAAAAACATGCCTGATTCCGGAGATGAATAGGATTGGATGTCACCTTATGGCAGGGGTGTTCCATGGCTTTGGAATAAACGCCACGGTTATGGACACCTACAAAGGTCTCGATCTGGGGAAAGAGTTCACCTCTGGGAAAGAGTGCTTTCCCTGTGTTGTCACCCTGGGAGATGTCCTCCAGTTTATGAAAACAGAAAAAGAGCGGCTCGGAAACAGGTTCAATCCTGAAAACTACATGTATTTTATGCCAGAGTCGAGCGGTCCCTGCCGTTTTGGTATGTATAACAAATATCACAGGATAGTGCTTGATTCCCTCCCTGGTTTAGACAAACTGAAGATTACCAGTCTCACTGCAGAGGATGACTATGCACTGGATGGATTGATACCACAAGAGAAGCTGCAAGGTTTCTATAAAGCCGGATATCTGTCCGTTATCGTTGGTGACATTCTGGATAGATTACTGTGGAGGATCAGGCCCTATGAGAAAAACACGGGGATGGCCGACACCTTTATTAACCAGGCAATGGAGCGGATGACGGAATCGTTTGCTCATTATGCCGGTGAAAAGAACTTCTCCGGTATTCTCAACGATCTGGTACACATTGTTGAGCAAGGAAAAGACATTATCGACCCACAGGTTCCCAGAAAACCCCTCATAGCAGTGATAGGAGAGATCTATCTGAGGTCACACCTGAAATCCAATCAGGATACCATTCGAACCCTTGAGAAATATGGCGCCGAGGCAATTAACGCCTCAATTGGGGAATGGGTAAACTACATCACCTATGATCAAGTAAGGCTAGCCAGGACCGCCCTGAGGCTTAATGTTAGAAAATTCCACCTCAAAGCAGTACAGGAATCGCTTCTCAAATATCTCAAATATAATCTCAAACTCTTCTATCAGTATGTAGTGCAGAGAAAGGTTTACCGGCTTGTGAATACCTATATTGATATTATGGAAGACCACAAGATCGGGCATCTGGAAAAGGCACTGAAAACGGACAATACCTTCTCCTTTGACATTGGTACCGAGGCCTGTCTCAGTATCTCATCATCTTTGGAGCATGCCCACCAGGGATACAACGGCATTGTCAACATCTTTCCTTTTACCTGTATGCCCAGCAATCTTACCTCCTCCATAGCCAAGCCACTCATGGCCAAGCTCAATGTCCCCTATATCGATCTCTCCTATGACGGTTCCTATCAGCCCGGCAGGGAGGCAGCGTTACGAACCTTTATGTACCAGGCCTATCAACACTTTAACACCAACGGCAGACGGTAATGTCATCAAAAATGCTCATCAATGCAGTAGAACCTGAAGAATACCGGGTTGCCATACTGAAAGATGGTGACCTGGATGAGTTCTACATCGAGACCTCAGCAAAGGAAGAGATAAAGGGTAATGTCTATAAAGGTATAGTTTCCAGGATTGAGCCCTCACTCCAGGCCGCCTTTGTAAATTATGGCGCAGAAAAAAACGGTTTTTTGACCATGGGAGAGATACACCCGGAATATTATGAACCGGAAGGAATAATCTCTGACCCCAAGGCACCCGTTCCAATAGCAAATGCACTCAAGCAAGGAAAGGAAATCCTTGTTCAGGTAACCAAAGAAATGGGAGGCAAAAAAGGGGCCTACCTTACCACCTACATATCCTTGGCAGGTCGTTATCTTGTGCTAACCCCAGGTAAAGCAACAACTGGTATCTCCCACAACATAGAGGAAGATGAGGAGAGGCAAAGGCTTAAATCCGATATGAACCAACTCATGCTGCCGGATGGGGTAGGTTATATTGTAAGAACTGCAGCCGCGGGTCAAAAAAAACGGGTAATAGCTCGTGATTTGAATAATCTCTTGAGAATGTGGCAGGATATTAAGAAAAGGGCTGAGACGCAACCTGTCCCATCACTTACCTTCAAAGAACAAGATCTTGGCCTCAGAACCCTCAGGGATTATTTTACCGCAGAGATAGATGAAGTTCTGGTTGATGACAAGGAAACCTGGTCTGAGATAAAGGATTTTATGAAGATTATCTCACCCAGACACCAGAGAAGGGTGAGACTTTACAGGGAGAGTAAACCGATATTTTCTGAACATGGCATTGAAAAACAGATAGAACAAATCTATAGTAATAGGGTACCCTTACGAACTGGAGGTTCAATTGTAATTGACTCCACTGAGGCCCTGATTGCCATTGATGTAAACAGTGGAAAATCAAAAAGAGGAAAAGACCTGGAGAGTACCGCATATAAAACCAATCTGGAGGCCGCTCGGGAGGTAGCCAAACAATTAAGGCTCAGGGACATGGGTGGATTAGTAGTAATAGACTTTATTGACATGAAGGACCCCAAACATGAACGAGCGGTGACAAAACAGCTCAGGGAGGAATTCAAGAGGGACAAGGCAAAGATAAATGCCTCTCATATCTCAAAATTTGGATTACTGGAGCTTTCAAGGCAGAGACTAAGGCCATCAATAGAATCAAAGAGCTACCAGATATGTGAGTACTGTCAGGGAAGAGGAATGGTTCGGTCTGTCGGGGCTACCTCAGTTTTTTTCTTGCGTCAGATCTGGGTTGGCGCATCCAAAGGAAATATAGAGAGGGTAACTGGGGTACTGCCCAGCACGGTGGCCGACTATCTCTTAAACAAAAAAAGGGCAGAACTCGCCGAACTTGAAAAACGCTATGGGGTCAGCATAGAAATTCAAGGAAACCCTGATCTCCCCCCTTGGGGCGGCAACCTTGAGTTCATAGAGAGAGCTGAAACAAAAGAAACTTAAAATCCCCGCGCCTGTAGCTCAGCCGGATAGAGCAGCGGACTTCTAATCCGCAGGCCGCAGGTTCGAATCCTGCCAGGCGCACTAGTAAGCGCAAGGGGCTAGCCTTTACCGGGTAGCTCTTTTTTTGCCTATTTTAGGAATGGCATCTCTCCCCGGGCAGGAGGCCTTGTTTCATATCTCCCAAAATGAGATCTTGTTTCTTTTCTGCCTGATAACCCGCTGAGGAACTCTGCCATACAATAAATCTATGCAAATACGGGAAAATCGGTTCTAATACATCGAAAACGTATTCAAAACACCTAAGAAACTAATATTGTTGACAGAGAAAGAGAAATTCAATAGAATTGATGAATCTCTAAGGAAAGGAGCTATGTTATGTCTCTGAGAAAGATATTACTTTTAGCGCTGGGGGTTGTCTTACTAAGCGGGACAGTTTATGCAGAAGATGCCCGTATACACCTGGATAAGAAAAATGCGATTGCACTTAAATTAGGCTGGCATTGGTATGAGACCAGCGATGTGTTTGATTTTTGGCACTTTAATGAAAATGATTTTGATACTCCCGTGTGGGCTTTCGCTTACGAGAGAATGATCCGTGAGCGCCTCGGGATTGAGGTTTCCCTCGGGTTTTTCAAATCAAGCGAGAGCAACACAGCCGGCTCTGATCTTACTATAACAAACATCTTTGTATCTCCCACCGCAAAGTATTATTTTCCCGTCGGTGATACCTTTGTCTTTTATGCCGGTGCAGGACTAGATTACTACAATACAAAGTGGGATCACATATACTCAGGTGCCTTTACCTATGCATGGGGTCACGACCGTTTCCACACCTTTGGACTCCACGGGCTGGGAGGAGTTGACTGGTATATTTTTAAGAACCCGGAAAAATACGGTTTTTACGGCGCCCCGGTAAGCCTTTTTCTGGAATACCAATATACCTATCTCAATATAGATGGCGCTGATGATAGAGCAATACGGGAAGCCAATGCTCAACTAGGTCAATCCAATCCCACGCATGATCTCGATCTCGGAGGGTCAACCATTTTTTTCGGTATTAGATGGCACTATTAGTGATCTGAGAGGCTTCGTCCCACTACGCATCGGTCTTACTCTCAACAAAAAGATAACTTTTTGGGAATTGGGAGTTTTTAGCAAGAAAAAAGCCTTTGATGTCTTTTCCGAGACCTGCCTTTCCAGCTTCCCCTATGGCAGTTATCGGTTTTTGAAGATATGACTCAAGAATTTAAAGACCAGTTTGGCAGCAATGAAATCAGGAGCCCTGTTGTGTCTGTTTGGCTTCAGCTCTACCACGTCAAAGCCAACTACGTGCTTTTTTTCAGCCACTTCCTCTAAAAGCCTGATAACTTGGTGCCAGTCAAGCCCTCCTGGCTCTGGAGTCCCCGTGGAGGGCATTATGGAGGGATCAAATACGTCGAGATCGATGGTTACATAAACATTGCGCGATAAAAGATCAACTACCTTCTGAATCCAATCACTTCTCAAGAAGATATCTTGCTCAAAAAAAACCCTTGATATATCCAGCCTATTAAATTCTTCCCTGCTCATCGACCTAATTCCTACCTGCACCGCTGGGCAGACTTCCTCTATTCTCGCCATTACACAGGCATGATTGAACATAGAGCCATGGTATGATTCCCTTAGATCGGCGTGAGCATCAAGCTGGAGAACGGTAAGGTCTGAAAAGTTATCCTTGAGTGCCTGGACAGCCCCTGGAGTTATTGAGTGATTACCTCCCAGCATAACCGGAAATTTGCCATCTTTGGTAAAAGACGAAAAATTCTGTTTAATAACCTGAGCGAGCTTTTCCGGTGATCTTGGAAGATAGGGCAACTCAAAGGTGTGTATCCCGTGCAGATGAACCTCGCTATCGGTCTCAATATCATACAGTTCTACATGTGCTGAGGCCTCAATAATTGCTTCCGGCCCTAAATCTGCACCCTTTTGCCAGGTAGCGGTATAGTCATACGGTACCGGCATTACGATTATCTTGGCCGACTCATAATCGGTCCAATTGCAGTCCTTTCCTCCAAATGGGGTATTACTCATGCTGTGACCTGAGCTCCATAGATGTCTCTTGGAAACCCTGTTCCTCTTTCAACCATATAAACCTCTGGCTTCCGAGAGGCAAATGCTCCGACAATCAGATCTCTCGCCATATCCGTATCAAATGGTTTACATGAGAAAAGATCAACAAAAGCATAACACTTATCCACGAACGTATGAATCGATAAATGACTTTCAGCTATGACCACAAATCCTGTTATACCCTTGTCTTCAGGTATCTTTCCAGTATAGGGAAATACATACGGTTGAGTGATTTTAGTCATCCCGATCTTATCAGGTAGGGTATTGAGGAAATTAAAGATGAAATCAAGGTCACTGATGCTTTCCTGATCGCACTCAGATAAATCCAGCATAAGATGGGGGCCAAAATAGGATTTCTTGCTCATTTCTCATAAACCCTCCCTATTGAAGATATCGTCACATGTTCGGCCAATAATACACAAAATGAGATTTCTCTCAACTTCTTTTTACAAAAAATCCTTTTCGCCATCAATTTCTAAGTTTACCCTGTTACTTTTGGACGGGGCTTGGTGCCCCGGGTGAAAACGAAAAATCCCGTTCAGGCACCATGTCAACTACCACCCCTAAAAAAGGTGGCTTGAATGAAGACCCTAAAAGGGTCCAAATATGTAAATAAAATGAATTCGAATGACAAAGGTCAAAGCCCAAATTTCAAATTCACCCTGTTAGATTGTCACTATTGAACAGTAGGAATCATAATTGTCTCATTGGCCAAAAACAGTTAAGATCTACCAAAAATATTGGCCTTTATCAAACAGGGTAAATGTCAAATGACAAATGCTAAAAAATATATCTCCACCCATTAATTCAAAGGGAGCCTACAGTGGTGAAGACGCACAATGGGAAAAAGATAAATAGCTGATCGTTTTGGAAAACATTTTGACATTTGGATTTTGTCATTTGAACTTCACTCCATAGGGCATCACAAATCACTATCTAACACACATGGCAGAGCTGGGCCCACAATCGCCCCCTATGGTTTTGTAAAAGAGAACCAGACTCTCTTTACCCTTTCTAAACCCAGGCTTTTGGCCCTTGCTCATACAGCCTGAGTCCCTGGACCGAGAATTTTGCTCAAGGATTCATTGAGATAAACCGAAAGGTCAGTATATGAATGGCCAGGAAAACATCTTGACAACACAGGAAAAAAAATTTTAGAAAGGGTTATATTTGATTTTTCCAAGGAAATCAACCTGTATCAAGGAGAAGACAATTGAAATCCAAGGCTATTTGCATAGGTCTCATTCTTTTCTTATTCTCGGCTCTTCTATTAGGCCTATCTCCATCCATACTAGCAGGTCCAAAGCTTAAACATGCTGTAGTAGAGGGTGACAATCTGTGGTCAATCTGCCAGCGATACTATAACGATCCTTGGATCTGGCCAGAGCTCTGGGAAATGAATCAATTTATAACCAACCCCCACTGGATTAGGCCAGGCGAGATCATAACCCTCTATGACTATGAAATGCTTAAGTCAAAGGCTGAGAAAAGAATTGTTGCAGCCAAAAAGGAACCCCTAAGCAAGGAAACCCTAAAGGAACGAGTGGGCCTAGACGTTTCGGGCGTTATCAATACAAAAGCCCTCGGGTTCCTTCAGTTGGAAAAGGAGGAGCCGTGGGGCACCATTTTTGACCATGAGTCCGAAAGAATAGTACTCGATAGAGGCGACATCGTCTATGTAAAGATGTATAAACAAGGCATCAACCCAGGAGACAAATTTACCATATATAACACCTCTATTTTTCCTGTTACCCATCCGGTGACCGGGAAAAATTGTGGACACATTCACTTTTTTAAGGGGATATTGGAGATTAAAAAGGCAGAGAAAGGCTACCACATTGCTCAAATAAGCGAATCATTCCAAAGCATTCTCAAAAATGATCTCCTTATTCCTTACTACCCAATTTCCTCCTGTATACTCCCCCTTCCATGCCAGGGAAGTCTTACAGCTCATATTGTAGCCGCAAAAGATAACCTCGTTTTGCTCGGCCAGCGCTCTGTGGTCTATATTGACGCTGGTCGTACCAGGGGCATAATGACGGGCAACCTCTTTGAAGTCGTAGAGGAGAGGGAATCGGTTCTTGGCCTGAAAAGAAAAGAGAAGGTTGCCTTGCCGCCAGCTGTTCTCGGCAGGATGCTAATCCTGCAAACGAAAGAAAACACTGCCACCGGAGTGATATGCTGGGCTTCCAGAGACTTTACGATTGGGGCCAAGATCAGGTCGTGCGCCTGGGATGAGCAACCCAAAGAATTCACTCTGGTGCCACCTTGTCCGATTCAATAATGAGATAGCGAGCACCATAATACCTCTTGGCACTCCACCTTACCTAAACCTATATTGATAATACCCTATGTCGCTTTCTGGTCATACAGCCTTGATTACCGGAGCAGGCCAAGGCATTGGTAGAGCCTGCGCATTAATCTTCGCCTCCAGGGGAGCCGATCTGGTATTGTTAGATAAAAACCCCAAAACTCTGGGCACGGTTGTTGCTGAAGTAGGCACAATGGGGCGCCAGGTAGTGGATCACGTAGTGGATCTAACTGAACTGGAAAGGCTCAAGGATATGGCTGAAAAGGTCCGCAACCTTGGCTTGATAGATATCCTGGTAAATAACGCTGGATTTGACCGACCCGGTACGACTGCCAAAATTGACAGAAAGGGGTTTGATGAGGTTCTCAGCATCCATGTCACCGTGCCGCTAACCCTTATCCAAATTTTCATGCCTGGCATGCGGGCAGCAGGATGGGGCCGGATCATCAATGTGAGCTCCATCTACGGAATCATCGGCGGCAAGGGAGAAGTGGCTTATTCTACAGCTAAGGCTGGAATCATTGGACTGACAAAATCCGTCGCAAAGGAATGTGGTCAGGATGGAGTTACCGTGAATGCTGTTCTGCCCGGGCTAATCCGGACACCAACCATAGAAACATTTATGGCCGAAAAACACAAACAGGTTATCATCGCCGACACAGCTTTGGGGCGAATGGCTGAACCTGAGGAGGTAGCACGTGTTATCGCATTCCTGGCCTCAGATGATGCCTCCTTTATCACAGGTACTGCCTTACCTGTTTCTGGGGGATGGGGCATTTTGTGATCACCCATCCA
>JAUVXZ010000245.1 GCA_030603345.1 Pseudomonadota bacterium
TCTCCTCAATCCCTTTGTAGATGTCTGCATGATCAAACTCAATACCGGTTATAACCGCTATATAAGGGTCGTAGTGTAAGAATTTGGGCCTTTTGTCAAAGAAGGCTGTATCATATTCGTCGCCCTCGATGACAAAGTATGGCCCGGTACCTAATTTGAAATTGGTGCCGAAATTTTTGGCTATCCCTCCAATCATAAATGAGGGTTTCATGTGGGCAATCTCGAGAATCCATGCTATCAAAGTAGATGCTGTTGTCTTGCCGTGAGTTCCAGCAATGGCAATTGACCTTTTTTTATCCATGGCAAATCTTCTGAGGGCCTGGGGCATGGAAACATAGGGTAAGCCATGTTGCAGTAGCGCAGCCGCTTCGGGATTGTCTCTTGTGATAACGTTTCCCACGACCACTAGATCTGGAGGGGGATAGAGGTTGGAAGGAGAGTAACCTTTTTTTACGGGAATTGATAGGTTCTCGAGGAACGTGCTCATTGGCGGATAGATGTTGTGATCGGAGCCTGTTATGGTGTAGCCTTTTTCCTTGAGCATCCCTGCCAGCGATGACATGCCGACGCCGCAGATACCCATCAAGTGAATATGGGCATCTTGTGGAGGGATATGAAAGCTATTATGCATATCCGAGTTCCTGCATAATGAGATTGTGAAGTTTAGGGCGAAAATCTTTTATCTTTTCATTTGATCTGCTTGGATGGATCCGGTTTGTGAGAAATATTACTGTTATGTTTTTCTCTAAATCCATCCATACTGAGGTACCGGTAAATCCAGTGTGGCCCACACTAATTGGGCTAAAGTAACTGCCCGCACTCGAATTCTTTTCTGCTGGTGTATCCCAGCCAAGGGCGTAGGTAGAATCTGGCACAATTCCCTGTCTCGAAAAAAATGTCCTGACGGTTTCAGTCGAAAGCAGGTCAGACCGGGTATCATGATATATTTTCACCAATGCCGTGGTCAGGGTAAAGACATCCAGTGCTGTTCCAAAGAGCCCGGCATGACCTGAATACCCTCCAAGGGCATATGCATTTTCGTCATGGACATGGCCTTGAATAATCTCTTTCCTCCACGGGCAATATTCTGTGGCGGCAAATCGATTTTTTTCATATATCGGATCGGCGGTGATTTGATCAAGATAAAGAGTTTCCAGCCCAAGGGGACGGTAAAACGTAACATTAAGGAATGATGATAAATCTTGGCCAGCAGTTATCTCTATGATCCATTCCAAAAGCATAAATCCAAGGTCACTGTAAAGCGATACAGCCTTAGGTTCATGGCATAAGGGCTCTTCCATGATTAGGTCCCTTACAAGAGGCTTTCTTTCTTTTGCTGGTAATTTTATCAGTTCCAGATAGACTGGTTTCCAGTCCGGGAGGCCCGCAGAGTGGTTTAACAAAAGCCGGGGTGTTATATCAGCCTTATCTTTCCAGGGGAACGGTTGCATGAGGTATGAAATAGGTTTGTCGAGATCCAGGAGACCTTCGTCCACGAGTTTCATGATTGCTAAAGTGGTTGCCAAAGGTTTTGTGAGCGAGGCCAAATCAAAGATAGTATCCTTTTCCATGGGAAGGGGTTTCGGTTTTACTGCCCGATTGCCCACATTATGGAAGAAGACGATATCCTCTCCTTGTGCCACCAAAAGAACAGCGCCGGGGTAAGCCTTTTCTTTCAACCCACTTATGAGTAACTCGTTTATTTTGTTTGTCATTTGTCATTCGTCACTAACACAAAGAACCCAACAAACCCTATAAGGTAGCTGCTTCTTCTATCTCGAGAACCATCCTATCGGTATCAAGCAGGGCCGGGAGTCCAAGAGGTACGGATATATTTTCATCTCCATGGCCGACAGGAAGACCTGTTATCACTGGCACGGAAAGACTACCAAGTCGCTCCTGAAGCAGACTGTAGAGAAGCTTTTGTTCCCCGCAATCCTCCATTTTACCAATAACGAGTGCTGATACCTGTGCCAATCGACCGCTCAGTAAGAGGTGGGTAAGCATCCTATCCACTCTGTAGGGAGATTCTCCTTTCTCTTCTAGAAAAAGGATAACACTCTCAAAGGAGGGCAGAAAGGGGGTATCTAAGAGAGAGCATATGGTTGAAAGATTACCCCCCAGGAGTATACCCCTCGCTTTCCCCTTATTGACTGCTCTGCCATGTGCCAAGGAGATTTGAGGTTTGTGAGAGGTGGTAATCAGCCTGGATAGATGTTGCCAGTTTTTACCTTTGGGAAGATCCGAGAGGGTCGGCCCATGGATGGTGACCAAACCGGTCTCTTTATAGAGAGAAATCAAAAGGGCAGTTAGATCGCTGAAACCTACCAGTATTTTCGGGTTTTCTCGTATGAGGTCAAAATCAATCTTGTCAAGAAGCCTTGCTGAGCCATACCCACCCCTGGTACTAAAGATTGCCTTGATCTCAGGATCAGAAAACATCTGGTGAAGATCCGATACCCTGTCATGGTCAGAGCCGGCCAGGTAACTCAAACGATCAAAGAGGTGACTGCCAAGCCTTACCTTGAGTGGAAAAGACTCCACGAGTTGTAAACCCTCCACTATTTCAGATTTGCTAACCGGGCTTGCTGGTGCGATAACTCCTACTGTCTGATTCGGCTGGAGGCGAGGACCTTTTATGGTTGGTATTGATAGCATAGATTTTCTAAATACTATTTTAAAATGATTGGAGCAACTTAAAAACGGTGTCAGAGCTTTAATATTTAATTTTTTTATTGATTTGGTTTCAAAGACATTCTATCCTGTTTTTCATGGGAAGGCCTCTCAGGATAGAAAGTTCCGATGTCCTCTACCATGTCACTTCCCGAGGTAATGAAGGTCAGGCAATTGTCCGGGATGAACGTGACAGGGAAAGATGGACATCTTATTTGGAAAGAGTAGTTCTTCGCCACAGAGTGGTCCTCTATGCATATGTATTGATGGACAACCACTACCATCTCTTTTTTCGTCTCCAAGAACCAGGGCTTTCGAGAGCGATTCAGACTTTAAATGGTGCCTA
This sequence comes from Pseudomonadota bacterium, assembly GCA_030603345.1. Taxonomy (GTDB): domain Bacteria; phylum Desulfobacterota; class DSM-4660; order Desulfatiglandales; family B25-G16; genus JADFWK01. The sequence goes on from JAUVXZ010000245.1 coordinate 3,020, forward strand.
CACGAACTATTTCAATATTCGATATAAGCGAATGGGTCATCTCTTTCAAGGCCGATTCAAGTCGATCCTCATCGAGACCGAAGGCCATTATCTGGAGGTGAGCCGGTACATTCACATGAACCCATTTCGGGCTGGCATGGTGGATCGGCTCTCTGATTATCCCTGGAGCAGTTATCCGGGCTATATCAGGAAATCCAAGGCCGTTGATTGGCTGGATTATGAGACAATCTTATCCGAGTTCAGGGGAAGCCGGGGAGGGGTGAGAAAGGCTTACAGGGAATTTGTTGAAGGAAGGGGAGCCATTGGCACCTTATCGCCTTTTGATGCTCTTGTACACGGTTTTCTTTTAGGAGGGGGAGAGTTTATTTCTACCATGAAGGAACGGTTCAAAGGGTATGATCCAGATCCAGCCATTCCAGATCTTGGGAAGGTTATACCAAGGCCTTCCGTAGCGTTGATTATAGAGGTGGTGAGCAGTACCTTTCAATGTGAGAAGGAAGACCTTGTTTCTAGGAGTCGTCATAATAATGATGCCCGGAAGGTTGGGATTTATCTCGCGAGAGAATTAAGTGGAAAGTCTCTTCGAGAGATAGGGACTGCATTTGGTGGAATTAAGGAGGCCATGGTTTGTCACACAGCGGCAGAAATAAGGAAAAGAATGGCTGAAGATAAGAGGTTTCGTAAAAGGATGGAGGAAATAATCGAGATACTTCATGAAAATTAAATTATAAAGCTCTGACACCAAATCTTTATCTTTCTTGACAGCAAAGTGAAAGACAGATAGCCTAGACAAAACTTTGATCACGAAAGGAGCCAAGAAAATGAAAAACAAACTGACGGTTGTTGGTGCAGGAAATGTTGGCGCAACAGTGGCCATGAGGGTTGCGGAAAAAGAACTGGCAGATGTTGTAATAGTTGATGTACTTGAAGGGGTTCCAGCAGGAAAGGCCCTGGACCTTGCTGAGGCTGCACCTATTGAGCGGCATGACGCACACATTACCGGGGTCACCAATGACTACTCCGCTGCACAAGGCTCAGATATCGTGGTAATCACCGCAGGGATTCCCAGAAAACCTGGCATGAGCAGGGATGACCTGCTCAGCACCAATGCCGGTATCATGAAATCAGTAGTAAGCGAGATCGCAAAGGTTGCCCCTAATGCTATTCTCATTGTGGTCACCAACCCCCTGGATGCCATGTGTCATGTTGCCTTAGATACGAGCGGTTTTGATAAAACCAAGGTAATCGGCATGGCAGGAGTGCTTGATTCTGCCCGGTTCAGGACATTCATCGCCATGGAGCTCAATGTCTCTGTTGACAATACCCATGCCTTTGTGCTGGGTGCCCACGGTGACACCATGGTGCCCTTACCCCGGTACTCTAGTGTTGCCGGTATTCCCATCACGGAGCTTCTGTCAGCTGAGAGGATCGAAGCCCTTGTTGAAAGAACTAGAAAAGGCGGTGGTGAGATTGTGAGCTTGCTGAAAACCGGTAGTGCGTACTATGCCCCAGCATCTGCTGCGGTGGAGATGGCCGAGGCAATTCTAAAGGATAAAAAGAAGATCCTGCCCTGTGTGACCTATCTTCAGGGTGAGTATGGGATCCAGAATCTCTTTATCGGGGTGCCGGTAAAGCTCGGCTCAGCCGGGGTTGAGGAGATCATAGAGATAATGCTCACCCCGGAAGAGCATGAGGCCCTTCAGAAATCAGCCCAGGCAGTTCAGGAGCTGGTGGATGATTTGAAGCGACTCGGCTAACTCTTCTCTTATCGGCGCTAAAACCATTTATTTCTCGCAGAGCTCACAAAGGGCACAGAGGCTTGATC
>JAUVXZ010000180.1 GCA_030603345.1 Pseudomonadota bacterium
AAGATTGTTCAAAGTGGTAGCAAGAACAAATCTCCAGGGAACCACCGGATACATCTTCTCTACATCCCCCATCACACTCTCAGTGTCTCGCGCAGGTAACGTAGCCAAAAGGAGCGTAACTGCCCAAACCATGATCTGTACCGTGCCTGGCTCTACAAGCCTGCAACCCCAGGGCAGGGTGTGTGCCTCGGCAAGGGTGATGTCTTTCTTCACCCCTTTCTCTTTGAGCATATTGGCGTAAAGCAGTGCAGAGAAATTTGCCGACCATTTAATAACTGTTTGACCGTCTTCCAGGTAAGGAATTATTCTTTCAAAGAAGTCTTTGGTCCCAAAGGCAGGCACCGCCATCATAATGTAACTCGCATCCGTGACAGCCTCTTCGAAATCCGTCGTCACCAGATTGAGCTTGACCGTGTGCTTTTCCCCCCATGCATCAATAATATCAATGGCTTGCCGCTCGAGAGTCCTGCTGATACCTTCCTTGAATTCAGGGGCTTCACACATAGCTACCTCATATCCCTTCTGGGTCAAGTCAGCGGCCATAGTGTGAGCACCATTACCACCACCTAAGACTGTTATTTTTTTCACCGTTATTACCTCCTTAATCTCCTTCAGTTGTGCCGCAGTCCATGAGGCAAACTCATAGGCGGGCTAGAAAGCCATCCTGTGCGGTTGCCATTCACCCGATTATCACCTTTTCTCAATCAGTAACCGTTCACAGGTTCAGGGTTCAACGTTCAGGGTTAAGGAAAAAGAAGGCATTGAAGACCCTAAGGCCTGGTTAAAAAGGCTTATTTTCCCAAGTAATTACCAATTTGGCTCCAAATCTTGGATTACGCCTGAGGAAGCTGACGCCTTTCTCGTAAATATGCATCCCAAATGCAGTCCGGGGACGAGAATGGAACTTTGAACCCCTGAACCTTTGAACCCGTGAACGCCTACTTCAATCAATACCTGACCCCTGCAGCCTAAAGAGGTTTCCTATACACCCGGTGATTTTTATATGGCTTCCCGCCCAATGTCTCCAAGTCCTTCCTCATCTGGACAGCTGTTTCGGCTATCTGGGTCATTTCATAATATTTGAAGCCGAACTCACCCACGGTTCTTTCCATTTCAGAGTAGAGCAGCGCGTTACCGCCTCGTCCCTGAAATTCCGGCAGAATCCCAACTCCGTTCCCAGAAATCCGGGATGTTCGCCGCATCTCTAAAAGCAAATCAGCTATCCCAAAAGGAAACAGCCTGCCTTTGCAACGCTGCATTGCCGCTGAAACGTCTGGCCAGCCAAAAGCAAAACCAACCACATTGCCGTCTTGTGCGATGATCTTAATCAATTTTGGATTTGCGACCAGCATGATGGTATCCACAACAAATGATATTTCTCGTTCGGTGAGAGGCACGTATTCCCAGTTTTTTACAAAGGCATTGTTATATGCCTGGCCGATCTTTCCAGCCCACTGACGCAACTCTCGCTTCGTTTTGAATCTAATAACCTCTAATCTGTGGTGTCTTTTGGCCCGTTCAGCAATACGGTAGAGACGTTCAGGCAGTCGGAGATCTTCAGGAATCACAAAGTGTGAGACGAAATCCACTTCTTTCTCAAATCCAGCTTCATCCACCAGGCGCAGGTAGTAAGGGTAATTGTAGTTCATCATGTTCATCATCTGGCGGTGTTCAAACCCTTCTTGCAGGAGACCATAACCGTCGAAGGCACTGAATCCTTTTGGACCGACCAATGTGTCCAGGTTATGCGCCCGAGCCCATTCGAAAACCCGTTGGAATAAGGCTGCAGCAGCTTCAGAGTCATCCTCACAATCGAAAAGGTAGAACTGCGCCGTGCGCACGTCGTGATGTTTGTTGTAGTTACAATTCTCCAGGGCTGCAATGCGTCCTATGTCTTGGCCATCCCGTACAGCAATAAAGAAATCTGCCGTGGAGTGCTCATAAAATGGGTGCTTTTTGCGGTTGAGCATGAGAGCAACATCACTCCGGATAGGGGGAACCCACTGCGGATGTTGTTTATAAAGACGAAAAGGTACCTTAATGAAACGGCGAATCTGAGCTCTGTTGGCAGTGTCTACTTTTTCGATGGTCAACATAGCGGTCTCCTCAAGGCTCACAAACGCGTCTAAGAAAGTGTCTAACCCTGCCCCTCACTCTTTCAGCTTTGCCAACTCCCTAGCCTGCTTGATAGTTGAGAAAACAAAGATCACGGCGAGCAATGCCGCAACAATGCCGGCAATCAAGTCATAGATTGATATTGCACCAAACCAGAGTGTTATGACGGGGTTGCCCACAAAATAGATAACCGTGTTGGCTATAATTACTATGAGTCGCACTTCGGTGGGCCCAAATTTGCCATAGGAAATCTTGAACACACCGTCCACATAGGTACGAATGTAAACCAGAACAGACATTAATAAGTAGCTTATCAATGCCAGACATGCAATCTCAAACCTAACGTACGGTGATAAGCCAAGCCCGAAAACAACCAATAGTGTGCTCATAGCATCAACGGTGTGGTCAACAAAAAAGCCGTACTTTGGCCTCTCAATCTTCCGATATCGGGCCAGCGTGCCATCCAGGCTATCGCCAAACCAGTTGATCACGAGCCCCAGACTGGCCAGCCATAAAAAATTCGCATTAATATTAGTTAGCCAATAGCCAAGAAATGTGACCACCGACCCCAAAATCCCCACACCTGTCAGGATATCCGGATTTACCCAGACCGGCATATGCGCAGCTAACCAGCGTAGTGCTGGCCTCTCCAGCGGGCCCAACAAAATATCATTGACTCTTCTATGAGATTTTGTATCAGCCATGTGACACCTCTTTATCTCAAGACAGGCATCTAAACAATCAGGCCGTATACACCTGAGCTTCAGGCCACCCATGTGATGGAACTATTCCTCATAGATCGCCGCTGAAGCTTACCAAGAATAGCCAACCCATCCACCAGTGTCATCGCCACAACCGCCATCCCTTACCTAACTCTGCCTATCCTCATCGATTGCCAATTCGCTCAATTCCTCTTCTTGCCGCATGGCGCGGGGAATGAACCAAAAAAGCATTATTACGAACAGGATTGAAAACCCTATGATCAGATACAGCATACTCCGATCCACCCGTTGAATAATGGCTTCAGTGGCATAATAGCCAACGAGCATGAGCGCGCTGGTCCAGAGCATTTCACCCACAAACACAACGGGAAACCACCGTCGCCAGGCTACCCGAGTAAGCCCAGCCGCGATTAGGGCGGGGATGGTGAAACCAGCAGACAGCTTGGCCAGAAACAGTATCTTGGTGGCATTCTGCTGCATTCCCTGCTGTAATCTATCCACGTGTTTACGGTATGCCGGGAACCAGCGCCTGAACCATTCAATCTTGCCCATATGTCCCACATAATACCAGACTATGTCCGCAGTAAGATGGCCTGTCGCCGCTGCTAGGAAGACCGGGCTTGGACGCAGGAAACCTGCCGAGGCAGCCGCTGCCCCCAGCAACGTAGCAAGTGGGCCCTGCACCATTGCCAAAACTGCCAACACTACATAGGTCCAGTAGCCCAACTCAAGCACCTGCCCATTCTGCAGGTCGGCCCAAAAATGTTGAATTAATTCGATAAATGATTCCATATAATGCCTGCTATCCTGTAGCCAACGCTGAAGAGTCTTCGGCTGAGACGACTGGTGCTTCCGGCCAGAGCGGATAGAACATCATCCACTGTTCTGGATGTGCACGCACATACCCTTCCAGGATGGTCGACAACCGCCTAGTATTGGCAAGTATATCCCTTCGCCAGTCGCCGGTGCGCACCATTTCAATAGGCCCCGTGATATGCAACACGTAGCCGTTGTGAGAATCGTAGTGGCAGCCACCCATAAGAACCGTGGCTTCGCTCATCATTGCCAACCGCGCTGGCCCCAGGGGTAAGTAAGCGGGCCGACCAAAGAAGGTAATCAACTCGCGATCCTCGGGGATGGGGCGATCACCAGCCGTGATTACGAGTCCGCCGTTTCTCAATCGGCGGACCGCTGCCCGCAGCGATTCAGGCGTGATCGGCGTAACCTCAAACCCCGCCTTGACACGAAGGCGATTCAAGACGTAAAAGCCTGCCTGTGGGTCTGCTACAGTGAGCACCTGGCTGGGCAAGCCATGTGCGCCAAAGGTCAGCATGACCAGGTCAAAGTTGCTCATATGCATTCCAAGCAGCAGCACACCTCGGCCTTGAGCCATACCAGAGTTAATGTGCATGAAAAGAGATTCTGGTATATGCACTGCCTTTACAAGTATTTCTGGCGGTTGGCCTATGGCATTGAAGAAGTCATAATAGGTCTGCCCGGCGTGAGCAAAGACCCGACGCGTCACGTCATGGAGGGCATTCTCGTTTACCTCCGGCCCAATGATCTGGCGCAGGTTGCCCCGCACCGTCCAGTAGACCTTAGGTTTTCGGCGAGCAATGATATTGGCAGCCAACTGTGCCAGCCCATAACCGACCCTCCGTGGCACATGTTGACCGATAAGCACACCAATTTGTGTAACCAGCTTACCGCTAAAGAAATCTTGAACATGCATCAGGGCTTCTTCCTCGGTATACTTGCTCGTCCAGAGATGGTAAATCTAATCGTATTTATTTTTACAGAATATCAATCTTTAGTGCAAGTAAACAAATAAGGCAAGAAGCACCTTGGTGGAATTGCGCTCGACCTATCTCAAAGATTTTCGGCCAGAATAAACCAACTCTGCCACACACGATGCGGCACGGGATTAATCATTGACACGCAGGCATCTTTGGCTTATCCTGCTTCCCACAAAAGGCACATTCTTATCATTTCCATTTCATTAATGGGGAAACCGGTGCCATTTGCTCTTTCTGGAAAGAAAGTCTCATTGCGCCATGATTACGGTGATATAGACAGTTACTGGCTATGCCAACTGGAAAGCAAGGTTTTCCCTTCTCTCCTTTGGCTGCTTCCTTGATACGTATATTCGTTATACTCCCTGTTTGCATTTATACATCGATGTCTAAGGGATTGAACTGACTACAAGATGCCTTTTTTGACTCTTCTGCCCTTAGAACGCTTTTCTTAGAATTTGAAGTCTAAGAGTTCTATGAAAGATTATTCAACAAAAATTGCCTATATAACCGGTGGTTCCAGTGGAATCGGATTGTCTCTTGCCAGAGAGCTGGTAAAACGTGGGGCAAAGGTGGTACTAATAGCCAGAGATAGAGATAGACTGGAACACGCATGTAATGCGCTTGAATCTCTCACCACCGGTAGGCATCGGAATGTTTCGATTGTATCACTGGATGTCTCCAACATTGATCAGGTCAGGGAAATGCTCCCCAAAACAGTGGAACTTTCGGGCGCTCCTGATATCCTGGTCAATTCAGCGGGAATTGGCTATTCCAATTATTTTGAAAGAATCCCCTATGAGAAGTTTATGGATATCATCAATATAAACCTGATTGGAACGTGGAACAGTATTACAGTTTTGGAACCATATATGAGAGACAAAGGTGGAACTATTGTCAATATTTCATCTATAGCCGGATTTCTTGGAATATTTGGTTCCACCGCCTACAGCGCATCCAAGTTTGGAGTGATCGGCCTATCCGAAGCACTCAGAGGAGAGCTTAAGAGATACGGCATTAGTGTTTCAGTCCTCTGTCCACCCGATACCGATACGCCGCAACTTGCCGAAGAAAATAAGACAAAACCAGCTGAAACCAAAGCTCTTTCAGGGAAAGCAAAGCCGATGAGTTCCGAGGCTGTTGCAAAGGCCTGTATCCGCGGTATGGAAAAGGGTAAGTTCATGATTATTCCCGGATCTTCAGGAAAGGTGATCTACCTGGAAAAACGACTCTTCCCTTCCCTGGTTAATTGGAGGATAGACATTCTGATACAACGGGCGCAGAGGGATTTGAAAAAAAATGGTATCTATTGAATCATCCACGTGGTAATAAAGAGGCCGAAGAGTTCAGGAGGAAGCATGAACGACGGCAGAGGAATTTTTCAGAAATGCTATGACTTCACCGAAGCGATAGAAGCCAGACAAGTTGGCATTTATCCTTATTTCAAGCCGATTGAAAGCTCCCGGGGATCTAAGGTGATCATTGAAGGCCGGGAACTGTTTATGGCAGGTTCAAACAATTATCTTGGATTGGCCTTAGATCCGGAAGTACGTGAGGCCAGCATAAAGGCTATCGAAAAGTATGGCACCAGCTGTTCCGGTTCGCGCTTTATGAATGGAACACTTTCTCTTCATGAAGAGCTCGAGGAACGGCTTGCTGAGTTTACAGGGAGACAGGCAGCCCTCTGCTTTACTACTGGTTATCAGACTAATCTCGGTTCAATATCCGCTCTTGTAGGTCGTGGAGAACATGTCATCACCGATAAATTCAACCACGCCTCTATCATGGACGGAATTTTTCTCACTCTTGGTTTAAATCGAAAGGTCAATGTCCATCGCTTCAAACATAATAATCTGGAAGATCTGGAAAAAAAGCTCTCGAATATACCATCAGAAGAATCAAAGCTGATCGTTACCGACGGGGTTTTCAGTATGGAGGGAGATATTGTAAAGCTCCCTGAAATGAGAGCCCTTGCAGACAAATACAGAGTCGGAGTCTATCTGGATGAAGCCCATGCAATAGGGGTAATAGGTAAAACAGGCAGAGGAACAACGGAATACTACGGAAGCCGGAACCTTGCCGACCTGATTATGTGCACCTTTTCCAAGGCATTCGGTTCAATAGGAGGTTTCGTGGCAGGTGAAGAAAGGATTATTGACTATATCAAACATACTTCACGACCGTTGCTCTTCAGTGCAAGCATGCCTCCTGCAAATATAGCTGCGGTCATCGCAGCCCTCGATATTATAGAACGGGAACCCCAACGGGTACTTAGATTGCAACAAATAGCCCAGAAAATGATAGAAGGGTTCACAGAGCTGGGCTTCAATATTGGAACAACGGAAACAGCCATTGTGCCTCTGATTATCGGGGATAATCAGAAGACCTTTCTCTTCTGGAAGAATCTCTTTGAGAGAGGTGTTTATGTGAATCCGGTTGTAAGTCCCGGTGTTCCCCCTAACCGCGCACTCATTCGGACATCATATATGGCCACCCACACCGACGAAGAGCTGGACCAGATCCTTGATATCGCAGAACAGGAAGGAAAAAAACTGGACATAATTTAACCGGTGGTTTTTCTGCCCCATTCTGAGGATCTGCCTGC
>JAUVXZ010000328.1 GCA_030603345.1 Pseudomonadota bacterium
CTATGCCATCAAAAGAGAAGCAGACCTTTGTGTTCGTGACATTATTGTCAGTACTAATGAAACAGAGTTTACTGTATTGCAGGGAGGCAAAGAATATTTGCGCGTTGCCACTGAGCTTTATGGAGACCATAATATATACAATATCCTTGCAGCTCTTTCAGTTGCTTTTCATTTACATATTGAACCTGAGATCATCACTAAGGCCATCAAAACCTTTAAGGGGATAAAGAGAAGACTCGAGACCATTGGTAATTATGGGGATATCCTGGTGATAGACGATTTTGCCCATCATCCGACAGCTGTAAGAGAAACAACAAGAGCAGTGAAGAGCCGCTACCAAGACCGCCGCCTTGTCGCCGTGTTTGAGCCCAGGTCGAATACAAGCCGGAGGAATATCTTTCAAGACGCGTACGCCGCTTCCTTCACCTCTGCTGATGTAGTCATCCTTCCTGTACCGCCAAAGATGGAAACAATCCCGCCACGTGAGAGATTCTCCTCCACCAAACTTAAAGCCGACCTCATAAAACAGGATATCCAGGCCCTTTATTTCCCCAACAATGATGATCTGCTCGACGGTCTCCTTGGCCTCATCAGGCCCGGTGATGTAATACTTATCATGTCCAACGGCCCATTTGATAACCTACAGGAGCGCCTTATCCAGCGGCTAAAAGAAAATAAGTAGTTTGTTGAGTTTCTTGTGTTTGCCTGCTAAAATCCTATGAACTCAATGAACGATAGTTCGTTCTATCGATAGGAATTATTGTTGTTTTGTGGTAACTGTTCAGGTAGCCACCAAGACACAAAGACACAAAGGGTAAATATGGGTTTTTACCCCTTTGTCTAAAAAGCTTGCTCGCCATCGCGAGTTCAGGCAAGCCGAGCGGGGAAGAAGGCATTGCAAGAAAAGCAGGACATTAATTTTAGTGAGCCTAAGGCTCATTAAGGTGCCTCTCATTAAAGAGGGTATCAAAAGAAAAATTCTTTAATCTTAGTGTCTTGGTGCCTTGGTGGCTGAGTAGTTACGTTTTGTGAATGTTTATGAAGGTCAACCCTAACAATCCAATAGGTGTCTTTGATTCAGGTATAGGCGGACTTACTGTAGCCAGAGCCATCATAGAACGACTGCCCTTGGAGAATATCATCTATTTTGGGGACACGGCCAGAGTACCCTATGGAGTCAAATCGCCTGAAACAATTTCCAGATATGCAACGCAGATTACAGAATTCTTACTCCGGCAAAAGGTCAAAGTGCTCATCGTTGCCTGTAATACCATGGCAGCAGTAGCGTATGGGGCCATAAAGGATCTATCCTCTGTTCCCACATTGGATGTGGTTGACGCCGGTGCCCGGAGTGCAGTAGCTGAAACACACAACAAATATGTCGGCGTGATTGGTACACCTGCAACCATTAACAGCAATGCCTATGTAAAGGCAATCAAGGAATATGATCCAGAGATTACGGTTTTTTCTCAACCCTGCCCTCTATTTGTGCCACTGGTAGAAGAGGGGTGGTTAGATCATCAGGTAACCAGACTCACGGCTCAGGAGTATCTCAGGCCGGTAGTTGCCCAGAATATTGACACCCTCGTCCTGGGTTGTACCCACTATCCCTTACTGAAGCCCCTGCTTCGAGAGGTTCTGGGGGATCAGATAACGCTTGTGGATTCTGCTCAGACCATAGCAAGAGAAACAGAAGAATTGCTCAGGAAAAATAGCGTCCAAAATATTCAGGAGAAACCCCCTGAATACCGATTTTATGTTACCGATGTACCCGTCAGATTTAAAGAGATCGGGGAACACTTTCTGGGAACAACCCTTTCGAATATTACCGTGGTCAAGTGGTGAAACTGTGTGGACTGTACCGGGTTGTTTTAAGAAAAAAGGACGAGTCGATGATGCCCTTCATCAAGCTGATAAAATCCGAACTGACCAGGAGAATAAAATGGAGGACAGCATCAAACGTGCTTTAATTGATATCGTGGGCCAGGAAAACTTCAGCGATCTTTTGGTCGACATGGTATCTTATTCCTACGACGCTTCAGACCACAAGCATCGGCCCAAGGCGGCATTGTGGCCCACCAGTTCAGAGCAGGTCTCCAAGATCTTGCTTATGGCAAACGAGCATCGCATTCCGGTGACTCCCCGCGGGGCCGGTACCGGCCTTGCTGGAGCGGCTGTTCCCACAAAGGGAGGCATCGTTCTGGACATGTGCCGGATGAACAAGATTCTGGATATTCGGATCGCCGATCGACTCACCGTTGTTCAGCCAGGGGTGGTCTACGCCGATTTAGAAAAAGCTCTTGCTCCACACAACTTTTTCTTCCCGCCCGACCCAGCCAGCGGCAGCGTCTGCACTCTTGGTGGCAATGTCGCCACTAATGCCGGCGGGATTAGAGGAGCCAAATACGGGGTTACCATGGACTATGTCATGGCGCTGGAAGTGGTACTGCCTGACGGGAGAATCATGCGGACCGGTTCAGACTGCATGAAGTCCGTGTCAGGCTACGATTTG
>JAUVXZ010000289.1 GCA_030603345.1 Pseudomonadota bacterium
TCGGGCAGCAGGATAACATCGTCTTCGTCGATCCACATGTCAGCAGTAACGGAAAGTCCGTGGGTTATACCATTCGTTACGATTGGCAGGCTTACGGCCTTTCCCGACAGAGAGGGGTTTTTGTTAAATATATGTGTTCGCCATGTCTGGCGCAACTTAAGAACACCAAAAGACGGCGCATAATTCAATGACTGCTCCGGATCGACATTGATAGAGGACATGATCGAGGAAAGATGCATAGGCACCCCACCCTCCGTAGCAATGCCTATGGTAGCATTATATCTAAACGCCTTTTCCTTGGCCTCAGCCCCTTGGGAGAGAATCCCCCGAGGAAAGTAGAGTTGTTTTCCCTTGTTGGATAACATGTCATAGATGTTAGGATTGGTATTTTGAATAACTCCATTCAGTTCTTTGGCGATTGGATTCATACTTTCTTACCTCTTTTTTAGTGTTGACGGGCTGTTGCCCAAACGGAAATCCCTTTGAGCGGTCATTAAAACGTTTTTTGCCAAGAAATCTTGGCGAAGTGGCAGATAAGCGATGTCAACTGTTTGAGCCCTAAAGGCGAGTTTTGACATCGCCTGAAGCGAGCCTTAGATTTATCAAAAAACGTTTTAGACCCAGTGAAAAGGGATTTCGGCAACAGCCTGTTGATAAAAGACCACAATTCCATACCCTGCAATAAGCTTAAAAATCAATGGATTAGGTTTCACTTTGACGCTACTCTGCCATAACGTTACGATCCAATTACATTATTCGCTATGACAATCCTTTGCACCTCTGAAGTTCCTTCATAGATGGTTGTAACCCTGGCATCCCTGTAGTACCTCTCCACAGGATACTCGTTGCTATATCCATAGCCCCCATGAATTTGCAAGGCCTGATAAGCTACCCTATTGGCAGTTTCAGAAGCAAAGAGCTTTGCCATAGATGCTTCAGGTGTAAATCTTTCCCCTCTATCCTTCATGGCTGCAGCATTAAACGTAAGCAAGCGAGCTGCCTCAGTCTGCACTGCCATATCAGCTATCATCCAGCGAATTCCCTGAAATTTTGATATTGGGCTACCAAATTGTTCCCTCTCTTTTGCATAATTGAGAGCTGCATCCAGACATGCCTGGGCAATTCCTACCGACATAGAGGCTATTCCTATTCTCCCTTCATCCAAGGCAGTCATAGCAATCATGAATCCCTCACCCTCGTTACCCAAAAGATTCTCTGCAGGGACCTGACAGTCTTCAAATATCAGGCTTGTGCAGTCTGATGCCCTTTGGCCCATTTTTTCCTCCTCTGGGCCCACCGTAAAGCCAGGCATTCCTTTTTCCAACACAAAGGCACTGATTCCCCTGTGGCTTTTGCTCTTGTCTGTATAGGCGGTGGCCACAATAACGTCTGCACTCTTGCCACTGGTGATCCATGCCTTTGTCCCGTTCAAGATATAGATACTTCCGTCTTTTTTGGCGATTGATTTTTGGCTGGCAGGGTCGGAACCTGCACTCGGTTCAGTTAAGGCAAAGCACCCGAGTTTCTTACCTGCTGCCAAGAGCTTTAGGTGATTTTCCTTAAGAAAGTCGGAGCCAAATCTGTATATTGGACCACAGGAGACACTGTTATGTACCGACATAATGACCGCTGTAGAGGCACATGCATATCCTATTTCCTGAAGGGCCAGACTATAACTTATCGTATCCACACCTGCGCCGTCATATTCTGGCGGAACATTCATTCCCATGAGCCCAAGTTCACCCATTTGTTTTACAATATCTGCCGGGAACTGTTTGGTTCTGTCCCGCTCTGCTGCGGTGGGAAGTATAACCTCCCGAGCTAGGTCTCTTACCATAGCCTGAATCATTCTTTGTTCTTCATTGAGTTGATATGACATGTGCAGTCCGCATCTATGGTGTATAGAGTACTACCAGCATCTCTGCTCTTTCAGAACTTAAATTTCTAAGCCTATGAACAATCGATGAGTTAAAATGCACTGAATCCTCTGGGTTTAAGATATTCTTATTCTCCCCGACCGTTATCTCTACTTTACCTTTAAGCACATAGACAAACTCCTCCCCCTCATGCTGGTAACTGACGCCTTTGTGTTCAGAAGCCGGGTCGATAAAAACTCTGAAGGCTTTGAGATGTTTTTGAACAGCCTCAGGCGTTAGGGTCTGATAACTGTAATCTTCTGTTCTTTTTCTAAAGTCCTCTGCTTTTTTCCTATCAGCCTGGTCTCTTTCCTCCTTCAAAAGAACCCCGCTATCAATTTCCAAGGCTCTCGAAAGCCGCAGGATAGTGGCCACAGGCGGCATGATTTGCCCGTTCTCGAGGCGAGAGAGGTAATCTACAGAGAAACCGGTCTCATTGGCCAAAAAGTCAAGGCCTATCCCTTTCTCAGTCCTCACATCTTTCAACCGTTCGCCCAGAGGCTTTGCTTTCTTTATGCGGCGCATGATGTGCTCCTTTGATTCCCTGGATTTGCCCTTACTTCTGTGTTGTTTTCCTTACATTCTTCACCATATTAACGATAAAAATAAGGAGAAGGGTACAACTAATAAGGATGATAAGGTTTGAGGCGAAGAATGTCATGATAAATGAGAAGGGGTCAGTAATGCGGTATGCCATAATAAGGAGGTCTATCCCAAACAAAATGAAAAAGATAGCAACCAGTGCCAGGACAACCTGGATAACCCACCATGGAATGGCTTTTTCCATTACTTGTCACCTGGTTTTAGTTTCTTTGAAACAATATTGTCGCAGGCGGTATAGGGATCGAGTTTTCTTTGGAAAACTAGCTGGACAGCATCCTCAAACTCTCCAGACTGAATAAGGTCTGACAAAACATCGCGGACAATCCTATCTTTTATCATCTCGGTAAGTTCATTGCGCACCTTTTCATACTTAATCCCGGATTGTCTTTCTGTGGAAGATCTTAGATAGGTGGCATGCTTCTCAACCTCATCCAAGATTTCCTTTATTCCATTATCAAATACTGCCTGAGCGGTCAAGATTGGCGGTTTCCAGCCATTTTCATACCTCTTTTCATCCATCTCGATCATCAATCTGATATCACTGACAGTCCTATCCGCACCTTCCCTATCAGCCTTGTTTATTACAAAGATATCACCGACTTCCAGGATACCTGCCTTAAGGGCCTGAATGTCATCACCCATCCCCGGTATAAGAACAATAAGCGTTGTATCAGCACTCCGAACAATATCTATTTCGTCCTGCCCAACGCCAACTGTTTCAACGAGAATATAATCCTTTCCCATCGCGTCCAGCACATCTATTGCACTTTTGGTAGATTGAGTCAGTCCACCAAAATAGCCCCTTGTTGCCATTGAGCGTATAAACACGCCCTCATCCATGCTATGCCGCTGCATCCTGACTCGGTCACCAAGAATAGCGCCCCCGCTGAACGGACTGGTTGGATCTACGGCGAGCACTCCCACGGTCTTTTCCGCCTTCCTCAGATGAGCCACCATTTGATCCACCAGGGTACTCTTCCCTACACCTGGTGCTCCGGTTATGCCAACTACATACGCCCTGCCGGTAGAGGGGTAAAGATCCTTGAGTACCTCTCTTGCCTCAGGGACCATATCATCAATATCCCTGATAAGCCTGGCGACTGCTCTGATGTCCCCGGCTACGATTTTATCAGCAATACTCATCTTAGAAGTGCCTAAAATGTCTAAAGCCCGCCCTAGCGTGACGTGCTTATATCAGACTGTAAAGTCTTTCATGCGCTAGGTGCTTTGATCAGCCTATTAAGATTATAGGCCAGGTCTGGGCCAGGGTTAAAAGTGCCCGCCTGCCTCACAAGCTTGGTGAGCGGGCAGGCCTAAAGTTAGTTGTGGATTTCTATACTCCTTACTACTTACTACATGCTCCCTACTGTTATGAACTCCTA
>JAUVXZ010000300.1 GCA_030603345.1 Pseudomonadota bacterium
GTCTAAGGTTGTGCCGCCCAGAACAACACCCTGATACATCAAAACGTCATCGCCAATCTCGGCAGTTTCACCTATTACCACACCCATACCATGGTCGATAAAGAACCGTCGGCCAATCTTTGCTCCCGGGTGAATCTCGATCCCTGTTAACCAACGGGTGAACAGGGAAATAAATCTTGCGATAAGAAGCAACTTATGGTTCCAAAGGAAGTGGGCTATTCTGTGTACCCAGATAGCATGGAGTCCCGGATAGCAAAAGATAACCTCTGATACGCTTTTTGCCGCTGGATCCTTGGCAAATACTGTTTGGATATCCTCTCGCATTCTCTTAAACATGTCATTAACCCCTTCACATTTATTAAGATCTTTCGCACTCTAGGCTATTAGAAGCTTACCTCCATTGCGCGAATTGGACAGAACTTGACGCAGAGTCCACAGGCAATGCATTTGGTGTCATGAAAGTGGACCTCTCTAGTTGAGGGTTCAACCACAAACGCGCCAGCTGGACAGAGAGGAACACAAACACCGCAATGACTACATCGTGTTTCGTTGCGAATTACGTCTTGAGATAAAGGTTGTGTTTCTATACCGACTCCTGCCAAATACTGGATCCCTTGATTGTAATTCTTGTTTTCTCCGCGCAGCTCTAAAACCAAGAGGCCACCTTCTTCAGGGGTTATATAGGCCTTTAGAATGTTGAACTCTAGGTCATAATCTCTAGCCAACTTGTACACTATTGGCTGATCAGCAACCCTGTGGGGAAAATGGAGCACTATCCTTTTTGTAATCATCATTACCACCTCGAAAAAGTGAATGCAGGGAGGCGTAGAAGGGGAGTCCTTGAGCATCTCCGCCTCCCATTGTTTCATTTCCTGCTAATTTTCAATCGGCCTTTCCTCAAGAGGCTTAAAGGTGTAACCCGTGTTTGGACCGGGGAGATAGGCCACAGGTTCAGTTAGGAGAAAATCACCTTTTTTGATCCACTTCTTCAACGTATTGGCTATCTCCACTGCCTTAGGGTAACTGGAGAGGCTTCCAGTTGGAACTTCTTTGCCCTCAATTACAATCTTTCCAGTCTTGAGCTGGGCATAGTCTACCTCTCCAAGGCTACCTTTTTTCCCTTGGGGATAGTCCTCACTGTAGTCGACGATCTGGGTCCATATGTCATCGTCTTTCACTGCAGTACATTGGCATATCTCCTCATTGAGTACAGGAATGGGAATGCCAATACCGACAGTAAGAGTTGTTCCATAGCCTAACATGGATGTTCCTAACAACCACTCAGGGCTCATTCGTTTTAAGTCTCCCAAAACGCCTAAGCAGCCGGCCGGCGCAGATGGTGTGCGATTTTCTTTGCGTGGCACAGAGGGGTTAAACTGGGTCCCCTGCCAGACTACGTAGCCCACTCCCCCTCCAAGGAAGATCTTTGTGCCGATACCAATAGTCTTATAACAGGGATCATTTAGTAGTGGAGAGAGCTGCCCAGCACTACAATAGTTGGCGTTGCCCAGTTTGGGCTTAAGCATCCCCATGTACGTATAGATGACCTTATCGCTCAAGTTCACGGCTACATTGTAGTTCTGGTAGGCATTCCTGGGGTTAAAAAGCACCGCTTCATTGAGGTCCTTAATGTTTACCCAGGTCTCTAGTTTCTTCCTAGGATAGCAATCCGTCCCATAAGCAGTAGCGACGAGCTCTAGATCCTTGCCAGCAACTAAATCCTCAATCACATGGCCGCCGCCGTATTTGAACTCGCCAGGAAATGTTTTGTTCCTCGGGTCGTCATCGGGTAAGGCGGTTGCTCCGATGAGGGCATCCACAGCCGCAAACCCGGTATAGAGCGGGACATCATTCAGATAGGCCTGCTCTCCTCCAAGTTTTATCCGCGGTGTGGCGTGGCCTATATTAATGTAAGCACCGGATGAACACATCGGACCAAAGGTTCCCGTCGTAACCACATCTACCTGCTGGGCTGCCCTCTTCGCTCCTTTTTTTTCGACGATGTCAATAATCTCCTCGGCAGTGACGACAACTGCCTCGCCTTTCTTAATCTTTTCATTGATCTCTTTGATGGTTTTTGCCATTTTTCGCCTCTGCATTGATTGTCATTTTTCTATTCTAGCTGAATCTGTCACTCCATATCGGCCCAAAGGGCCTCCCCATAATCCATGGCACCACCACCGTCTGCGCTCTGCAAATGCTTAGATGTTTTATCTGGTTGATCCTCATAACCTTTTATGCTCCTAATCAGGCCGGTAACCTGGTGTGCTTGCTTGAGGAGAACTCACTAATCCCTCGTTGGCTGTGCTACCGCTCTAGCCTTCCTCAAATAACTCCGTAGAAAGGTACCTTTCTCCTAAATCCGGAAAGACTGCCACAATGAGTTTGTCCTTATTTTCTTTTCTTTTACCTACTTCAACTGCCGCCCATGCAGCTGCACCAGATGAAATACCCATGAGTAATCCTTCCTCTTTTGCTAACCTTCTCGCCATCATCCTGGCATCTTCATTGAATCAGGGCATCTTGATTTACTGCATCATCATTGAGCCAGTCGACTTAAGATTTCTCTCAGGTATTCAGCTTAAAACCTGGGTGCCTCTGTGCCGCCTATGAGATAAAAATAGCCCTGTGGCCAGTTATGACAACCAAGCTGCCAGAATACAGGTGATTCAAGCGTTGGGCATACTAGCCATCTCAGCTGTCCGATCAAGAACCCCGAACGCTCTCCATTTTGAGGTTACACCAGAGAGGATAAGACTTCACAGTTTCGGCAAACCTTCATCTTTGCGTGCCAATCCTTTTGAACCACGCCTTCACAAATAGTGCCGTTAATAAACCAGCACAGCCTTCCGGCCTGGAACTCCCAGGCCGGACACTCTTTCTTGCGATCAGGAGGACATTTTTTGATAACCCAGCAAGACTTTCGTCCTTTCTGGTTCCCCCTTTTCGTCGAGACCAGGAAAAAAAGCTGGCGCTCCACATGGGCTGGCACCGATCGCCACCCCTGCTCGTAGCTATGGACAGCCTTCAAAGAGGTGCCCAAAAGTTCGGCCAGCTGTTTTTGTGTCTTGCCCAGCTTCTTCCGGGCCAGTAGAAACTTTTCGCTGTCCATAGGGCCTCCAGGAACCTTTCTGGTGAACGTACGTAAAAACCGTTAAGAGTGGTACCACAACGTGGTACCTATGTCAAGAAAAAAAATCGCGCTTTATAGCAAAAAGATGATCTGGTGTAAGAGGGTAATGGATTGCAGGTGCCTTATACAGCTTTGATGGAAGATGCGGGCATATAAAGGGCTACGGATGCGGCAGGATGCACGAGAGCTTATGAAGGCAAGTTTCGAGTACTTTTGTTAGACCTCTGACAGAACGGCTGGGGATAAGCCCAAACCGTCAACAAGAATTGACTTATAGGTCTCGAATATGTCGTCTTTTAGATCGCTTTCTAGCGTAGGGGATGTTTGGAGTATCATAATCCCACTTTTGAGGATACTGATCATAATATCGTC
>JAUVXZ010000084.1 GCA_030603345.1 Pseudomonadota bacterium
GTCTATATTGCAACCCAGTTTAAGATACTGATTGGTGCTCTCAGCCTCATCTAAAGGATTTGTGGTGGCTCTTCGATCAACGTTTACTTCCTCCTCTGTAAGGGGACCCGGAAGACCGTAGTCATCCGAGTGATACGACCCACTAAGGTTGAGACTTAGCAATTCAGTAGGATCAAAAACGATTTTTCCGCCTATATCCTTTGCCCGAAATTCCCCGTTATCCCTGTATCCGTCAGTGGAATCATAACTGGCAAACAGAGAAGCAGCTAAATTCTTATGACCGCCGCTGATAGAGGCCTGTTCTTTGTGTCGAGAATAACTCCCGGCAAGTGCTCCCGCCATAACGGTTAGTTTTTCAGTTGGAATCTTCGTAATGATGTTGATCACGCCGCCCACGGCATTATCGCCATAGAGTACCGTACCGGTCCCCCGAACGGTTTCTATACGCTCGATCTGCTCCAGAGGAATCTGTGTCCAATCCACTCCGCTCAGGTCAATTTCATTTACACGGCGCCCATCCACCAAAACCAACGTGTTATATGGGCCAGTTTCTCCAAATCCCCGCAGATCTGCCTGAGCAGTCTTCCCATGGCCCAAGAGGTCTCTCACAACGATTCCTTCTTCAGAGCGGAGAAGATCAACCACCGTTTTTGCGTTTGAGTTTTTGATGTCTTCCTCGTCGATTACCGTGACATTTGCTGGCACTCTTTCTATCCTCTGTTGGATTCTAGTTCCGGTAACCACAACTGTTTCTAAGGTCGCATCCTCTTCATTTCCAATCGCATAAACACTATTGATCATGAGACCTAGAAGGCCAACCATTCCAAACAAAAAAATGGTCTTCAACTTTTTCACCGTTTCATCCTCCTTTCCTGAACTCTAAAATGGTTTTGGAGGTCCGGAGAAAAAAATCCCCGGACCGATTAGAATCGATCCGGGGATGTCCCTTTTTTATCCTCAAGATCTTTAGGCTAAGCCCAGTCCGCGAAGGCTACGCCTAACATTCAGGCAGGTCTTCTGGCTTTCGGATCATCCTACTTACCGCGCCTTCCCATCCCGCTTCCAGCGGCACAGTGGCATCTTGCGGCTTTTGTCCCCGATTACAGAGGCGGGCCCGTCCCCGATTTTAACGGGGTTCCCTTTTAAGCTCTTATCCAGCACCTGAACGGTTTATGTCTGTGTAATGAAAACATAAAACAAAGTCAAGGGAAATCGTCGCTTTCTGTCTCTATGATCCTTCCGGTTCTGGTGGAATACTGGCACCCATAACCTTTTGGTATCGTTCAAAAGTGTTGGCATGAACCATTAGTGAGTAATCGTTCACGTTCCAAAAGAGGTCATGGCTGTTTTTGAAAGGCGATATCTCAAAAAAATTCCACCGGATCTTTCAGTGGTCAAATATGTGGGGTTTGCTCCTCGGAAGCCCTGGGAGTCTTTACCTGGCTCAACTAAACACCACATATTTGGCCACATCCTCCCAAGCCGATAGATATCGCCTTGAGAAAATTGGGCATGACCTCATAGACGTAATTGTGTACACGTTCCCTAACCAATACACCATTAAGTAAACACTTTTGAACTATACTAACCTTATTTGAAACCCTGCAAAAGAAACCGGTATAAAGAAAAGTGCATTTTGTTGCTTTTTATCACTGCTCGAATATTGACTTTATATTGAAGCTCAACTATAGTTTAATACAACATGTTGTGGAAAACGGGCTGGTCGGATGGATTGAGACGATTGCAGATCTGTGAATTCCGCTTGGAGCGGATACAAGAAAGGGTGGAGAGACGATACCATGTTTACAAAGGTAGAAAAAAGAGACGGGACGATTGTACCCTTTGAGGCTCAAAAGATTACCAATGCCATTGCAAAGGCTGGAAAGGCAACAGAGGAATTTGAAGAGAAGGTTGCTCAGAGACTTACTGTCAGGGTTTTGAATCTGGCCCAGCAGGTAACTGGTGAAAAGATCCCTACTGTGGAAGAGATCCAGGACATCGTAGAGGAGGTGCTGCTTTCCTCAACCTATCGCAAAACTGCCAAGGCCTATATCATTTACAGGGATCAGCACGCCAAAATGCGAGAGATTACCAACAAGGCAAGTGTCGACTTGGTGGATCAATACCTGAATAAAACGGATTGGAGGGTTAATGAAAACAGCAACATGGCATTCTCTCTCCAGGGATTGAATAACTATGTTTCCTCGGAGGTAAGCAGGGTCTATTGGTTGAATGAAATCTACTCTCCCGAAATCCGGGAGGCGCACCTCCAGGGTGATTTTCACATTCATGATTTGAACCTTCTGTCTGTTTACTGTGTCGGTTGGGATTTGTTTGATTTGCTGGTTGAGGGATTCAGAGGCGTTTGGGGAAAAGTAGAAAGTAAACCTGCCAATCACCTCAGGAGTGCATTGGGGCAGATCGTAAATTTCTTTTATACGCTTCAAGGAGAGGCGGCCGGTGCCCAGGCATTTTCTAATTTCGACACCTTGTTAGCGCCTTTCATACGATTTGACGGATTAACGTATAAGGGGATTAAGCAGGCCTTGCAGGAGTTTATCTTTAATATCAACGTGCCCACAAGGGTCGGATTCCAGACCCCCTTTACGAATGTTACGCTCGATCTTACGGTACCGCAATACTATAGAGACCAAACGGTCATTATTGGAGGTGAGCCACAAAATGCCACCTATAAGGATTTTCAAAAGGAGCAGGATTTGTTTAACAAGGCCTTCTTAGAGGTCATGGCAGACGGCGACGCCCGTGGACGGGTTTTCACCTTTCCCATTCCCACGTACAATATTACCAAAGGATTTGACTGGCAGAATCCTGTTATCGAAGATCTGTGGGAAATGACAGCAAAGTATGGGATTCCCTATTTTTCCAATTTCGTAAATTCGGACATGAACCCAGAGGACGCCAGAAGCATGTGTTGCAGGTTGAGAATCGACAACCGCCAGCTCGAGAAGAGAGGTGGAGGCCTCTTTGGTTCTAATCCATTGACAGGCTCTATCGGAGTTGTAACCATCAACATGCCGAGGATCGGATATCTCAGCGGTAGTGAGGATGAATTCTTTGGTCGCCTCAAAAGGTTGATGATTCTGGGTCAAGAGAGCCTGGAGACAAAGAGGAAAATCCTGGAAAGATTTACCGATGGGGGTCTCTACCCGTATACGAAGTATTATTTGCGAAATGTTAAAAAGAGATTTGATGAGTACTGGAAGAATCATTTTTCAACGATTGGTCTCGTTGGTATGAATGAGGCGTGCCAAAACTTTCTCGGTAAGACTATTGGTGATGCAGAGGGTAAGGAATTTGCCATAAGGGTTTTGGATTTTATGAGGGAGTTATTGATAGATTTTCAAAAGGAGACAGGAAACAATTATAACCTTGAGGCTACCCCTGCTGAGGGAACCTCATACAGTTTGGCAAAGATTGATAAGCAACGGTATCCTGACATAATCGCTGCAGGCAACGGGGACGGAAGTGAATGTTTTTATACCAACTCCACCCATCTCCCGGTTAACTTCACCGATGATGTTTTCGAGGCCTTGGATCTGCAGGACGGTATCCAGCAAAGATATACAGGAGGGACGGTGCTTCATGTCTATGCAGGTGAGAGAATCACAAACCCCGGAAGTGTTAAATCATTGGTACGCAAAATCTGCGAGAATTATCATCTCCCCTATTTTACCTTTACCCCTACCTTCAGCGTTTGCCCTGTTCATGGATATTTGGCCGGAGAGCATGAGGTGTGCCCAAAGTGTGGTGAGGAATGTGAGGTCTATTCCCGCGTTGTTGGCTATCTCAGGCCTGTAAAGCAGTGGAACAGGGGAAAGCAGGCGGAATTCAAAATCAGAAGGATGTTTGCGGTCTGAGAAATGGTAACCGTTCACGGGTTCAAAGGTTCAGGGGTTCAAAGTTCCATTCTCATGCCCGGACTGCATTTGGGATGCATATTTACGAGAAAAGCGTCAGCTTTCTCAGGCGTAATCCAAAATTTGGAGCCAAATTGGCAATTACTTGGGAAAATGATCCTTTTTAACGAGGCCTTAGGGCCCTCAATGCCTTCTTTTTCCTTAACCCTGAACGTTGAACCCTGAACCTGTGAACGGTTACTAGAAATGATCATAGGGGGCTTTCAAAGCTTTTCTCTCATCGACTATCCAGATAAAATCTCCGCTATTGTCTTTACTCAAGGGTGTAATTTCAGATGTCCTTATTGCCACAATCCAGAGCTTATAGATGCGAAGAGGTCTGGGTCTGACGGATTAGAAGAGGAAGAGATACTCTCTTTTCTAGAGAGAAGGCAGGGAAAGCTTGAAGCTGTGACCATAACTGGGGGAGAACCTCTTCTGCAAGCTGGTCTCGAGGATTTTCTATTGAAAGTGAAGGGATTGGGATATCTGGCTAAATTGGATACCAATGGAAGTTTTCCTCAAAGGTTAGAGAAGATACTGGAATCTAAGACCGTGGATTACATTGCCATGGATATAAAAATATCTCTGGATAAGTATGAATCTGTGGTAAGAAAAAAGGTAGAAACGGGTCAGATTCTGAAAAGTATCAGATTGATTATGGATTCAGGTTTGGATTATGAATTCAGGACCACTGTGGTGAAACCTCTTTTTGAAAAGGATGATTTTATTAAAATCGGCCAGTTAGTAAAAGACTGCCGCTTATATGTGTTGCAAGGATTTGTTGCCTCTAAGATGTTAGATGATGAATGCTTAGATATGCACAGCTACTCCGATGAAGAACTCGCTTCCTTTAAGCAAATCATGGAAGGGTTTGTCCAAAGATGTACTATACGATAACAGAGGTGAGCATCAGGTTTCCGTTCAGTAGTTCCGGGTTAGCCTTGTTTAGAGAAGATAGCATCTTGGCACAGAGACCGTCAGAAAAGAGCGATTATGGCTTTATTGTTATGGCGGCCAAAGGTAAGCCAGGGGACAGACACCTATTAGGAAGTGTGACCAGAAAGGTTCTGGCCAAGGCCAAGATACCTGTCTATGTCATTTAATCTGATTCGAGGGGTATCTACTGTGAGATTGCCCCCTCAAGCTCATCCAAAACCTTTTGCGCAGCCTCAATCGGTTTTTCAGCTGTCCGGATAGGTCTGCCCACCACTATGTAATCCGCACCCCTTTTTACTGCCTCATAAGGAGTGATAATCCTCTTTTGATCATCCGTTTCTTTCAGAGACCATGCAGGCCTAATACCAGGGGTAACAACGATAAAATCTTTCCCCAATTCTTTTTTAACTCTATCGACCTCGTGGCCAGAGCACACAACACCGGAACAGCCGGCGTCTTTGGCCATTCGAGCCCTAAGCAATACCAATTCCGTTAAGTCATTAACGTATTTTTCCCGGTAGCCGAGCTCTTTTAAGTCTTTGCTTTCAAGGCTGGTAAGTACGGTAATGGCCAATATTTTGGTGCCTGATGGATTATTTTCAACAACCGAGCGAAGGAGACCCTTTCCCTCATCACAGTGTATGGTCGTAAATGCAACGCCGTAAGCACTTGCTGCCGTAAAGGCACTTTTGACCGTGGCAGGTATGTCATGAAACTTTAGATCAAGGAATATTTCCGTGTTACTGTGCTCTCTTATCCCCTCGAGAATCTTCGGCCCGATACTGACAAAGAGTTCCAGACCGACTTTGAAAACGCCTACATGCTCCTTCAAGAGTACTACGTATCTGATTGCCTCTTCATAGGTTGAGACATCTAGAGGGAATACAAGGTAGTCCTTTGGTTTTTTCATTTTCTCACATCCTCGCATCAGGGGGTTTCAAAAAAAATTGGACAGGGTGATAAAAAAAGTATAACAATATCCAAGACGGCCACCGTAGCTCAGCTGGCAGAGCACCTCACTCGTAATGAGGATGTCGACGGTTCGATTCCGCCCGGTGGCTCCAAAAACGTGACTTTTCTTTGGGTAAGCTCCGGTATCCCCTCGAAGCCCCATGTGTGCGTTTATTGCCGTAAGGGAGGTGACCACCGGTTTCTATACCCATTGTAGGACCAACAACCAGGCAGTGCGGAATTGGATTGAAATTTGGGGGTCTCGGTCCATTCTAACATAGATTCGTGGGCCGTCTTTATCTCCTTAAACCTCTCGCCGTCACCACCTTTATCAGGATGATGAATTTTTGCCATTCCCCTGAAGGCCTTCTTAAGCTCCTCGACATAATCTCCGAAGATGAGGGTATCGATAGGTATGTTGAGGTGCCCGAGGGCCTTTTTCTGATCAGCAGATAGTTTGGGGGTTTTGTTTGTATTCGGCTTGACGGAATCAGGGTTGATATCCTTCTCAGTCTTTTCTTCAAGAATGGACTGGGATGAGAAGCTGCGGGAAATCCGTCGACTCCTTTTTCTATGCCATTCCTTACCCGCCTCCAGGATAAGTTCTTTCAGGGCATGGGCAGGCGCGTAACCCGATTTCCTTTCATAGACAAACCGTGATATTTCATTGGACCAGGTAGGCATTACATCAAGGGCTACGTACTGCTCTGTAAATGAAAACGCCGCATATCGTGTATTGAGGGTTTGGAGGAGTCCCTTAGAGAGGGAAAGAGTCCACTGTAGTTTCTGTCTGCATTCCTTTGAACAATAGCGTCTTCCTGGTTTAATATCCTTGCTTCCACAGGCAACACATCTCCTGGTCCGTGTTTCCGGTGGAGGGGAGGATCTTGGTTTTTTCGGAATCAGTTCGTGGTTACACAGCATAATATTGGCTCAGCAAATAGCCTATCTTCACCATAGTACGGGAATTTCTGGACAAGGTTTGTATAATATCATAAGAGTAAAAGGAATTAAAGGCGAAAAATGCTGGTATCGCTGTACCTGTGTTGAAATTGAATTTGGGAATTTTGTTTACGTACTGTATGATATTTAGTATAATTATTTATTCTTTATAAGAAAGGAAGAGTGTATTTCATGCCATATTCCCTGCAGTTTTTAGGATCAGATGTTTTTGGGACGGATATTGTTCAGATGGTTTACAATGCTGGCCCAATGGTAAAGTTCGTTCTTGTGCTCCTGCTCTTTTTCTCTGTGACTTCGTGGACCATAGTCTTTATGAAGTTACGATTGCTCAAGAGGTTTCGGGAGGAAAATGAAGAATTTTTGGAACTTTTTTCCTCCAGCAGGGAGATAAGCCGGGTTTATTTGGAAACCAAGACATTCAAGTTTAGCCCGCTCGCCAAGATTTTCAGGGCCGGTTACGCAGAATTTAGCCGATCAAAGGCACTTCAGGGAAATCCGGATGACAGCATGGCATTTCAGTCACAGCAGCCGATCATGGAGAATGTGCAAAGGGCTGCTAGAAAAACCCTCTCCATCCAGAGCGGGCGTCTGGAAAAGGGATTAACCTTTTTGGCCACTACCGGCAATACCTGCCCCTTTATCGGGCTTTTTGGTACGGTTTGGGGTATTATGACCTCATTCAGGGCGATCGGCATGAAGGGTTCTGCCAGCTTGGGGGTTGTGGCGCCCGGTATAGCTGAGGCCCTCATTGCTACGGCAGCAGGGCTAGCTGCAGCCATACCGGCAGTTGTAGCCTTCAATTATTTCAACCGCCGGACAAGAGCATCTCAGATAGAGATGGGAAGTTTCATCTCCGACTTTACGAACTTAATCGAGAGAGGGTTGCTGAAGAGGGCGTCAAGCGAGAGGGCATGAGGTGATTTATAATGGATGGGAATGAAGGCCGACAAGATCTGATATCAGATATTAACGTGACACCCCTGGTTGATGTCATGTTGGTATTGCTTATCATATTTATGGTGACCGCGCCAATGATGACACATGGGGTCAAGGTAGATCTTCCCACAACCGAAAGTAAAAGCATAAAGACCCAAGAAGACCCTCTCATCCTATCGATAACCAAGAAAAGGGACGTCTTTATTGAGAACTACAAGGTTGAATTAGGCGATCTCAAGGGCAAGCTGAATAAGATATTCGCAAATAGAGCAGCAAAGGAGATCTTGCTCCAGGCTGATAAAAATGTTCCTTATGGTTTTGTAATGACCGTGATGTCCCAGGTTAAAGAGGCCGGAATTACTAAAGTAGGAATGATAACAGAGCCTTTACGTAAATGACGGCAACACGGCTCATAGGTAGTTCAGGGTTTAAGGAAGAGAAATGGGTCCTTATGGTGGTCCTCTCCCTCCTGTTTCATCTGGGGATTTTCTCAACAATCCTGTTCGTCCCAAAAAATACTGTCCGTTATCCGTTCATTGAGGACAGAGTATATCGTGTTGAGTTAGTGAGGTACCCGGCAAAGGTCATGGGAAAGGGCGGGACCCAGGGAAGGACTGTAACAAAAGGGCAGAAAACAGCTCGTATTTCAAAAACCCGGACCCGTCGGATTACCATCAAAAAGAAAAAAACTGTCCCCATTGTGGCGAAGAAGGTTTCTCCGAAGCATCGAGCAAGACCTGAGGATAAAGCTTCCTCCTCTTCAGGGCTCATAGACGAAGCCATCTCCAAGATTGAGAAAAAGGTGCTCAAGGAGGAGACAGAACAACCCAAAGAAGAAGAGACAGTACAGCCCGCTGAAACCCAGGGCGAACCTGAAGGACAGACGGGAGTTTCCTCTCCAGGGGAAGTGGGCGCGCACTTTGGAACGTCTTCTGGGGTAGGCAAGGTTATTGCGCTGTATCAAATGGAGATTGAAACCGCCATCAAGAATAACTGGTCCTATCCGGTTGCTCTTATCAATACAAAAAAAGGGAAAATGCCCGAAGCCGTGGTTATTTTGACCGTAAGAAAAGATGGAAAGATATTAAAGCAATCGTTTAAGAAGCGATCTCATGATCCTCTGTTTGATGATTCTGTGCTGAAGGCCATAGAGAAATCAGACCCTCTCCCCCAATTTCCGCCTGGGTATAAGAAAAGGAACGAAGAGGTTGAAATCAATTTTAGTCTCAAAGATCTTGTTTAGTGGTAGGGTAATTTCCCAACTACTGATAGGTATTTTGGTTCTCGGGATCGGTATCATTTTCGAGACGAATGATGCCGAGGCCAGGCTCTACATAGACATAACTTCTCCGTCAATGAGAAGGATATCGATTGCTGTACCCGATTTCAAGTGCTTAGGGCACAAGAACGAACCCCCGGAACTCGGTAGTAAACTTGCCGGAATTATATCCAACGATTTTGATCTCAGTGGTTATTTTAGGCCGCTGGACAAAGGCTCCTTTATTGAAGGGCCTGGGGCTGGGATTACCCGCGACAGCATCAATTTTAAGGATTGGTCTGTCATTGGAGCCGAATTCCTCCTGAAAGCCGGTTATGAATGTATTGGCCAACAGCTTAAGGTAGAGGCGCGATTATTTGAGGTCTTCTCTGGCAACCAAGTTTATGGGAAAAGGATACTCGGTTTAGTCGAGCAATCACGGTACCTCATGCATCGTCTCGCGAATGACATCCTGTTTGCCTTAACCGGACATCCCGGGCCATTCCTAACCAAGATTGCCTTTGTTGGGACCTCCACCGGTCAAAAAGAGATTTATCTAGCTGACTATGATGGGCACAATCTTAAGCAAACAACCTCCCACCGTACGATTACACTCTCACCCCGCTTTTCTCCTTCAGGGGATCGGATGATTTATACCTCCTTCCGTGATTCGGGCACGGTGCTTTTCATGCATGATATGATAAAGGGAGGGACGAAAAAAATCTCTGATCGAGAGGGCCTGAACATCGCAGCCGCCTGGAGACCGAATGGAAAAGAGCTTGCCTTGACCCTTACCATAAGCGGAAATCCAGATATCTATTTGATTGATACAACAGGAAAAATAGTAAAGCGCCTGACCAAAAATTGGGGAATCGATGTATCTCCAACATTTTCTCCAGACGGGGAAAAGATGGCCTTTGTCTCCAATAGATCAGGCTCACCCCAGATATATATCCTTGATCTCAGAAATGAGCGGGTTGAAAGATTAACCTTTGAAGGAAGCTATAATACCTCGCCTGCATGGTCAAAGCTCGACCGGATTGCTTTTGCTGGTTCCTCAGATGGGCGCTTTGATATCTACACCATTTCGCCAGATGGAGGTGATCTGCGGAGAATTACCCGGGATCAGGGTAACAATGAAGACCCATGTTGGTCTCCTGACGGACGCTACCTTGCGTTCAGTTCAAACAGAACAAACGGAAATTACCATATCTTTATCTCCAATGCCAATGGAGAAAACCAGAGGCAGGTAACCTTTTTTGCAAGGGACCAACTCTCACCTTCTTGGGCTCAACAGGTGAAATGATTACCAATACCTTTTCAGGAAAAATGCCATGCTCTATCTAAACACTTGAAATTGTGGTCGAGAAGTGGTATAGGTCCACACTTATGAATAATGAGGATGTACGTAGATAACCTAAAGCAAGGAGGTAAAGACTCATGAAGAGGAATCTGGTAGTTGCAACACTGGTGGTTTTTGCATTTTCATCCATTTTCTTACTGTCGTCATGTGCTAAGAAGCAGGTGATAACAGAAGAGAAGGTGGTGGAGGCGCCTGCCCCGGAGGTTGCGAAAGAGGAGAAGGCGGCTGTGCCCGCGGCAAAGGAAGAGAAAATGGAAGAGGCCAAGATTGAACGGCTCAAGGAACTGGAAGAGGCCAAGAAACGGGAGGCTGCAATTGACGAGGAAAAGGCTTGGATGGAAAGAAGGGCTGCAAAATTTGAAGCGGAAGCACTCTACTTTGATTTTGATAAGTCTTTCATTAGGCTAGAGTATAGGCCTATTCTTCAGGAAAAGGCAGCATTTCTGAAGGATTATCCAGATATGCGGGCAAGGATCGAGGGCAACTGTGATGAGAGGGGTACCAACGAGTACAATCTTGCTCTCGGAGACAGAAGGGGCAGTAGCGCCAAAAACTTTCTCATCTCTCTTGGAATCGCTGCTGACAGAATAGAAACGATTAGCTATGGTGAAGAGAGGCCCCGCGGCCTGGGACGTAACGAAGCATCATGGTCCCAGAACAGACGTGATGACTTTGTACTTGTTCGTTGATAGTTCTCGCAAGGTAGATATCTGGGAGGCAAAGCTGTTTCGGTATACGACTGGATTTTGCTGCCAACCACTCACTTGTCAATAAACATGTAAAGCACAAGAGAGTCTTGATGCAACACGAGGCACTATAGTCCAAAGGGGCGGTAGAAGGACAAAGGGATGGCTAGCAGATTCATAAGATTACTCATGGTATTTTCGATCCTTGTTTTTTTCCTAACAGCCTGTGCCTCCCAGCAGGATGTTGTTTATCTTCACAAGCAGGTCAATGCCCTCAATAGACAAACCAAGAAAGATTTAGATAGCTTGGGGAAAGCCCTCCAGAAGCTGGAGGAACAAGCCAAGGCTAGCGAGGCGCAGCAAAAGGAAATAGAAAAAGGCATAGGAAATACCCTGAAGGAGGATCAGGAGTCTCTGCGGGTCAGTCTTGCCCAACTTGAGGCGGACCTGGTGGAAATGAGGGATATTATACAAACATTGACCGGCAGGGTTGAAGAGACCGGGCATGTGTTAAAAAGGACAGTAGAGAAGGACACGACCAAGCAGGATGTCCTGGTATCCCAGGTGACACGGCTTTCCTCTACGGTTGAAGACCTTGCAACAAGGATGGAGCGTCTTGAGCGTCAGGGAAGCTCTGAGACAGCACGCTCCAAAAAGAAGCCCGAGGCGGAAACGGGAAAAACGAAAGGCAGTGCTCGGCGAACCGAGTTAGCCCTCTATGAAAAGACATTGGGATACTATTGGGATGGTCGCTATGATGAGGCTATAGCTGGCTTTAATAAATTTCTTACCTCGTACCCCGAATCTGACCTGGCAGATAATGCCTATTTCTGGATTGGTGAGTGTCACCGGGCCGCAGAGGAATACGAGGAGGCAATCCTCGCCTATCAAAAGGTCATCAATGACTTTCCCCGGGGAAATAAGGCTCCCGCGGCCATGCTCCACCAGGCCCTCGCCTTTGAAAAGATTGATGATAAGACCACGGCTACCCTTGTCTATAAGAAACTCCTGAGGAAATTTCCAAAGACCAGAGAGGCAGAGATCGCCAAAAAAAGACTGAAATAAGATTAGGTACCATTATTCTTTATAGATTAGATATGGCTTTCTGAACTCAAGGAAGCCTTCCAGTTCTTGGATGTAATCCGCAATTAGTTCTTTGCTTTCTTTTCCCTCTTCTAAGGCAAGCCTTATTGAAGCATCTCCCAAAATGAGATCTATTGGGAACCTCTCGAAATCATATTCATACGGTGGTTTGCGCCAGGTGAATTCGTCCCCATAGGTTTCTTTAATGATTGTGAGTAAGGCAAGTGATGTGCGGTATGGTCTATAGGCGATAGGATCTATTACGTGAATCATAAAGCCTCCACACCGTTCGTTCTTCCATTTGTTGAACGTAGGCCGAAAGTAATACTCCTGCAGATAGCATCCTTCCATGTCTTCAGATGCCAATTGTTTCTTGATAACGAAGGGATTGATAAAGGGTGCACCAAATATCTCGAACGGGCGGCATGTGCCCCTCCCTTCTGAGATATTTGTGCCTTCCCAGATAACCTGTCCCGGATATACCTGAGCGGTTTCTGAAAGGGGCATATTGGGAGAAGGCATAACCCATCGTAGTCCAGTATCCTTCCATAACATGTGCCGAAACCAGCCTTTGAGTGGAAGCACGGTGAGTTCGCAGTCAATCTGAAAGGCATCTATAAATAGGTTTGCCAGCTCCCCCATAGTCATTCCGTGGCGCATGGGAAGTGCGAAAGGGCCCACAAGGGAGTAAAACTCGGGGCGCAAAAGATTTCCCTCTGCTATTACTCCGCCCAAAGGATTGGGCCTGTCTAACAAAAGAACTCTCTTTCCTGCCTTGGCAGTTTCTTTGAGACAGAAGAGCATGGTGGCGATAAACGTATATACCCGTGTCCCGACATCTTGTAGATCAATGACGAGAAGATCTATTGTGTCGAGGAAATGAGATAGTCTATCCGTTTTTTTCCCGTACAAGCTAATTGCTGGGATATGTAACGCTGGATCAACGTAATCCTCTGTCTCAACCATATTGTCCTGATCTTCGCCCGTGAATCCATGTT
>JAUVXZ010000015.1 GCA_030603345.1 Pseudomonadota bacterium
TTACTAACTTCCCTGTGTAGCCCTCCTGAGCAAGGGATGAAAGTCTGCTCCCTTCGAGAATCTGAAGTTGGTATGCCCGTAAAAAAATCACGCAGAGGACGAGGAAAAAACAGGCCCCCGTAACATAGATCCTGATTCTTACCCACTTCTTATCCTTGATCTTCATGGCAAAAAAACTACCTGTTCAACCGTTGGATGTTTTAAACCAAATTCTTTGATCGCCTTACCTTCTAAATGCTCAGGGGATTTCAAATAGGCTATCTCGAGCTTGAGCTTGCGATTGTGTTCCTCAATTTGCAATATGTCCTTTTTTGACTGAATCAAGGCATACCCCATCTGGGTTCTTTTGAAATTCACCCAAACATGAGCAATCCCTGCCAACAAAAAGAAAAAAAGTATGATTACCGAAAAATGAAACAATCTCATAGATTCCCTTCGTCCCCCTTCACCTCAAATCCTCTCGCCCACCCTCATTATGGCGCTCCGGGATCTTGGATTCGCATTCACTTCAGCCTGGCTCGGTCTCAAGCCCTTTTTTGCCAGGGCCTTCATAAGGAAAGGCCCTGGCTCAGGGGGGGTTGGAAGTTTTCGAGGATACCTCGTATCTCCCCTCTGCTGCCGAAAGGCCTGTTTCACGAGCTTGTCTTCCAATGAATGATACGATATCACTACTAATCTCCCCCCAGTAACGAGCAACAATGGTGCTTTCTCTAAAAAATCGGCTATATTCTGCAGTTCCCTGTTAACGGCTATCCTCAGGGCCTGGAAGGTCCTGGTAGCTGGGTGTATTTTCCGAGGGTGATGTCTTAAAGGAATAGTCTTTTCAATGAGCCGTGCCACCTGTCGGCTTGTCCTTATAGGCCCTTTTCGCCTTTCTCCCTCTATAGCCCGGGCAATCGATTTTGCCCATCTCTCCTGAGCATAAGTCCATAGGAATTCCTCCAGCCTTCCCATGGAAACAGTGTTAATTAATTCACTGGCAGTTATCCCTTTGTCTTGGTCCATCCTCATATCCAGAGGTTCGTCTTTTAAGAAACTGAAACCCCTCCCTGACGACTCCAATTGATATGATGACAGACCAAAATCCAATAGAATGCCATTTACCTTATCAATTCCAGCGTGTTGTAATACCTTATCTAAGTCAACATAGCTTTCCCTGACAATCCTGATCCTGTCTCTATAAGGAGAAAGTCGCTGCTCAGCTAATTCTATTGATGCCCTGTCAACATCTATGCAAATCAATCCCCCTTTGGGCCCCAGGTTTTTGCAGATCTCTAAGCTGTGCCCACCGGTGCCCAGTGTCCCATCTACGTATATGCCATCCGGTATAGTGATCAGATAAGTAATAGCCTCATCAACCATTACCGGTTGATGAGCAGTAATCATCTTCTCCTCCCACTAAATTCCGAGATCGGAAAGAGATTGACTCGCATCTGGAAAAGATTCTTTAACCCTTTCGAACTCTTCCTCCCATTTAACCTTATCCCAGATTTCAAACCTCATTAGATGACCAAGCAAAACGACTTCTTTCTTTAATCCGGCCAAGCCTCTCAGATGTGGGGGAATCAAAATCCGGTTCTGTTTCAGGGGGCACTCCACGGCACCGGATATGAAATAGCGTAGGTAGATGGTGGCAGCATTATCGAAGAGCGGGAGATCTACGGCTTTATCCTTTATTTTCTGCCAATCTTCCCGAGCAAATGCCACCAAGCAGTTGTTAAGATTGGTGACTACAATGGAAGAATCGCCCTTTTGGTTCAAAACCTCTCTGAACCGGGCTGGAATAGCCAGTCGCCCCTTTTCATCGAGCGTATGTCTCGATCTACCTTCAAAAAAACCTTTTGGCACAGTTTCCATAGGAATTTACCACTTTTTACCACTTTATGACACTTTTATAGAAAATTACCACTTTGTCAAGAAAAAAATCACCCTATCTCAAAAATTATGGATTGAAATCAGGTACTAATAGGATAATTGACCTTCTATCTTTCTCGCTTGCATTTTTTCCCACCGCTGGTAAAATTCAAATCTGATTTCATCAGTGTTCTGCCGCAGGCCCGCGGACGCCTCCGAAATTATCATGAATCGCTCATTTACCATGCTCTCAAGTGACTGAGGTGCCCGGAATTCCAAGGTCTGCCGAATGAAATCCGTGTGAAAGACAGGAGGGGCTATTTGAAGCTCTCCCGGCATCTTACTCAAGGAACCTGAATACTGAACCCTTAGAAAAAGGAGGAAAAAATGGAGAAAATCAAACTTGGTCCGCAGACATTTCTGTACCCCATGCCCGCGGTTTTAGTCGGTGCTATGGTAGATGGAAAGCCAAATTTTATGACTGCAGCCTGGTGCGGGATTGCAGCATACAAACCACCAGCCATTGCTGTGGCAATCCGGAAGGAGCGATATACACTGAAAGGTGTTCGCGAACATGGAACCTTTTCTATAAATGTTGCCTCCTCGAGTATGGTCAAAAAGGTGGATTATTGTGGCATCTATTCTGGTAAGAACACAGACAAGTCACAAATCTTCACACCCTTCTATAGCGAGCCAAAAACAGCCCCCCTTATTGAAGAATGTCCGGTAAACCTTGAGTGTAAGGCTATCCACTACCTTGACCTCGGAAGTCATACTCTCGTTGTTGGTGAAATCATTGAAACCTTCATAACTGAAGGGTATTTGGTTGATGGAAAAGGAGATCCTGAAAAGATCGATCCCCTTATCTTTATCCCCGGCACGAGCAAATACCATCGCCTCGGACAGGAAATTGCCCCTGCCTTTAAGATAGGAAAGGAGTAGTCGAACAGAGGTCTGCACTTTTGACAAGAATCAGCGCACTCAAGTGTGTACAGGCTGTTGCCGAAATCCCTTTTCGCACCCCACAGCTTGTGGCAATTTTTAAGGCCTGGCACCTCCAGCACCTCCGCGAGACGAATAACGCGGCTGATCTGGTAAAGATATCATATTGAGCATATAGGCAATTGTTACATGAGTTGAAAAGCTCCGAGGAGATGACAATTGCACGGTAAATCGTGTAATGGTCTCGACCATTCCGCGAACTTTAGGGTAATAGTCTTGACTTAATGCCAGGCTTAGAGAAGCACATGAGGGTCTACACTTTTCACTCAACGCAATCCGGCAACAAAGCCTCTTTGTTAAGAGTGTAGACGACCCCTCCAAAGCCTATGATAGCTTGCCCCGACCCTATTTAAATTTTAATCGCGCATGACTTACAAGAACTGATTGTGCGGGGGATTCGTTATTGACACACAACGCCCGCTTCCCTATACTCCTTCCCAACCAATAACCCATGTGAGGATCTCAATGGTTGAAGAAATCTTGACAAACATTTACAAAATCGAAATCCCTCTGCCCGAGAGTCCCCTGAAAGCCATCAACTCGTATGTCTTAAAGGACTCGGCTCGGAATTTGATTATTGATACGGGACTAAATCGAAAAGAGTGTAGGGATGCTATGAAGGCCGGGTTGGCCGAACTTGGGGTGAATTTAAACGAAGCAGACTTCTTTATTACCCACCTGCATGCAGACCATTTTGCCCTTGTTTCTACCCTTGCCACAGATAACTCCACCATTTATTTCAACCAGCCAGATGCGGATAGGGTTAGAGGTGCCGTTCCATGGGATGATATGATTGACTATGCAGGCTCAAATGGTTTTCCTGAAAAAGAGCTTTTGGCGGCAATTCACAATCACCCGGGATATAAATATGGATCAAAATTCGACTTGCCTTTCAAGATTTTGAAAGAGGACGACACCATAGACATCGGGGAATACCAATTCAAATGTGTAGAAACGCCCGGCCATACATTGGGGCATATGTGCCTTTATGAACCCAACAAAAGAATCCTGGTGTCCGGAGATCATATCCTGGGAGATATAACGCCCAACATTCAATCATGGGCCGATGAGGAGAATCCTCTGCTTCAATATCTTTGGAGCCTCGACAAAGTCTATGAGCTCGATGTTGCAGTTGTATTGCCCGGCCACAGGCGAATTTTCAAAAGGTGCAGGGAGAGGATTCAGGAATTAAAGGATCACCATCAGAACAGGGCTGATGAGATTCTCACGATCCTGAAAAAGGGCAGCAGGAACGGCTTTCAGGTGGCATCGGAGATGACTTGGGACATTACTTGGGAATCTTGGGATCAGTTCCCTGTCTCGCAAAAATGGTTCGCCACTGGGGAGGCAATTGCTCACCTCAAATACCTTTGGGAAAAAGGGATGGTCCTCAGGGAAACGCTTGGGGGAAAGCTCATGTATTCGTTGAATGAGGGTCCACCAACATAGGGATAAGCAGATTTTTGGCGGATCCCTTTGCGCCCTATACCATTTCATTTGCACAAAAAAGAAGAGAAAAGTTTTGAATAGAATATTCAATTCATATGCCGGATTGACTTGCCATTCTTCCCGACTTCTCATTTAGTACTTAAGATAACTTTCAATTTCTTCAGCCGACACATCATCACCCGCGCTCTTATCACAGAAAGCGTAAAACTGGGTGACCCACGACAGGCAAAAGAGCAGCTTCTTTTCAGGAACGATTTGCTTGGACGATAGATAAGCTCTAAAATCTTCCACTGCACCCCCAAATAATAAGTTTTCGTAGTTATACAGATTCTACATAATATCCATATCAAGGACAAAGAAAGACTCTTTACACTCGTTTTTAAAAATAGGGCGTCCAAGAGGCGAATACCATTTCTAATGCTATCGGCAGTATTTGCTTAATTTTCATGAATTTAAACTCATTGAGTTATTTATCAAATCTCTATATAATTCTTATTAATTCCAGGTCCTTATGAAAAAAGTAGAGTCTATTCACTATATAATGTTCGGCAGATATATCTAAATTGTAATCGAGGAACATAAATGTTACTATTTGAATGGGATCTTAATAAAGCAAAAACTAATCTGGAAAAACATGGTATATCGTTTGAGGAAGCGTGCACCGCTTTTAACGATCCTTTATCATTAACAATAGATGATCCTTTACATTCTAGCGATGAAGAAAGATTAGTTCTTATTGGAATGTCGTATAATAACCGAATGTTGGTTGTGGTTCATACTGAAAGAGGGGACAATATAAGGATTATTAGTGGCAGAAAAGCAACAAAAAAAGAAAGGAAATATTATGAAAATGATGTCTAATGATCCAGATATGTTGGAAGAATACGATTTTAGTAAAGGCATAAGGGGCAAATATGCCAAAAGATACTCAAAAGGAACAAATGTTGTAATCATCGACCCTGACGTGGCTGAAGTTTTTCCAGATCACGAATCAGTAAATGACGCTTTGCGATCATTAATTCCTATCATAAGAAAAAGAGAGAAAAGGACTGCCCAACAAGGGCATTGAGATGGACAGGGAAAAGCCCGGGCATTTTTCATCCCTCCCACTATCCTTCACAAACTCCCTTTTTTGTAAAGCTTCGGCTGCTTTCCACTGCCACTCATGCCCAACGTTCTTCAATCACTGTCACTCACACTGAGAGGATCTTTTGCCCTGCTTCTTCTTGTGACAAAACTGTTTGG
This sequence comes from Pseudomonadota bacterium, assembly GCA_030603345.1. Lineage (GTDB taxonomy): Bacteria > Desulfobacterota > DSM-4660 > Desulfatiglandales > B25-G16 > JADFWK01. Next base: position 5,551 of record JAUVXZ010000015.1, read on the forward strand.
TTCAAGATGCTAATCACCCCATTGCCCTAAGCTATTCTGTTTGTTTCCGTTTCAAATAATCGAGGACCGAAGTGTAGATAGCTGGTGTACTTGTTGAAAAACAGAACGCCGAAAAACTTACAACTAGAGGATCTAACCTTTAGCGAAATTGTGCTGATCGTGGGTATAGAAGGCAAGAAATCGATAACTCAGGGTTGTAAGAACGAAACACAAGATATATTGGATCGATTACTCTTGTATGGTGTACAGCGAGGATGGGATTTTGTTTGACAAGGACTAGAGATTAGATATTTGGTTCGCGAGCCTTAGAAAGAACGAGGGAGAACTTATTAGCCCTCCTTTGGAGATTACCGGGTCGAGAAACACCCGTAATGTGGACATCTATGAGTCTAGACAAAGGAGGTGATAGCATGAAAAGATCTTTCACGTGGGTTTTTGCAGGCATGCTCGTCGCGGTGTTTCTGGTGGACTCTGCCTTCGCAGGCATCATCCAGACTGACGAAGCGAAGAAGTGGGCCAGTGAAAATGGCAAGGCCAGACAGAGCTTCAGTTTCATAGTTTTCGGTGACAATCGACCTACCTCTCCAACCCGGCCTCTACCGGAAGTGCTCGATATCATCCTGAAGGAGATCAGCTTGATACGTCCCGACTTCGCTGTCAATATCGGCGACCTCATCTGGGGCTACTTTGGTACTCCAAAACAGGCCAGAGACGAGTTCTCTGCCTTTACCAAAAGAGTCTACAAGTACACACCAGATGTGGATATGTTATTCGTTGCAGGCAACCACGATACCCCGTCGGAGGAGATACAGAGGATCTACCGGGAGCTTTTCGGACAGAAGCTCTACTATAACTTCACCTTCGGCAACTCCCACTTCGTTATGATCGATACGAACTTCCCTAGAAGCTTGCTTGAGAAAGGACAAAAGTACGGTTTCTATAACGTCAACGACGGCGAACACGAACTGGCGATGGTGGACTGGACAAAGAAGGTTTTAGGCCAGAATGCGGAGCATACCTTCGTATTTGGCCACGTGCCGGTGTTCTCTGCCCTTACCCCCCACTTCGGTGAACATCCCAAGTCCTTCACCACGAGGGGGAACAGGGACGATCTACTGAAATTCCTTCTCGAGAAGAAGATCAGCGCCTATTTTGCTGGACATGAGCATATCTTCTACGCCCAGTCCGTGGGCGAGACCAAATTCTTCACCCTGGGGGGCGGGGGCGCTCCTCTGTACGGTCCCACAACGGGCGGCTACTCCATCAACACAGGTGAGGGGCCGGACTACAAAACGCTAAAGAGTGATCCTGAGGTCGAGCACGGCGGGCATGCCAAGGGCCACCATTACGACCTGCATTTCCCCGCAGGTGCCTTGAGCATCTTCTCCTATATGCTGGTCACTGTGGACAGGGACAAGGTCTCCTACAATCTCATGGTCCCCCACAGCTTTGAGGTTACATACCTTAAGGGCAATGATGGGCTTTCCGTGGAGTCCTCCGCTGTGATCGCCAATACGACGCCGTACGAGTGGACCCTCAGAGGGGTCACCTTCCTGATGCCCTATTCTGAGGGGGGCTACGAGGTCTCCGGTTCTCACGTTGGGTTTCGCGACTGGAAGGCGAAACCGGCCAAGGTGGCGCCTGAGATCCTCGAAGTCGAGAAGGTGAGCGATTCTCTCGCCAAGGTGAGGGTTATGGCCACGATTCCTGGTTCGAACTCAATCGATGTGTTCTTGAAGGTCAAATAGATTAGAGCTCAATTTGAGAAGAGATAGTCAACATCAATCAGCAGACATCCGAGGCAGGGTTACTACGACGGCCCTGCCTTCCACGCAAAATGTCCATATGTTGTATATGAACAGGTCAGCCCAAGAGGATAGGTTTCTGCTGCTATAAACCTGTGCCTTAAAGCCTATTGATAAAATGCTAGATTAGCATTTGAAACCTAAAAGAAGGTTTTTCCATTGGTAGGGGTTGATGTTAGGGAAATCCATCAATACCACTGAGGGACACAAAGGGTTTTCGATCACCGGTTCTCTTGAAGGTAGCCTTTGCCTCATCACCACGAGCGGTAACAGAATTGAACCCTATTGGGTATAATTGCCCGATTTTTTTCTTGACCTTACACCCGATAGGTATTATTTTTCATTGTAAACATATGAATTATACCCTTAATGGTATAAAAAAATATCAGAGATGAAGTATTAGCCCCAAGAGGGTATAAAATAGCATTAGATAAAGCGAATAATCCCCGGCAGGTAATATAGAATCATGAATATACGTGATTTTGTAAAAGGGCAACGTAAAATCCATGGGCTGACTCAGGTCGATCTGGCTCGCAAAGCTGGGGTCGGGCTGAGGTTCATTAGGGAATTGGAGCAGGGTAAACGGACCTTAAGGATGGACAAGGTAAACCAGGTTCTTCAACTGTTTGGGAAAACTCTTGGCCCAGTCGATTGGCGGCCAGAAGAAAACGCCGTGATAAATGGAAAAGAAAAGGAATAAGGCGGATGTTTATCTGGGGGATAAGAAAGCCGGCCTTTTAGAAAGAACCGATAAAGGATACCGCTTTACATATTACCCGGAATATCTTTCCTCAGAAGATCCTCAGCCTGTAAGTCTCGCCTTCCCTCTGACTGAAAAGGCTTACGAGAGCGAGGCGCTGTTTCCCTTTTTCCTCGGACTTATCCCCGAGGGTTGGTTGCTGGATCTCACAAGCAGAACCTTAAAGATAGACCCTGAAAATGCCTTCGATATTCTTGTTGCAACCTGTGGAGACTGTATAGGGGCAGTGGAGGTAATCCCTGCAGATAAGGGCGATAATTCATGAGCAATAGATGCCTTTCCTGCCAAACTATCGAACCTGAGTCAGTCCTTTATGAGGGCTACCACACCAGATGCTCCAGGAATCTCTTTGGGACAACTGAACCACCGAAGGTACCGTTCAGCACTGCTGATGTTAGTAGGGAAGCTCAAAAGATGGTTGGTAAAATGTCTATCTCCGGTGTCCAACCAAAACTATCTGTGGTCCATGACCGTAAGAAACATCAGCTAATGGTGGTAGAAAGAGGGGGGCTTTACATCCTTAAACCTCCCACAGAGCGATTTGAGTCACTCCCTGAGAATGAGAACCTTTGTATGAACATCGCATCTGTTTACGGGATTGAGGTGCCATCTCATGGGCTTGTACCTCTCATGGACGCCAGGCTCGCATATGTGGTGAAGCGATTCGACCGATTGGAAGACGGATCAAAACTCCAACAAGAGGACTTTCAGCAGCTTCTTCAAACAGATGATAAATACAGTGGATCTTATGAGAGAATTGCGAACTTCATCAAAAAACATTCCGATGTTACCGGCCTCGATCTAATAAGGCTTTTTGAAAGAGCTTTTCTATATTATTCATTGGGCATTGGGGATGCACACCTAAAAAACTTTTCTCTCATCAGAAGAAAAGAGGTAGGTTATCAACTCTCGCCGGCCTACGACATTGTCAGCTCTAGGTTAGTGCTGCCCGAAGAGAAAGAGGATATGTGTCTTAGCCTGCGTGGAAAAAAGAACCGCCTCTCTCGAGGCGACTTCATAAAGCTGTCAGACCATTTTGGGCTCACCCGAAAACAGAGTGATAACTCCTTTACCCGCTTGAATGAGCTCAAACCCACCATTGAAAAGATGGTAGCAGAGAGCTTTCTAAGCCAACACTTAAAGGACAGATTCCTGGAGATCTTTAGGCAGAGAATGAAACAGATTTTTGGGTAGTGTCCAGGGTCCAAATACTCCCAATGAATTACAAGCCACCTTTGATGACGATCAGTTGCAATTGATCAGCGGTGTCCTCGGCCCGGTCAGAGATCTCCACTATGCTTTCAACACAAAGTTTCAGATGGATCTTATGGCCATAATCCAAATTCGTCTTAAAGATATCCCTGGTTATATCCCATTCCTCTTTGTCCACAGCCGATTCCCTAATGCCTACCTCTCTGGCCCTTTCTCGGATAGTTTTAATGTCATCATCCTTGAAAAACAGTGCTACCGCTTCTCCTAGAGGGGTGCACGAAGAAATAGACTTTTCCGTTACGCTCAGAAAGCTGGGCCTCATCTCTTCGGGGATATCAGGCCGCTGATCAAGAAAGAAATCACAGCAGGCCTCAGCTGCATTGGCAAGGCTGTCCAGATGCTGTACCAGATGGAGGATATCAGATCTAAGTGAAGGAAGATATGCCCCTGAATAAAGTTTGCTCATTATTTCACGGAGAATTTCGTCTGTCTCCGTCTCACACCTATCCACCTTTAATGCCAACGATTTTGCCTCTTCTAAATTACCACTCAGGTATTCCCTAACCGTGTTGAGTGCTAGCTTGAGACAGTCGTCCACCCACCCAAGGTGTTTCAGGATCAGTTCATTTACCGCCTTCTCTTTCTTGTATAGCATATACTTACCTCTCTCACTAAAAGGTTACTCTTACCTCTCTGAGACGACAAGACAATTTCACTGAGCTCAGGATACGTTGTAGAATATGTTATGGGTTTCAAAGGCCTATCATAAAATCCGGAATTTCACACACATAATTTTAGCAAAACATGGGAGATGATACCAGCTGAAATTGGAGTAGATATCCAAGCAATCCCTATTCCTGTTAATGTTCGTTTGTTTACTGTTCTGACACCTTTCACCAAACCGACACCGGCCACACCTCCTACAATTGCCTGGGATGATGAAACAGGCACTCCCACCTGGGTGAATAGCTCCACGGTGATTGCCCCAGAGAGTGCAGCGATAAAAGCAGCATACTCATCGAGAGGGGTGATTTCCTTTCCAACCGTCATCATAACCTTCTTGCTATACGTCAAAACACCACTGGCAATGCTAAGGCTTCCGATAAGTGCCCCCTCGAAAGGAGTGAGTAATCCCGAGCCAACATAAACCCCGGTAACATTGGCAACGTTATTAGATCCCAGTGCATAGGCGCCAAAACATCCCGCAAAGATTAAGCCCCAAAAAATAAAAAACGAACGTTTTTGTGGGCTAATCATATATCGGGCAATGAAGAACCCAATTAGATGATAAAGAACGAAACTAATTATAACAGCCGCTATTGGTGCTAGTATCCAACATGCTAGTATTTTGTATACTTTGGAAAGATCAGGTATTCCTGAAACCACGCTTGCTCCCAGAATGGCCCCAATAATAGCTTGAGAGGCAGAGCTGGGCAGAGCAAGATAGGTTAGAAAGAACATGGTAATACCTGCTGCCAGAGCAGTACAAAAGGCGCTTTCCGGTGTTAAATAAGTAAGTTTTCCTACTGTGGCAAAGCATTTCTCACCCTCCACCAGGGCGCCCAGTATTACAAAGACTGACGTTAGAATAATTGCAGTACGATATCTAATAATCTTCGCAACAACGCCGGTACCAAATATATTGGCAGAATCATTGCTGCCCAAGGTCCAACCCAGAAAAATCCCTGAAATTATTTTCCACATTTTGTTAAAGTCAGGCAGAGAATCCCTTCCCCTTTAAACCGGGAACAAGCCCCCCCCTATATCATTGCACTGGTTCTTGAGAACTCAGCATGTTTAGCCTTTTTACCACCTTAGAGCTCTCGGACTCAACCTTTTCTTCAACGTTGCTCAAAAACCTCGTATACTATGTTCGCTCAATTGGTATAAATGAATATCTCGCCGTGTGCTCTCTGGCATGGATTTTTTCTCTGATACTTGATTTCACCGCCCACATCCTCTATGTAGGATAGAAAGGGTTGAAGAATAGAATAATGGGCAGGCAGATCATGATACCCTCAATCCAAAGCATCACTGCTGAGATTGCCAAGAACCTCTCAGGTGTCTTTTTTGACATTGATGACACATTTACTAGTTTTGGCAAGATTCGTGCCGTTGCCTACAACTCCTTGTGGGCGCTGAAAGATTCTGGCTTGAGGGTAGTTCCAATTACAGGACGGCCCGCGGGATGGTGTGATCATATTTCTCGTATGTGGCCTGTGGACGGGATTGTCGGAGAGAACGGAGCCTTTTATTTCTGGCTTGATGAAGGGGAACGAAAGCTGAAGAAGCGATTCCTCGATCCCGAAGATATTCGAGCCGAGAAACGGCAACGCCTGACTCGTATTCGCGATGAAATCCTAGCCTCGGTTAAGGGAACAGCTCTTGCTAGTGACCAGCTCTATCGTGAAACCGATTTGGCCATCGACTATTCCGAAGACGTTAAACCGCTCAATCAGACCTCGATCGACCGGATTTGTCAGATCTTCAAAAAGCATGGCGCACGATGCAAGGTCTCCTCCATCCATGTGAATGGATGGTTTGGAGACTACGACAAGCTTGGGATGACAGAAACCTTTGTTCAGGAACGGTGGGGGCTAAACCTGGATGAGACCAAAGAGCGATTTCTTTTTTGTGGTGATTCCCCCAATGACGAGCCCATGTTCCAATACTTTCCGCACGCCGCTGGAGTGAAAAACATTCTCAACTTTGCCGGTCGCATGAAGTACTTGCCGGCATTTGTGGCGAGTCGGGAGGGGGGAGAAGGCTTTGCCGAAATTGCCGAGGTGATAATCAGGCGTAAATCAGCTTGAGTGATTGGCAGATATTAATCGATGAGATTCCAGTAGAGTTGCCTAAAGATAGGGGTGCATATGTGGATGCACCTTTGATAAAAAGAGAATCTACCCTTAGGCCACGTAGGAGACCGGGGAAGAGAATAGTCAGAACAAGATCATACATTTTTGCGGATTTAGAAACAGGTGGAGTTCTTGTCCTTCTTCTTGCGGCACGTAATGCGGAACCTGCACCCTGATCATAGTGCCATCTACGCTTACAAAAAAGTACAGAAAGTTACCCAAGTACGCCTTATGAACAATGGTACCCTTGAACAGGTTCTCCCTGGCTTGAGGTGGTTCCGTAAATACTTCCACATCTTCAGGACGTATAGATGCATACACTTTTTTTCCTGGTGTTGTTGCCGTGGTATCAGGCGTCGTACACAGCATCTTCTCGCTGAATTCGGTGCGTACGTAAACCGCATCTGTATCCTGGAGGACCTGGACGACCTCCCCGGACATAAAGTTCATGGTGCCTATAAAATCGGCGACAAATCTATTGGCGGGCTTTTCATATATCTCCTGCGGAGTGCCGATTTGCACCACGTTTCCCGAGTCCATAACGGCGACTCGATCAGAGATAACCATCGCCTCCGCCTGGTCGTGGGTGACGTAGACCGATGTGATGCCCATACGCCTTACCAGGCTCTTGATTTCAAATCTTAATTCTTCTCTGAGCTTGGCATCCAGGTTGCTCAGCGGTTCGTCCAACAGCAACACTTTAGGATTACTCACGAGAGCCCGCGCAAGAGCCACCCTTTGCTGCTGTCCGCCGCTCAATTGGGATGGGTATCTCTCCTCCAAGCCATTCAAACCCGTTAATTCCAATACCTGTCGCGCCTTTTCTTGGATAGTCTGCCTGGGTATCCTCTGAATTTTCAAGCCGTAAACGATATTATTGAATACCTTCATGTGCGGCCATACGGCATAGTTTTGGAACACCATGCCGATTCCCCTTTTTGACGGCTGGACAAATCCTTCCGAAAGCATCGGCTTGCCGTCAATAACGATGTCCCCCTCCTCTGGTCTCTCCAATCCGGCGATGCAGCGCAAGGTGGTTGTTTTGCCGCATCCGCTGGGGCCAAGAAGCGTTACCATTTCTCCCTTGTTCACTTCAAGCTGTATGTGATTGACTGCCACTACTTTCCCAAAGCGCTTGAACAGGTTTTTGATCTCTATAAATGCCATTGAATTTGTCTCCATAAATGCTCGTTCACAGGTTCAGAGGTTCAAAGTTCAGCGTTCACGGTTCAGGGTTCACCGTTCAGGGTTGCTTTTCTTTTGTTAACGTTCACTAACCCCGAACCTTGAACCTCTGAACCCGTAAACGGTTACCCTTAAAGCTGCGTCGCACATGCCTGATTTTTTACGTGCCGCCGGGACCCCAGGCGGCTTTGAGGATACCTCCGGCGATTCTTGATATGATCAGCAGAAGGATAAAGGCGATCACAATCATCAGAAAAGCCATGGCCGCGGCGATTCCGAACTCCATGCCGCGGTGCCAGTTCAAATAGATTCCTATGGGCAGAGTTTCCCATCCTCCTCGATAAAGGAATATAGCGGTAGAGATCTCCTGGAACGCCATGATAAAAAACATCACTACCCCGACAAGTACCCCTTTGATCAGCAAAGGCAAAGATATATTCAGAAACGTTCTGAGTTTACCCGCGCCTGATACCTCGGAGGCCTCCTCGAGCGAAATATCCAATTGCAGGTAAGAGGAGTGAGCCATCCGCAAAAAGTACGGGAGCCGCCGTGCAAACAGGGCCAGCGGCATGATGATCCAATACTGAGCTAAGGGTATGCCTTTCCAAAATCCCAGGAGATAACTCACACCGACCGCGATACCTGGGAAAGCCAGCATGAGTGTGATCACAAAGTCGAGCGCATTTCTCCCCGGGACACGGGTGCGGACGATGATATAGGCGGCTGGCAGCCCGAAGGCGATCCCGAAAAGCAGGGCTATCCCGCTGAAGACGAAGGAATTTTGTATCAGGACCGGGGTTTCCAGAAGAATTACCCTGAAATTCTCTAAGGTCCAATGCGTTGGAAACGGCTCAAAGACCCATCTTCTGGAAAAAGCGGATAAACCCAGTACGATTGGAATTAGCAGGACGAGGCCGGCGATAAAAAACATGTACAAATACGCACTCAATTTCACCAACGGGCCTGGCTCGATCACTCTGCCTTCAGACGTTGTCCCTTTGGAGAGGCCGGTATACTTTTTCCTCTCGACCCACCACCTGGCGAGCAAAAAGAGGCTAATGCAAACGACGGCAGAAACGATCACCGCCACGATCCCCATGTACTTGCGATGAACATCGGTAAAGTGATAGGCGATGTTGATGTAAGCAACCGAGGGGAGAAAGTCCACCTGTCCCAAAATCATTGGCGTTAGCCAGTCCGTAAAGGGCCACAGGAATACGATGACGGCGCCCGCCAGATAACTTGGGGTGCAGAGAGGCAAAGTGACGGTGATGAATCTCCGAAAGCCGCCCGCTCCCTCGACTTCGGCGGCTTCTTCAAAGGAAGGGTCTATGTTGGTAAAACCTGCGGAAAGACCAAGGACGATAAAAGGGAGCATGTGCAGGGATTGAATGAATACGAGCCCGTGTATCCCATAGATGAAATTTATGGGTGTCTTGAACAACCCCGTTTCCATAAGGAGCAGATTCAGAGTTCCATACTTGCCGAAAAAGATGATGAATGCAAATACGCCGGCGTAAGCGGGTAAAACAATCGGCAAAAGGATGAGGGCTGTGAAAACTGTCTTTCCCCAGTGCCTGTATCTCGCCAGAATGTATGCCAGGGGGACCCCGAACAAGGTGGTCGTCAGGAGCACCAGCACGCTCAGGAGCAGGGTATTTCCAAAGGTTTTGAGATAATACGTGTCCTGGAAGAATCCCAGGTAATTGCTTATGCCCCAGTTGTCGGTTTCGGCGATTTTGAAGCTTTGCAACACCAGAATTGACATCGGATAAAGCACGAGGAAGGCAATGACCAACCACAGGAGTGCTGCCAGAGAGATATTGCCGCGAGACATATCACATCCTTTACTTTACTATCTCCCAACCTGGCCAAGCCGGAACCAAACAGAGGTTTATTTTTTGCGCTTCAGCTTGTCCGGAAAATTCGAAATCCGAAGCCCAAAATCCGAAACAAATCCTAAACCCGAATGTTCCAATGACCAAAACAAATAAGTAGCCGGCGTCATTCAAGACATGGCCCTGTTTGGGTCATTTGAATTTTGGTGATTCGAGATTGTTTCGAATTTCGATATTCGATATTCGGATTTAATTTTTCCAATAGGTTATCGATATCAATCAAAATCTTTTGCCACCAAATACACAAAATCCATTATTAATAAACTAAATGATGTACGAGCGAGCGGTAGCTCGCCCGCACATCAAGCCCTGAGAGTATTCAGTCGAGTTGGAATAATTCGCTACCCGGGTCTCCGTCGCAGCGCGATGACCACTGCCGCCACTGAAATCAAGACGGCAATCACTATTGCCCAGATGAGTCCAATTGGTAAACCCGCTGCAGCGGGGAGACCGCGTGCCTCCGATGCAGCCAAGCGGGCCGCCGCATACGCGCCATCTGTCTCGAAGAGCTTTCTGGCTTCTTTTATTTTCGCCTCAGCCTTTGTCACGTCTTTCTTCTGGGCTTTCGCCGCTTCAACTTCTTCCTCAACTTCCTCTATCAGGAACAGGCTGCTTTTCAACTTGCCCCACTTTCTGTAGATCTCATACTCATAGTAGCGGTTGACTTCGTCCCACCTCTTCGTGGCGAGATCCAAATCGTACTCAATGAACCCGACTTTCAGATCCCAGAACGAATCAACTCCCAGTGCCTTTGAGGCGTGCTTGGCCATGGAGACGCCTTCTTTTTCCCACACGGAGAATTTAATGTCCGTCCTGGCTGTGAAGTAACCGCCCTCCAGCACGTATTTTTGTCCGTCCATGCTGAATAGCCAGTCCAGAAAGATCTTCCCGGTCGCTTCGTTAGGCGCGCCTTTCAGCAAAGCCACTGCCTCTGGAATCAGGATTGTTTTGTCAGGGAGCAAATCACGCACAGGATAGCCATCTCTGCGCGCAACCATCGCATTCATTTGCGGCTGCGCGATCCCGATGGGAACTTCGCCGCGGCTCGTTATATGGGTCGTATCTGTGCTGCCGGTGGAGAAGCGGGCTAACTGCGCCGCCAATAATCTGAGATATGTCCAGGCTTCCTTTTCTCCAAATCCCTGCAAGAGGATTTCTATGGTTTCATGCATTGTGCCAGAGGCGTATGGCAGCGTATGCACGATGTTACCCCTGTAGATGGGGTTGAGCAGATCCTTCCACGTTTTTGGCGGCGGCAGCCTTAGCTTTTTCAAAACCTTACTGTTGTACAGATTGGTGACGATCCAGGGCGCGAAGCAGGTCCAATAATCACCTTCATCCTTTACCTTCATGCCACCCCATTTGGCGGGAACCTTATCCCAGTCCTTTGGCCTGTAAGGGACGGCCATTCCCTCTTTCTTTAGGACTTCATGCGCTGGAGCGCCTGCGCCCAAGAAGATGTCGGCATCTGGTTTGCCGCCCCATGCTCTCACTTTGTCCAGGCAGACCGGCCATCCGCCCGGCCGCACGAACGTGATGTCCACGTCCTTACCATAGGTCTTCTTATAGTACTTCTTGAAACCTTTGGTTAGACTCTCGGATAACTCCGTGTAAACGGGACCGACCCAGCCGATTTTGTCTGCGGCTTGTGCTTCCGCCGCAAAGGTTGTCAGCATCAGCGTCATTGAAAGCACAGTGAAGATTGTTGCGGTCAACATTCTCTTTCTCATCTTACATTCCTCCTTTTTGACTACGCTCCAAATCCCTTTAATGCCTTTGCCTAAGACGTGTATTAAGGTTCATGGACAAATCTCCTGGCGTTTCACAGACCTCTATTGCACATGCAGCACCTGCTCGTTCATGTGCCCTGCACTCGGGAATCTACCAGGGTTATTCTCCAATTCCATAGATCTTCATCAACCCCTCACTCAGTCGAGGAGAAATAATACATTTTTTTATTTTGGGTCCGATCTTCTCCATGGTCTCTAAATAGAGCCTCACCCTATTTACTTCGGGCGCCTTTTGATACTCCTCCAGTACTGCCAGAAATCTGCTGGAATCCCCTAGGGCTCGATTTATCGTATTTTCCCTATAGGCCTCTGCCGATTTGATCAAGGCCTCTGATTCGCCTCGGGCTTGAGGGAGGATCATGTTCTTCAAAGCATGTGCTTCGCTTATAAATTTGTCCATATCGGCATGGGCATTGATGACATCCTTAAAGGACTTTATTACATCTTTGGGTGGATGAATCTCCTGTAGGTTGGCAGTCAATATCTGGATTCCGCATCCATAATTGTCTAAAAAGTCCTGGACAATCTTCTGCGTTTGAGTCTGAATCTTGAACTTTCCGATGGTTAAAACCTCATCCACAGACAACCCTCCCACTACCTGAGTTATGGCTGCTTCTGCTGCGTCTTTAACCAGATAATCGGGGTTTTCCGTCCTGAACAGGTAATCCGAAGAATCCTTTATCAGATATTGTAACATGATCCTCAGGTCTATAATATTAATATCACCGGTTAGTCTCTGTATTATTGCTGAATCAGGGTCTTCCTTTTTCTTACCCTTTTTTTCCAAATAACCGATACTGACCCTTCTTATCTTTCTTATCTGGGGCTTATCCATCTTTTCTATTGGCCATGGCAGGCGGTAGTGTATCCCCGGAGAAACCTCCCCCCTTACCATCCTGCCAAACCTCCTCACTACCCCCTGTTCATCAGATTGCACTATGTAAAAGCCAGAGAGTACCCAGACCAAGATAGTGCCTATTACGCAAAACCTCCACAGACCTCTCAAATGTCTAAAACTTACTTTTACGTCTTCAAATAGGGTGCTTTTCTTACTTTTTCCCATCGGAAGCTCCAGTCCCTCCTTTTTCTAATAATTCCAGCAGCTCCATATCTCCTGGAAGTAGGATAGTCGTCTTCTCATCCAGGAACTTCTCGTAGCATTGCAATGTCCTTAGAAACTTATAAAAATCAGGGTCCTTGCCAAATGCCTGGGCATATATACGCATCGCGCCTGCATCGCCCTCGCCCTTGATTTTCTCTGCCTCTCTATAGGCCTCCGACAGGATGATTTCCTTCTGTTTTTTGGCCTCGGCCTTTATCTTGGCTGCCCTTTCTTGCCCCTCCGATCTATACTTTTTTGCTATTCTCTCCCTTTCCGCCCACATGCGAGCGAAGACACTGGGTTTATTCTCGTCGGGAAAGTTCAATCGTTTCATCTTAACATCTATTACCTGAATCCCGTATTGCTGCCGAGCCCTTTGGTCACATTTCTCAGATATTAGATTCATGATCCTTCCCAATTGCATCTCTCCTTCATTATGGGAGACAAAGGCAGTTAAGGGATAATTGCCGAAAGTAGCACCTGCCTCTGCACCAATAATGTCTTCTAATCTCAGCTCTGCACCCGTTCTATCCCTTACCGCCTGTAAGAACTTTAGAGGGTCGATTATCTTCCAACACAGATACATATCAACTACTATATTCTTTTTATCACCGGTTAAGAATTCCGAGGCAGAGGGATCATAAACCAAGACCCTTTTATCGAACAAGACCTTTGTTTGAATAGGATCGGGCAGCTTCCAGTGCAAACCCGCATCACTGAGAACCCTTACCGGTTTCCCAAATCGGAGGATAATCCCAATCTCTGTTTCATCCAGGGAGAAAAGCATTGTATTTATCAGATAAATAACAACTATGACGGCTAAAATGAGCGACAATAACCTTCTCTTCATTGCTTTCCTCCTTCTATCAAGCCCTCAAGGGAGCCCTGTGTCCCGGTGTAGGGTCTCAGATCTAAGATATCTTTAGATGCACCCGGGGGGAGGATGAATTTGTTTATCCCGGGCAAAACCTTTTCCATGGTCTCGAGATAAATCCTGGTCATGCTTATGTCCCTTGCAGCACTGTATTGGTCTAACTGATCTAAAAAACGTTTGGCTTCACCTTTGGCTCTATTGACCTTTACAATCCTATAAGCCCTGGCCTCTTCAAGGGCCCTGGATGCATCTGCCCTTGCCCGGGGAACAATCCTATTGAAATAGGACTCGGCTTCTCTTATATATCTTTCCTTATCTTCGCTGGCACTAGCAACCGATCTGAAGGCCGGCACGACTTCAATCGGGGGTTGTATTACTATAATAGCGACCCTCGTAACCTCTATGCCAAAACCATATCTATCTAAGAAACCTTGAAGAGTTTTCTCAATCTCCTCTTCGATCCAGTGCCTCTTCTCCGTCAAGAGTAAGTCGATATCCTCCTTTGCTACTAAATATCTAACCGCCGCCTCGGAAGCCCCCTTCATCAAGATTTTAGGTGCATCAACCCTAAACAGATAATCGACCATATCCCTGATCCTGTACTGAACGACTAACCATACATCCACGATGTTTTGGTCTCCCGTTAACATCAAGGCCTCGCCATACCGTTTCTCGTACCTCCCCTTTATATGGCGAGTCTCCCATAGATAAGCCTCCGGTTCATCTTCAAAAATTTCCCGGGTTCGAAAACCTATCTCCACCCTGTTTATCTGTTTGGTGTTTGATATTATTGACTGCTCAAAGGGGAAAGGGAATCGATAGTGAATTCCAGGCATAATACTTTGTTTAATAATCCTGCCAAATCTTTGTACAATCGCTTCTTCGCCGGGTCTCACTATAAAAAGCCCCGTCAATAAGTATGCAATGATAAGACAGGTGATTGTAACCCCTATAATTATTCCCCTATATGGCACTATCTTTTTGTAATACCCTGCAAACTCAATTTTATGTACAAAGGGTATCCTTTCCACTCCCAAAGTAATGAATTGAAGTGAAGCCTTGGTCAAAAGCGCCTTTATTCCACTTTGGAATATATCGAGACCGACTTTGATAATAAGAACCCCAACTACTATCGCAGCCATAGGATCCAGCCTGAACCCCATCATATACCCTGTTAGCCCCACTAACACGGCTATTGATGAGTACATATCCGTTCTGGAGTGCTTCCCATCAGCGATCAAACTCGGGGAGGTCGTAGCACGGCCAACATGTATCTTGTAGCGTGAAAGGAAATAAGAGGTGATGATGGATATAAATGTGCCCAGGATTGCAATGGGTAGCATCTTAATTTCTATTGTTGTTTCCCCCAATGCCTTTCTAAAAATGGCATAGGCTGAACACCAGATGATAATGGAGATAATAATAGCTATGGTATTTTCGATTTTTATCCGCAGAGGGGAAGGTATCGTCTTCTTCCCAGAGACCCTAATTCCTACAAATACTAAGACATCGACTAAGATATCGGACCCCGAATGAATGGCGTCGGCCAGCAAGGCTAAACTACCGGAAAGTATAGCCAGTAAGACCTTTAATAATACTAAAAAAGTATTGGTACCCATTGATACCAATACTGCCGCCGATTTCCTATCCCATCGCATAAGATCTTTTTCCTAGAAAAAATATCATTAAGTAGTTAAAAAAGGGGCATGCCCTGACAAATCTTCAAAAGCCTGCCCCTTTGGTATCCCCATTGAAAACAAAAATTAGATTCTATTTCCTTTTGCTGGGTTTGAGTCTCAAATTAGGATTCATAATGAGGTGATCCATCAATACCTTTTATATAGGCCAGGTACAATTTAGAATTTTCGTTGAGCAATGGGTTTGAGTTGGATGGTTCCTTTTTTCAATAAGGGTCCAGATCCCTCGAAGAATGCCAGCATCTCCTCATCGCTCGCGCCTGTGGGACTCCACCACTTATCCTTTATCAAGTTAGCTTTGGCCTTTTCAATAGTCTCTTTGTCAATGGGAACCCATCTTGTCTCATAGCTTACACTTGTGGGGGTCAATGTGTAGATAGTATACTGGTTTGGATAAGAGACAGCAGCAGGGTTGACAATATAATTTACCCCGTTGACCTTTTGATGACGGAGACCAATGTGACGATGTCCGGTCAATGCAACCTGTACGGCAGGGACATATTTCTCCAAGATCTTTCTGACCTCAGGGGCATTATCCATCTGGAACTTATCGAATTTCCCGCCGAACTCATCGTCTTTATGCCAGGCTACGAAATTGTGGTGGCATAACACTATGTTGACCTTATCCTGATTTGCGTAAAGCTCTTTATCCAAAAATTTCATCTCCGACAGCGGCATATGGCCGCCCCAATGAATAGGCACATTGGCATCGAGACCTATGAGATGGAGTCCGGGCATAGGATCCGCGCCCCACCAGGCATCAGCTCCTCTGTACCCATGGCCTTGAAACGTCCAGATGACAGCAGCCTTGTTTACAGCGACATATGGGGGCTTTTCAGCCTTTGCCTGTGATGCCGGGGCGTAATCGTGATTTCCACATATCACATAGTACGGCACCCTTAAATCATCCAGGTAAGCCTTCATCAGATCCAGGTTCCAGGGCTCCCCGTCCAGGAGCAAATCTCCCGTTACCAAAACGAAATCCAGATCAGCTACCTTGTTCAATGCCTTACAGGTATTCTCAACGATCTTACAGCTCGAAGCCCCCATCTTCATCCCGTCTTTCCCATATAACTCCATATGGGTATCGGTGATCACAGCGAATTTCGCCTTTTCGAAACCGAAAGCCGTGGTAAAGAAAACCACAACTAATGATAAAGTAAGTCCTAATACTAAGAATCTATGTTTTTTCATCATTCTATTTACCCTCCTTTTTCCTGTGATTAATCCCGAAACTTATTTTGGGAATCCCTCCTTTCTCCCAACTTGAGTATCATTACCCAGCGGAATCTATACTATTAGAAGCAACAGGAACCTGTCAAGCCATTTCTTGTGCCTCGTCAACTGTGTTCTTTTCTAAAAAATGTAATAAATTAAATTAGTTATGTAAAGCTACTACCTTTCGGCATTATTGAGGAGTTTCTTTTGAATGAGCACCTTCTCTGCCTCCAAGATCGAATTCTTCAACTCCGCAAACAAGGCTACAGGTAATGTAATGCCGGATGAAGTAGATGCCTTTTCTTCTCCCCTTTGTGGTGCAGAAAACATCCTGAGGTCTATGAAATAGTAGCTCTCATATCTGAACAAGGAAATCCTTATTTCCTCCAGGGAGTTTTTTTGAAAGGTAGTTATCAATTCCTCCATATCCTTTTCCCCAATTTACTCATTCAACTCGCAAATTTTATTATATAACAGGACTTCTGTTTTTGATAGATTCATTCACCGGTTATTATCAGCTCTATCGGTTTTGAAGTACTGGTTAATGTGATCCGTGAACCGATAGTCGGGATTTCGGAAAGTTGGACCTGTTTAATATGCTGCATAATACCAGTGATTTGTGAAAGTGGGACAGGAGAGGCTGTCTTTACCGGGATCATTTTTATCGCTTCTTTTGTTTCATACCGTATAGTGGTCGTGATGACTCGCAGAGGTAAGATCACTTCCTGACGGGCAAATTCCTCTCCTTTTTCGCAGCTAGCGCCACTAACCTCTGAACCGTCTATTTCCAGTTCGCAGCATTTGGGACAGATTATGCAGATGAATTTTTTTCTTTTCTTGTTTGCCATTATGATCCCCGCCTCTGGTCCTTAGGGTCAGTTAACCCATCGACTTCCCCAGCTTTTCTGCTTCTTTGGTCACCTTATCCACAAGATCGTGTACGTAATCTGCATTACCGACCAGATATATACCATTTCCAGGTTTGATGCCTGCTTCTATCAGGAGATCCTGCTCAGGTATAAGACCGACCGAAAACAGCACTGTATCGCAGCAGAGAAGTTTCTCCTCGCCAGTTTGGTTATTCCGGTATCTGACTGCCTCTACCCTGTCTTTGCCCATTATCTCCAATAATTCATGCTCAAGATACAGGGGGATACCGAAATCATCCAGACACTGCACCTTGTTTCTGATAAGACCAGAGAGGTGATCCATTATTTCCAGTACTGCATGGACGGTTGCTCCTTCCAGGGTCATCCGTCTGGCCATGATCATACCGATATTTCCGGAACCGATTATTACCACGCTTTTCCCCGGCATGACACCGTGGATATTGATCATCTCCTGAACCAACCCTGCTGTAAATATCCCCGCCGGGCGGGTTCCGGGAACTGTCAGCATCTCCCGGGTTCTCTCCCGGCATCCGGTCGCCATAACTATGTTTTTGGCAGAAACAGTAAACTCACCATCAACACATACGAAGGTTACTTCTTTTTGAGGTGTAATCCGGTGGACAAAACACGAAGTCCTTACCTCGATATTTCTTTTGTAGACCTTTTTCTTGTACCGAGCCGAATACTCTGTCCCGGTCATTTCTTCTTTGAAGTATTTGAGCCCGAATCCCACATGGATACACTGGTTAAGAATGCCACCGAGCCTTGGCAGCCTCTCAAGAAGCAGGATCTTCTTCAAACCGCCGGAACATGCCCCTACAGCTGCTGCCATACCAGCGGGTCCTCCTCCTATTACAATAAGCCCGTATTGTTTATGATCCATATCCTTTGACCAGTTCCGATCCTTTTCCCCTTTTTGTTATCTGTTCATAGGGGATGTCCAGCTCTTCAGCTATGATCGCCATTATTTTCATTGTACAGAATGCACCGTGACACCGCCCCATCTGGCTGCGGGTACGGAATTTGATGCCATCCAGGGTGCGGGCACCTCTTCTAATAGCCTCTTTGATCTCCTTCTTGGTGACCAGCTCACACCGGCAAACTACCTCTCCGTACTCGGGATCCATTTTTATAAGCCGATTCCTTTCTTCTGAGCTTAACTGACGAAAACGGGGTATAGCTCTCCTTGTGGCAACATAGTTTTCCTTAGGCAAGAATTCTACTTTTTCGATGAGCATTTTCACCACATACTCGGCAATAGCTGGAGCTGCAGTGAGACCGGGCGATTTAATCCCGACGATGTCGACGAACCTGTTCTTGTCTTCACGAATGTAAAAATCTCCTTCTTTTGTGGTGGGTCTGAGCCCGGCAAATGATGCAATTACCTGGTCTTCACGTATAGAAGGCACCAGTCTTTGTATGTGTTTCAGTACCTTCTGCTTGCCTGCTTTACTGGTTGTAAGATCCTCCCCATCCTCGATTTCCTCTGCTGTCGGACCGATCATGGTATTACCATCCACAGTTGGGATAACAAGTACCCCCTTGGTGTTCTTTTGGGGCACCGGGAAAATAATCCTCCTTGTTAGTCTGTCTGCGTGCCTGTCGAGGATGAATTCCTCTCCCTTCCGCGGTATTATACGCGGTACTGCGATCCCAGCCATCTGCGAGATCTTATCAGCTGATAATCCTGCAGCATTGATTACATAGCGGGATCTATATTCTGACTCCCAGGTCCTTATCTTCCAGGAGTCAGATGTCTCTTCTATGGAGATTACTTCGTTATCACAATGAATTTGAACGCCATTGGAGGTAGCATTTTCTGCCATAGCATAGATCACCTCATATGGATTGATAACCGCGCCGGTGGGGCCGAGAAGAGCATATTCGATCTCTCTAGAAAGATTCGGTTCATGTTTTTCAAGCCACTTCCTGTCTTTTATTTCAAGCCCGGGAATCCCAAGTTTTTCTCCGTTTTCTTTGATAAACTCCAAGCTCTCCCTTTCACCTGGGAAAGCGACAACCAGTTCGCCTGTGGGAATGAATGGGAAATCAAGTACCTTTGCCATTTCCCTGTAGAGCCTGTTTCCCCGCACAGCAAAGCGTGCCTTGAGTGACCTAGGGTCATCCTGAAATCCGGTATGTATAATGCCGCTGTTGGACTTGGATACGCCAAAGGAAAGCTCAGCTTCTTTTTCCAAAAGCACGATTACAAGCTGGTACTTAGCCAGTTCATACGCCAGTGAAACACCAACAATACCGCCGCCGATTATGAGAAAATCTATCATTCCTTTTTTACAACTGCCCGTTCCTGTTCTCTCTGCCAGCCTTCTACGAGCCCCTTTCCGCTTTGAACGTCCATTAACGGTACCCAGTATTTGCACAATCTTTCCCTAGACACCCTGACATATAGCAAATAATCCTCACGCTACTTCCTGGGAACTCAGCGCCTTGAGTTCTTTTACCATCTTAGAGCTGTACC
>JAUVXZ010000325.1 GCA_030603345.1 Pseudomonadota bacterium
ACTGTATGTTATGTCCCCTTACGATATCCTGCCTGATTTTTTTGCAGGCTTAGGATGGATTGATGACTTGATAGTATTGGGGGTTCTGTACTGGTATCACTTTGTTTACCGGCGAGCCAAGATGAGGGCCAGGTATGATGAGGCTTACCACCAAGAAGGGGAGGGCACTAAACGGGAATATTATCAAGAGGAACAGCAACAGAAGGCTCAAACAGACCGAAGGTTCTCAAGACGAGATCCATATCAGATTTTAGGAGTAGAAAAAGGTACCTCACCCAATGAAATTAAAGCGGCCTACAGAAAACTGGCTATCAAATATCATCCAGACAAGGTAAATCATCTGGGGGATGAATTTAAGGTTCTGGCCGAGAAGAGATTCAAAGAAATTCAGGAGGCTTATCAGGAACTGGTAAATAGATAATCTGAACAATTCCGGGAGTAGAGCCACTCTTTATTGCTAGCTGCCATCATTTTTCCTAATGTTGTATCTCCCAGTGATAAGACTTCGCTTTCAAGTGAGTGCAGTGTGGCGTCAATCGCTTGTATGTAAATGGAAATTACGAGGCACTATTCGTTGGCCTCTTTTCCGAGAGGGCAGACTTGAATACATAGACCACATGGTTCTTTACATTGTTGATCAGATCTATTCCATTTTTGATGGTGGGCACAAGCTGGTTTATTAAATCTTCCAGACTCCGGATCCCAAGCTTGTACCGGGCAAATTTTTCTACATTCAAAGCACTCCTCTTTGCATAAGTCTTCCTCTATCATTGGATCTGGAAGTAATTCTGCGTCTGTCAAAATAGTACAAAATCTTTGTCTCGGGCCAAATTCTTTTGTCAAAACCAGGTTATTCTTTCCAAAAACTCCTAAACCGGCCCTCACTGCTGCATGCCGATGAGACATAACTCCACGGAATTCATGAGCATGATATGGCGTAGTTGGTTGGACTACAAATGCCCGGTTTCCTTGTTTTTCCAAAAATCTTCCCAATTCAAATGCTGTAAGTGTGTTTAACGTATTGAGATGAGCATACATATGATGCTTATAACTTAGCCTCTGACTTTCTGGGGAAAGCTCATCCAGGATGCCATTGAGGAACCTTCTTGCTATGACAATAACAGACTGGGTCGTCCTTAATAGATCTTTCGGATGAAATCCTTTTGGAGCTCCCTCAAATCGGTCTATTGAAGCAACTCCCACTAAATCGACATCACGATCCTCAGCTAGTTTCTTTATCGAACAGGTTAATTGTTCATCATATTGCATCTTTCTCTCCTCCGCTTGATTCATTTAGGAGCAAGCATGATAGGTGTCCACACCTCATGGTGTCAAGACTAAAAAATGGGGATTTTTTCGAGGCTTGGGTTTTTTGGCTTCGGGCCCGTTTGAAGGCTTTTCAGAATAATCTCAAAGGAAAAGAAAGCCATCAAACCTCTCTCAGCTCCTTCATGTTTTCCAGACCCACGTCAGGCGTGTGGAGGCCAGTGGAGCGAATATAGCAATCCTAAGAAGATACAAATATTTTCTGGCTCCGGCGGATCACGAGGACTATCATAGCGACGGCTGGTATCAATGCCAATGCCGAAAGGATACCTTTAGGGTAGAACAAGATAAATAGCGCCACTAGGAGGACTACAAACCTTGAAGGAAGGTCATGCCTTTTACGTTCAAAAAGTTTACCGTGGATGGCGGCAGCTGCTGTCAAGCATCCAATAATTAGCACACCCAGAGCAGCCAGTTGTGCTAAACCAGGCTCCAACACCAAAATATCCCAATTGAAAATCGCGAATGTGAGGAAGAAAAATGGAAGAGATATTTGCAGCGTTACCATCATCGTCTTCATGAAGGAGGCACCTGAAATACGGGAAGCAACCGCAGCGACGAGTGATGTTGGTGGCGAATATTCGGATATTACCGCTATGAAAAATAAGAAGAAATGAGCTACCCAGGGGTTGATCCCGATTCGTGTCATAGGCGGGATGACTATCACGGCTGAGATTAAGTAACAGGCCGACGGAGGTATTCCCAGCCCTAAGAAGACCCCAATTACGAACCCCACTCCGATAAGGGCT
This sequence comes from Pseudomonadota bacterium, assembly GCA_030603345.1. Taxonomy (GTDB): domain Bacteria; phylum Desulfobacterota; class DSM-4660; order Desulfatiglandales; family B25-G16; genus JADFWK01. Next base: position 2,076 of record JAUVXZ010000325.1, read on the forward strand.
AAGACATGGAATTCTCCGACTGTCGCCAGTAGCGCCATTAGCTTAATCATCCATCCACTCACCACGAACAGATTTACCATCACCCCGAGCATGGCGAGCAAGAGAACGAGCGGAGCGGTGACCCCAGCAAATGCCTCCAGGGCTCGGCGCAAACACCTACCCCATTCCTTTATTTTATCTGAGATCGTCCCAGTATAGAGATACATGCTGAGTACGGAGGCGGTGATAAAGAGACCGATCGCAATGTTAAGTGCGGCTCTTGATGCTTCATACCAAAGCCCACCCATCAAATAGATCAAAAGTCCGATGAAGGTGAAGAAAATCGCTGTGTTGACCACGTCCATTTTGGAGAATCTTTCGATAATGGAATCCGGTGCTGAAGTTGGGCCACTTCCCCTTCCCCGCACGAAGCGTATTGTAAAGAGGTAAACCGATATGGATATGATACCAAAGAAAATGAGTGCTGGCCCATATCCTCGAGCTATAACCTCGAAATAAGTCACGCCTAGAAAGTCAGCCATGAGGAAACC
>JAUVXZ010000197.1 GCA_030603345.1 Pseudomonadota bacterium
GGGTTACGGTGGAGCCTGTCCCGGCTATACTGTCGGGGATGCCCGTTTCGTTTTTCGGTAACGTCATTCGTCTTTTTATTTCCACGTTACCTTAACCGTTACCGATACGGGCTTCGTTACCCTAACCGTTACCCAAATAAACCAGCAAAAAACTTGACATAAATGTTAAGATCTTAGCTCATATAGACACCTAGATTGTCTCACTGAGATAAAGAAGGAACGAGCATGCATCTTTCTGCTATTATAACCAACCTGCGATTCCAGGATGTTTTAGATGTCCTGTTTCTTACCGTGCTGGTGTACTACCTTTATCTCTGGTTTTGGGGGACAAAGGCCTTTAAGGCCCTGGTAGGTCTGCTGGCTCTGGGGATCGTTTTCACCCTTGCTCGATTCTGGGGTCTGTTCCTAACCACGTGGGTATTTCAGATACTCTGGCAGGTCTTGATTGTGCTTATCATTATCCTCTTTCAATCGGAGATCCGCCAGGTCCTTGAGAGGGTCAATCCCCTTCAAATGATCGGACTGCGCGCCTTTCCAAAGTCAGCGGATTGGATACCAAGCTTCGTGACAGGAGTCTTCTCCCTAGCCAAGCAAAAGACCGGAGCCCTTATAATCTTCGAGCGCTTGGATTGGGTGGAGGAGTTGATTACTGGAGGGGTTTTGCTGGAAGGTGAGCCAACCTCTGAGATCCTGCTAAGTATTTTTCAAAAAGAATCCCCATTACATGACGGCGCCGTGCTGATCCGAAAAGGAAGAGTCGCCAAGGTAGCCTGCTATCTCCCCCTGAGTTCTGCTGAGGGGCTCCCGAAACAATGGGGCACCAGGCATAGGGCTGCCTTAGGTCTTTCTGAGCGTTGCGATGCCTGGGTTGTGGTCGTCTCGGAGGAACGCGGGGAGATTTCCCTAGCTCGGGGTGGGCAAATCATACCTGTGAAAGACCGTGAAGAGTTTTCCAATCTGGTGCAAAAGGCTATTACACCTCCTGCCGCTTCTGGCATAACTTGGTGGGAAAGGACTCGCGGTCTGATTGTCCGCCGATGGCCCCTCAAGATAGGAACCCTGGGTTTGGTCTGTGTTTTCTGGCTGTTGCTTGCGGGGCAACAGAACTTCGAGGTAAGTATAACGGTTCCCCTTGAGATAAAAAACCTCCCTGTGAAAATGGAAATTGTGGAGCCCGTGAATCCAGAGGTTCGTATCACTGTTCGAGGGCTTCGAAAGGACGCCAGCACCTTGAACAATAGAAACGTGCATGCCGAAATCGATCTCTCCATGGCCCGTTTCGGTAATAGGTTCTTTCGGATCACCCGAAATCAGATTGATCTTCCTAACGATAGAGTCAATGTAGTTCATATAGAGCCGCCGCAGATGGAGTTCACGTTGAGAGAGGCCACAAGCAAAGACTAGACTCTAATGAACCGCTCCCACAACAGCTCTCCCGGTTCTCCGCAGTCAAAATTCAGGGCACCTTTAGCAGCAGGTTGCTTGGCAGCCCCGGCCAGGAAAGCAAATTGGGGGAGGAATTTCCAAGCGGTAGAAAGAGGGTCTGAACCCAGGGAAAAGTGATATTCTCGGACTGATTTAACGGTCATCCAAAGCATTTCGATGCGTCTCGAAAAGAACTATGAAAGGAGCGAAGGTTTATGGGGTACGATACAGCGCTGAGAGGCTATACCTCGAAGAGGATTGAGGAAATAGAATCTGCAGATATCCTGGTGGGTATTCCCTGCTATTACAATGAGCGGACCATCGCTCACGTAATCCAGATGGTCACACACGGTCTGGCCAAACATTACAAGGACCAAAGGAGTGTGATTCTCATCGCCGATGGCGGTTCTACTGATGATACGAGAGAAGTGGCAAAAGAGTTTGAAATCAAGCCCTGGCAAGAAAAGATTACCTCTATTTACCGAGGACATCCTGGAAAGGGTTCGGCCTTTCGGTCCTTGTTTGAGGCGGCCAAGCGCCTCAAGGTCAAGGCCTGTATGGTCGTTGACTCAGACCTGCGTTCCATCACCAGCGATTGGGTTAAATATCTTCTCGAGCCAATTCTGGAAAAGGATTACCAGTTCGTTTGCCCCGTGTATTCGCGCTACAAGTATGACGGGACCATCACCAATAACATCGTCTATAATCTAACCCGGGCTCTTTACGGTCTGCGCATTCGCCAGCCCATCGGGGGAGAGTTTGCCTTTGTCGGCGATCTGGCAGCGTACTATATCGAGCAGGATGTCTGGGATACGGACGTGGCCCGCTATGGCATAGACATTTGGATGACCACCAACGCCATCACCAACAACTTAAAAATTTGCCAATCCAATTTAGGGGTGAAAATCCACGATGCCAAGGACCCGGCTGAGTCCCTTGGACCCATGTTTCGCCAGGTCGTCCACACCCTCTTTGTCCTCATGGAGCAGCATGAGGCAGAGTGGAAAGCGGTCAAAGGGAGCCGAACTGTGCCTACCCTTGGGCTTCAGAAATTCGAGGAACCCGAGCCTGTCAGGGTTGATCTCGGTCGGTTGGTGACTGAGTTTAAAACAGGCTTTCGGCAGTTCAAAGGCTTGTATCAGGATATATTTTGCCCTGAGTGTTTCCAAGAACTCAAAAGATGTGCAGGCGAGGCGAAGACCAAGTTCGTTATGCCTGTCTCAACATGGGTACAGGTGCTCTACGAAACCGCTGCAACCTTCCACCATTGGACTCACAATCGAACTCAATTAGTCAATCTGGTCACCCCCCTGTACCTGGGCCGTGTAGCATCCTTCATCAACCAAACCAAAAATATGAGTTCAAGCCAAGCCGAAGAGGTGGTTGAAGAGCAGGCCCAGGTCTTTGAGGATCACAAGGATTATCTGATACAGATTTGGGACAAGAAAACAAAGTAGGGACTTTGATCTATGCTCATTTGGAAACCGGCCGTTCAAACCTGAAACTCAGCCTGTTCAGGAGCAACACCTGGCCTTCTCCCCCTACGACATCTTGTACCTTCGCTGCGAAGCTTTATGACATTGGTCTCCTTTCCGGATTTAGGAACAGTATTTTGGTGCGAACCAAACCCAAGATAATATGAACCTGCCTTGATACCAAGTAACTCAAAGCCCTTAAATCGGATCTTCCAGAAAGGCAGAGCTATTTGCCTTCCCCCTTTTCTGCAGGTTCTTCTTTGCTGATTTTGTCAGCAGCCTTTTCTAGTGCAGTTGCCACTTTTTGCCTGAGATCCGCCTCACCCTTCTTAAGTTCAACGATCCGGGCCTTCAAGGCAGCAATATCCTCCTCTGCAGTTCGCCCTGCCCTATCGTAAGCGAGGAGCGAAATAATGAGGGCAATAACCGCTATGATAAGGGCCAAAAAAGCCATAAACCCCCCGCGCTTTTTCCTCTCTATTTCAGCCATTATAAAACCCTCCTTTTTTAGGTCGAAAAACAATATGTCCGAATATGTCGATAGCCTAGCTGGAAGTAAGGTTCGTTTCTTTTTGATTTCTTACTGTTTCTTTGCGGTCTTTGGTCCCCGCTTACCCGTCATAGTTTCTTTCTTCTTCTCTGCCTTTGGCGCTTCCTTTTTCTCGTCAACTCCCCTCACAGCCGCCTCCATCCTATCCAGAACATCAGCCGTCTTATCGCGCAACGAATCAGTTGCCTTGACTATGGTTTCACCAATATTGGTGAGAGCCTCGGTCTGCTTCCTTAAATCAGATCTTCCTCCCACCTTGAAATAGGCACTGATGGCGATGATGAGGGCAATGATTGAGATAATTAATGCTAAGACTTCCATGATTTATCACCTCCTCTCCCTGTGTAGTATTTTTCATATTTTCCTATGCCGGTTTCATTAATCAATCCGGCAATAGTTCATGTAAGTCTCGGATCAAAAGAACTCACGCAGGTGATTCGACCTATATATAGTGTCTATTGGCAAGGAGCTTTCATACCAGGTGCATCTCAACCGATCGAAATGTTCCGTGGCCATACGAAAACGGGGAACTTTCCTTCTAAAATACCCATATGGCGAATCAGTTACACGTTTGTAGCCTTACCCGCCCTTCAATCCCATCTCCTTTTTTTCAATATCTGCCAACCTCATTATCCTGTCAACGGAAATTTTTTCTACCCATCATTTGTATTTTCTCTTCCTGACCAAAACCGGTTTTTTTAGACCTCGGTTTTCCGAGATGGCGAATTTGTCGAGATTGAGCAGGAAGAACTCGTGCCAGGGGACATCATGCAGATTGAAGAAGGAGACAAGGTTCCAGCAGACATTAGAATTATCGAATCCTTTAATCTGAAAACGAACGACTTTTCCCTTACGGGCGAATCTATGCCTCAGGAAAAGCATATCAATTCTATCGAGGGACTTCTAACCCTAGCGGACATGGACAATATGGCATTTGTGGGGACCACTGTTGCTTTCGGCAATGCCAAAGGCGTGGTGGTTGCCACAGGGATGGATACCGAGCTCGGCAAGATAGCCTCCATGACAGAGGAAACGGGTGAAACGAAATCCCCTCTGCAAAAAGAACTCGGTGTGTTAGCCAACACGTTAACCGCTGCGGTAATCGTTATCAGCATTGGTTTATTCATAGTAGCTTTACTCCAGGGCTTTGCGCTTTACATAAGTTTGGTCTACGCACTTGGAATCGCTGTGGCGGCCGTTCCTCAGGCGCTCCCCGCGCAGGTGACCGTGTCCCTGTCGACCGCCAGCAAACGACTGGCGGAAAGAAACGCGGTTGTCAAAAACCTGCCCTCTATTGAAACCCTCGGCTCGACCACCATTATTTGCACTGATAAAACCGGAACTCTGACCAAAAATGAAATGACCGTCAAGTCAGTCTGGTTTGACGGTCAACAGTATGAGGTTACGGGAATCGGTTACGAGCCCAAGGGAAACATAGTGGACGGAAACGGTAGAGAGTTGACCCAGGAACAGATTCACGAAATGGAAATTATGTTGGATGCTGCCACGATGGCGTCCAATGCAGAAATCCACGAACCTGACGATCAGCACGATACCTGGTATCCCATCGGTGACCCAACCGGGGCAGCCCTGATAGCCCTCTCCACCAAACTCGGCACCCGTTCACCTCGCGAGGATGAGGAGAATCCTGAATTGCACGAGTTTCCGTTCGACTCCGAGAGAAAGAGGATGAGTTCTATCCGGCAGTTTGGGGATCGCAAAGTGCTCACTATGAAAGGAGCCCTCGATAGCGTCTTGTCCATAAGCAAGTATATTTACCGGGATGGGAGTACTGTCCCAATCGCTGAAAACGATAGGGAGGTAATACGCACCATCAATAAAAGATACGCGGAGAAGGTTATGCGCGTACTGGCCGTAGCCTATCGACCTCTGGAGCTAGACGGCCGAGACTATGTTTTGGAGGGGATTGAGAAGGACGTCATCTTCCTCGGTGCAGTAGGAATGACCGATCCTCCGAAAGAGGGTGTTAAAGAGGCAATCAAAGACGCACACGGGGCACACATTCGCACCTTTATCGCGACCGGTGACCATGCCCTTACTGCCGAAGCAGTTGGTCACGAAATCGGTCTGTCCGAATCGGGAAAACAATCACTAGTCGTCACCGGAAGAGAGCTCCACGATATGAGTGATGAAAAACTGAAGGATATCATGGGCCAAAACGATTCTCTCATATTCTCAAGGGTAGACCCAAAGGACAAACTACGGATCGTTAAGATCTTAGAGGAACAAGGGCAGGTAGTGGCAGTTACCGGTGATGGGGTGAACGATGCCCCCGCATTGAAGAGAGCGCACATTGGTGTTGCAATGGGAAAGACTGGTACCGACGTAGCTAAGGAGGCCTCACAACTGGTCCTATTGGACGATAGTTTTCCCACGCTTTTCCACGCCGTAAGAGAGGGCAGGACTATCTATAATAATCTGAAGAAAACGGTGATAGCTTCCATGACCACCAATGGCGCGGAACTGGCCATAGTTATGATGGGGCTTGCTGCTGTTGCCTTATGGGATTGGGCTATACCGATACTGGCAATCCAGATACTGACCATAGACTTGCTGGCAGAGGTAATGCCGCTCACCTGTCTGACCTTTGACCCTCCGTCAAAGGAGCTCATGACCTCCCCGCCGCGCAGTCAAAAAGAACACATACTCAACAAAATCACCTCTGCCGAGGTTGCCTTTTTTGGGCTGTTGATGGGTGCATTGGCCTTTACGAATTTTGCCTTTTTCATGTTTAGACATGGTGTTGTGCTCACGGTCGATAAGGCCGATACCATCCTTTACGCGAAGGCAACAACGATAAGCTTTGTTACAATAGCTTACTGTCAGTTTGCCAATATCATGTCACGAAGGTATGAGCATACCTCGATTTTCAATCGAAACTTCTGGACGAACAAAATACTGCTCGGATCTATCTTGCTATCTATAGGACTGGTGTTTGTGGCCATATACGGCCCCTACATAAGCGATTTTCTGGCATTTGCCTCATTGAGCATCGAGGATTGGTTGTACGTTTACCTTGCAACAGGGGTATTCTTGGCAGCCTTTGAGTTGCTGAAACTCTTTAAGCGTCGGAGAAGAAAGGCATGAGCCCTTCACCCTTGGGCACGCCGGGCATATTGATGCCAGTGATCTCATATTCTTTGAGGCGATTAAAAGGATAAGGAATCCCCGAAACCCCAATCAAGGAAACCAGTCCGACACGCTGTCAAGTGTTGGCGGGCTGTTGCCC
>JAUVXZ010000208.1 GCA_030603345.1 Pseudomonadota bacterium
ATATCTTTCTTGAGTGTCAGGGCATGGGACTGGAAGCAGGAATCGTCGGAGCCTTTGAGGATGAGAAGGTAGTCCAGGTTATGGGGATTAAAAGAACACATGAGCCCCTTCTTATTATGCCCGTCGGATACAAGAGGTGAACAAGTAAGCGTTCAGCAAACAGCCATCAGCAAGATAAAGAAAAAACAAGATTGTTCAATTGGTTTGATAGGTTAAATCAGTTAGGTTGCTTAAGAACAAAAAAAGATACCCATACCCTGGACTCACATTACCCTGGAACGCTCACTTTGGGGCTTGAAATCCTTTAGATGTCGAGGTAATTTACTCCTATGAAATGATTGAGGAGTTTAACAATGTATAAAAGAATTTTCTGTGTGCTGATCTCATTCATTTTTCTCTGCCTTTCTCACGGCAGCAATGAAGTTCATTCCAAAATGAAAGGAGGTAAAAAGATGGCAATCACAATTACAAGCACTTCCTTCACTGAAGGTGGCATGATTCCAAGGCAATATACCTGTGATGGAGAAGATATCTCACCCCCTTTGGCATGGACAGGCGTCCCCGAGGGGACCAAGAGCCTCGCGCTTATCTGCGATGACCCTGACGCGCCCGTGGGAACTTGGGTCCATTGGGTGCTCTTTAATATACCACCGAGCACAAAAGACTTGCCTGCCAGTGTTCCGCCCAAAGAGACCCTTGATAATGGCGCGAAACATGGAACCAATGATTTTCGAAAATTGAGCTATGGAGGTCCCTGTCCACCTGGTGGAACCCATCGATACTATTTTAAACTCTATGCCTTGGATGCAGAGATTCCTTCAGAAGCTGGAATCACGAAAGCACAGCTACTCAAGGAGATGGAAGGTCATATTTTGGCCGAGGGGCAACTAATGGGACGATACAAGCGGTAAACGCCCTGATACTTAAAAACATCCCTATGGTATTAAACCCTAAAGCAGGGGAAGAATACTGACCCACGGCGTGCCCTGGAATGTTCTCGAGGTGTAGATTGTTGTTGTTCAGTCAGAGATAGGCATTATGGAAACGCACTGCTCCCAGTCTCAAAAAGAGGTTAGCAGTAATTCCCTGCAGCCATGTTCTCTTAAGGTTTTCCATCCAGATAATCATTCAGAGATTATCGCCCCTTCCTTTCTTTGAAATCTACCCCAATCCCTTTACTTCCTCTTTTATTTAAGAGCCAAGATTGAACGCTTGAGCTTTATTCCTAAAGCTTATAGAAGTATTATGTTGATCCATAGGGGATAAAGGAAAAACCGATTGAAAATCCCCACTGTCTTTTTATTTGGCTAAAATTTTCTGGTTTTTCCCACTCATTTTGATACGGAGCAGGATAGCATGCTCAGAGATTTTAAACCTCTTAAAATCTATTTTATTGAAAACCGGATAGCCCTCGCTCTTGGACTCTCCAGCCTCTTGCTGGTAGATGCCCTCCAGTTGTTCATTCCCCGGATCATCAAAAAATCAATAGATGCCCTCACCATGGGTCAGGCAAGCGTGAGGCTTTTGCTAACGTATGCCCTGATCATAGTGGGAATTGCCCTCACCATGGCAATTTTCAGATACATTTGGCGGTACCTCGTATTTGGTCACGCCAGGAAGGTGGAACAGGCCCTCAGAAATAGAATATATAAGCATCTGCAGACCTTGTCCCTCTCGTTTTACTGGAGGGTTAAGACAGGGGATTTAATGGCACGAGCCGTAAACGATATCGATGCGGTGAGAATGGCTACCGGTATCGGATTGGTTGCCCTGACCGACGGAATTGTACTCGGTCTGGCGACTATTGGATTTATGTTATACATAAACGTAGAATTAACCCTCATCTCACTCATCCCCACACCTTTTATCGTCTATTTTACCCTCATTATTACGCGCCGGATGGGGAAAGGATTCAGGCAGGTACAACAGACCTTTTCTGAGGTGACAGAGTCAGTCAGGGAGGCCCTCGCAGGAATTAGGATCACCAAGGCCTATAATCGTCAGTCGTGGGGGCATGGGAGAGTAAAGGAAACAGGGGAAACATACGTCAGAAATAATCTGGAGTTGGCCAGAAGCCTTGCCCTCTTTTTTCCCGTGATGACATTATTCACCAATCTCGGACTGGCCATTGTAATCTGGATTGGAGGAAGACTGACGATTCTTGGGAATATTACCACTGGTGATTTTGTAGCCTTTATTAGCTACCTTAATCTTCTTACCTGGCCCCTGATGGCACTTGGTTGGGTTACCAACTTGATCCAGAGAGGTTCTGCCTCCATGAGGAGGATAAACGGGATATTGGATGAGGTTCCTGAAATCACCAATCAAATAGCCAATCCATATAAGGGGCCTATTAGGGGGAAAATCGCGGTAAACGGTTTAACATACTGTTATCCACAGAAAGAGGATCCTGCCCTAAGAGACATAACCTTCACCATAGAGCCCGGACAGACCGTTGCAATCGTCGGGGGAGTAGGATCCGGCAAGAGCACGCTCCTTCAGACAATACCACGGTTGGTGGAAACTGAACGAGGCATGATACACATTGATGGAATTCCCCTCCACGATATAGACCTAACAAATGTAAGGGGGTCCATAGGGTTTGTTACCCAAGAGACCCACATCTTTTCCGATACCATCCGAAACAATATAGTCTTTGGTAGGCAGGGAATCAGTGAGGATTCTATAGAAATTGCCCTTGAGGCATCTCAGTTGGCAGGTGAAATTGATTCGTTTCCCCAGGGCACCCACTCCCTTGTCGGAGAAAAAGGAATAATGCTATCGGGAGGACAGAGACAGAGGCTGACTATAGCACGAGCCCTTATTTCAAATCCTCCCATCCTCATCTTGGATGACGCGCTCTCTCAAGTAGATACCGGGACTGAGGCTGCAATACTCAACAGTGTGCTGGAGATAAGGCGCGGAAAAACGAATATTATTGTCTCTCACAGACTTTCAACCATTAGAAGGACGGATATCATCTTTGTGCTCAAGGCTGGCAGGCTCGTAGAATTGGGTGACCATGCAACCCTTTTTGCCGCACGCCGGGAGTATACCCGGCTCTATGAAAGACAGCAATTGCGGGAGGAATTGGAAGGCGGTAGATAGCCATGCAGTTTGATTATGGACATATGGAAGAGGGTCACCTTGGCAAACCCTACAATATTAGACTGTTAAGGAGACTCATTCCCTATTCACGTCCCTATAGGAAACCCATCTTGCTTGCACTGGCCTTAACGATTTTGATTACCCTCTTCTATCTGGCTATTCCCTACCTTCCCAAGATTGCTATAGACAGATACATACTGTCGCTCTGGTACCCCGTTAACCAGCAGGAAAACCAGAATTTAGCGACTGAGTTCTCCGACCGATACGGCCATTTGGTTATGGCTACAGAAGAAACGGGGTTGGGTTTTATCTCCAATGCTCATATCAAACAGATCGATCCCGGAGATCTCAGACGTTACTACGACAGGGGGATCATCTCTAAGGAAGGCTTTTATAGGGTTTCTGCTGAGGCAGTAAACAAGAACGGGGTATTGAATCCCGAAGTGCTCATAAGAGGAGAAGGTTCCTCTGTGTATATATCCGGTGAAGCACTCAAGGGTTTCTCTCCTGATCAAATAGCAACATTGAGACACAGAGACCTTAAGGGTTTACTGCTGGTGGGGCTATTCTTGCTTGTTTTGATTGGAGGCTCGCTCGTCTTGAACTATTGGGAGTTTTACCTTCTGGAGAAATCCGGACAGCATATGATGCAGGATATCAGGATGGAGCTTTTTGGCCGGATTCAGGGACAGGCCATTCAGTTTTTTGACCGTAATCCAGTGGGGAGACTGGTTACCCGGGTGACTAATGACATCGAAAATCTAAACGAGATGTTCAAATCAGTGCTCATCACTATCTTCAAGGATGTCTTTCTGCTGAGCGGTATTATTGTGGTCTTGGTGTACCTGAATTGGCGTCTGGCACTCATCTCCTTTATGCTCCTTCCTGTGGTGTTTGCACTAACACTGTTCTTTAGCACACGGGCACGAGAGGTATTCCGGGAGATAAGACAACACATTGCTGCGATCAATGCATTTTTGCAGGAGAGGCTTTCAGGTATACGGATTATTCAGCTTTTTGTCCAGGAAAGATCCCAGCTTAAGAGGTTTGAAGAGCTCAACCATAAGAACTACCTTGCCAGCCTGAGGCAGATTAGGATCTTTGCTGTGTTCATGCCCTCCATGGAGGTTCTTTCCTCGGTGGGTATCGGTCTTTTGATTTGGTATGGCGGGGGAAAGGTTATAGGGGAACAGCTTAGTTTGGGCTCTCTCGTAGCCTTTATCGGTTACATCCAGATGTTTTTCAAACCGATACGGGATATCTCAGAAAAATACAACATAATGCAGTCTGCAATGGCGAGCATGGAACGGATATTTGGGCTTATGGATCAAAAAGAGGTAATTCAGGAGCCAGCAATACCCAAACGACCGGTGAGAAGCGAGGGTCACGTGGAATTCAAAAATGTCTCTTTTTCCTATAATGAGGGCTTCCCAGTCCTTAAGGGCGTTTCTTTTGAAATCAAGCCAGGGCAGATCGTGGCCCTCGTTGGCTATACGGGTTCAGGAAAAACAACAACGATCAGTCTTTTGGAGAGATTTTATGAACTTGAAAAGGGAGATATCCTCTTTGACGGGCTTGATATCAGGGAATGGAGAATAAGCGAGCTCCGTTCCAGAATAGGCCTGGTTATGCAGGATGTGTTTATCTTTGCAGGGACTATTGCAGAAAACATATGTTTGGGTGATGAAAAGACCAGCAGAGAAAAACTGGAGGAGGTATCCAGACAGGTAAACGCCCATCAGTTCATTAATCGGTTACCAGGGGGTTTTAGCCATGAGGTGAAAGAGGAAGGCGTAACCCTTTCTGCCGGGGAACGTCAGCTTTTAGCACTGAGCCGGGCATTGGCATATGATCCTACGCTTCTGGTTCTGGACGAGGCCACCTCCAGCGTGGATCCGGAGACAGAACGGCTGATCCAAGACTCTATTTTCAGGCTGTCAAAAAGGCAGACCACACTCATCGTTGCCCACCGGCCTTCGACTATTCAGATGGCGGATAGGATTCTGGTAATGCACCGTGGTCAGATCGTCGAACAAGGTACCCACGAGGAACTGATAGCCTTGAAGAACATCTACCATAGGTTGAATCTGTTGCATAAACCGGAGGCCTAGGCTGCCCGCCATGAGCTCCGGTGAGCTTAAATGAGTACTCTATCTGTTACCCATGCAAACACTCTTAAGCGATTGCAGGGTACTAGCCCGGTGGCCTTTGAAGAGATAAGGAGGAATACGAGCACCCAATTCGACCCCGAGATTGTAGCGGCCTTTGAAAGGTCATGGTCCTCAAGGAAAGAGGTCTACCAAGTTCCACAGGCAAAAAGAGCTCATAACGTTTTAGTGTAATGCTGGACAAGGTCACAATTTTTTTTGTAACCTTCGCAATCTATCAAGAAACTCTGACTTACCCACGAGGTGTTCAATCCTCAGGTCTCTTTCTTCCAGGCACCCCTCATTTATGAAAACTACTGTTGGAATGCCTCGGATCTGATACTTTCTCAGCAGCTTATCGTGAGATGGTTGCCATTTTGTCAGATCCGCACGCATGGTTGTCACCTCACGCGCGCGTTTTATCACTTCGGGGTCCGTAAATACCTGCTTATCCATTATCCGACAAGGCGCACACCAGTCAGCATAGAAATCTATCACCACCGGCCTTTTTTCTTCACAGGCCTTTGCAAGGATAGCTTCATCATACGGCATCCATGCAATTTTCCCCACAGGACGGATTCCAAGGAGCAGGTAAATGATCCCGCCGCATACTATGGCGACGCCCACTATTCTTTTGGCATATGAGAAAACTCTGACTTTTTTTCCTGTTTTATCAAGCCAGCCGAGATGGATACCTGCTGCTATTGCTACTCCTGCCAAGAGAGCAGGTTTAAAAAGGTTGTGCGATACTACGAAGCCGATCATAAAGGCTGCCATGCCCATCAAGACCCAGCCCATAAGCTTTCTAATCCATAGCATCCAATCCCCTGACTTTGGTAACCTGGCTAGCGCTCCTGAAAAAACGGCCAAAATCGCAAGGGGAAGGCCCAGGCCAATACTCAGGACAAAGAAATAAAGGAAACCAAGAAAAGGATTTCCCATTTGCCC
>JAUVXZ010000200.1 GCA_030603345.1 Pseudomonadota bacterium
CTCAAAATTCTTCATATCGTCTCCTTTTTCACCTGAAAAGACTTCCTCTGTTTATGCCCTTGCCTCCCTGAGGCGACCCAGGGTCAAAACATAGGGGTGTCACGGGAAAAGCTTCTCCGGCGGCCTCCTCTCAGGGACATAGACATGAGGGATTTTCTCCTCGTTCCAAGCCCTTGAAACGTACAGGTTGCAATAGCAGCTGCCGTACTCTTCCACGTCAGGGGTCCGGTAAGTGCAGGGGCATACGATGTCTCTGTCCTTTTCACGTTCCCCCGATGCCAGCCTGCATGGACAGGACATGTAGCCATAACGCTCTTTATTTACCAACAGGGCCCCGAGAAGCTCGAAGACCCTCTCTCTATCCTTATTAAAGTAAAAACCTTTCGGTTCTTGAACCTTCTTTAACATATTATAGAGCTTTTCAACCTCATTCATAATTCAAGGGCCTCCCTTATCTGATCTTCTTGAAATCCAACGATCACCTTGTCTCCAATGATAATGGTAGGAAAGGAGCACTCTGGATTCAATTTTCTCACGTCTTCGAGTATAGCCTTCCTTTCCTCTCCTTCGAGTAGATCCACATCAGTAAAGTCGTACTCCACCTTGCAATCGTCCAAAAATCTTTTGGTGGCCTTGCAATGACTGCAGGTGCTCAAGGTAAACATCTTGACCGGCTTTTCCATCGCTATCCTCCTCTCTTTTGAAGCATGAGAAGACCTCATTTGAAATCGTTCCTTGAGCAACGTGCGCTTCAGGGCACTCTCAAGCTCTTATGGTTTTCGCCGGAATTAGACCCGCTTGTTAAACTCGCCTCTGTGGTACCTTAAATTCATCGACGCCCTTTCCACTCTGCTGACTGAGGTAACCTCTAGATTGTTCTCTCAAAGTCCACACCGGTAACGAGCCCATCCCTAATCTGTTGAGCACTTGCTGTATGAAGCACGATTTGCCTCCTTCTTCCATATGAAAGATCTTAACCATTTCGGCTAAACCAATTCTGGGTTAATTCTTAATTAATACATACTACTTAACACTCTGATAGCCGAAATTCTCCTTTTCCACTGATTCTGGATCAACTCCGCATGTCTCTAGTTCACCCAGTACAAAATCCTGCATCTTTGGTGGTCCGCATAAGTAAAATGAGGTGCGTGGGAAATCGACATGTTTTTGAAGCACTTGCCTCGTCGCATACCCTGGCACATAGAGAACCTCGGGCAAATCCCGCTGAATGTATTTATCCGCCCCCTTTTCGCGACTTAATGTGTGTACAACTCTCAATTTCAACTCCTTGGTGATCTCCTTCAGCTCATCAGCGGCAAAGACGTCGTCGATTGTCTTATTGGTCCAAAAAAGCGTCACTCGATTTGTAGCACCAATATTTCGAAAATGACGCAGCACGCTCAGAAATGGGGTTATTCCAACGCCCCCGGCGATCATCGTGATTTCCTCCCTTGTGTCTATATCCTTACAAAAGACCCCAAAGGGGCCTTCGCATTTTACCTCTGTACCGCGCTTTAACTCCGGTATAGAAGAGGTAAACTCACCTGCCTTTTTGATAGTGAGGCGCAAGATCTCATCTTCCGGGGCACACGATATTGTGAACTGGTGTGGTTCGCTCCAGCCGTCGTCACGCAAAATCCTGATAGAAACCCACTGGCCCGCCCTTCTTTTCTTGAACCTTTCATCATTCCCCTCTAGATATAACGAGGTAGTGTCATAGTTTTCCGGCTCAGTTTTCAGGACCCTCCAGATTTTCCTTGAATTCTCATTCATACCACCTGCATTATTCATACTGCCCTCTATATATATGTACCCTGATAACTATCGCATTCAAAAGCTCTGACATCCAGAAAAAAGACTAACCTACATAGGTTACATTGAAACCTGCGGACTCTAGCTGATTGGCTATTGCTTTAACATCGTCGCCCTGTAACCGTAACACTACCAACCACTCCTTTCCCCATTCCTCAGGTGGCAGTGTCATCATGCTCAGCAAGACGGTCTTGCTCTTATCGAGGACGTCCATGATCTTCTTCATGTTACCAAACTTGTTGGATGCCCTTATATCTATCCTCTTGCCCTTCTCCTTCACCCCCAGGACCCTTGTCATCATCCTCACAATATCCGACTCGGTCACCACACCCACAAGTCTCCCGTCTTCCACTACCGGAAAGCCACCATAACCCTTTTCTTGGCCCAACTGGAGGGCCTCTTCAACCGGCATATCTGGAAAGATAGTAAAGGGATTCTTCACCATGATCTTATTGACAGTCATCTTAGACAGCAAATAGTGCAACTCCCATATATTCAGAGAGGTAGCTGGCGAAGGTGCTGCCTCCAGGAGCATATGTTTGGTGACCAGGCCCACCAGCTTATCCTTTTTCATCACAGGCAGCCTTCTGATCCTATGGGCATCCATGATCTTTTTGGCATCGTCAACCAAGGTGTCCTCAGTGACGGTGACCACATTGGTACTCATAATCTCCCCTACTTTCATAGTCTCCCTCCTCTTTTTGTTTCCGTTAAGTTAGTACCTTGTAAGGTAGCGGCTTTGGGCAACACGCCATCTCCGTGTTGATTTGATTGCGTCACATCTTAATAATGTAAATTTCTGAGGCAAGAAGCCTAGGCCGCGACTGCCTATAACAACCATATCAAATCATCCTCCCTAGCATAATTGATAATTCTTTCCGTCGGATCTCCTTCGAGCATTATAGATTCAAATTAAAGTGGGGCTGCCTTTTTGTTCAACCCAGGGACAATAAGAACATCGGCGGTCAAGTCTATTTATCCTTCCCCCATTCTTGGATCTCTGACTCCTGGTATTCCTCTTGTTGGATAGTGAGATCCAGGTTGATAACAAGTCCTGAGTGCTTCTTTACTTCGGTGTCTTCACTCAACTTCACATGGCGCTCCCGAGCATCATGAACATCTTCCAATGCCTTTTTCAAGGCCATCCCGATAGCCTGACTTTTGTCTATCTGTCCAGGTTTAAATTTAGGCGGTAGACCATCTTCGGCAATGGGTTCGGTAAAGTGGGCAAGTTGTTTCATCTTCTCCATTGCCTGATCCATAATATTCCATCCCATAATTCCGTCTTTCTGAAAGACCCATGAAGCGCGAACATGTTGCAGCATCTCGGTATACTTACTGGTCACCTCTTCTTGTAGCTTATCAAGCAGCTCCTTGGGCAGCTGGCTCTCCGCGCCTGGCAAACCGGCTGCCTCTTCAGCGCTCAGTTTATCCAGCTTTCGTTGAAATTTCCTGGCATGGATAGCGGATTCCCAGGCCTCTCGTTGTAAAACCCGCCTGATGTGGGGATCATCTACCTCGTCAGCTTCTCCGTTGTAGTGAGGGATCAATTTCTCCTCGTATTCAACGTAAGATTTGAGCATTGTAGCCCGACTGGTGGGATCATGGGGATAGGGAGCAGGCTTCAAGTTTGGCTCCCCTCCTAATCCGGCTATGATCATCCCCAACCAGTGCATATGCCACATCTCTTCCCTGGTGATGGAAATGAGGCTCGACCCCAAGGGTGTGTCTTCCCCTTCCATATAACCATGGACGAGATAGCGTATAATGGCTGCATGCTCATCAGCAATATCCTTGTTTAACATGTCAACTATTGCCTGTTTCTCCATAGCTAACCTCCTTGATATGATTTATGGCACCCTTTGCCATCAAAAAGTGCAGCTTTAAGGTAGGTGCCGTGCGAATATGATGTTTCCAGAAGATAGTCAAAACGAACAGATAGCTACTCCTTTTCCTTCAGCCTCAACTGTAACCAGTCGTATAGCTCCTGCACCGACTTAGTCAGGTGGTATCGGCCCTCGGCGAAAACGCCATAATCACCGCCGCCGAAAAGAGAAATATCATCAACAGGACAAGTACACTGATCCGCATGACACACTCCCTTGTTTTTACTCCATCTTCGGCCTTACCCATATCCTTGCATGATTTTTTTAAGCATTGCCTGGTCGGTGTCCCGCCCCACCAACGGTCCCTGATGTAAAACAGAGAAGTGGTCTTCAAAAGGCAGCCGGTCATTCCGGTAAATGATGCCGATAGGGATCCTGTCTCCCCACTCAGAAGCAACCTTTATCGCTGCCTCCCAATCTGTTGGATCATATTCTGGGGGCAGGGTGTCACATCGCTGCTGGTACCAGGCAAAGGTGTTGACCTTATTGAATGAGACACAGGGCTGTAACACATCAATCAGGGCAAAGCCTCGATGGGCTATGCCGTGCCGAATTAACTCGGATAGATGCTCTATCATGCCAGAAAAACCGCGGGCCACGAAACCGGCCCGCATTGCCACAGCCACTTCGATGGGGTTGAATGGCGCTGACGGAACACCTTCTGGTTGCGCCTTAGTCACAAAACCTTCGGCAGTGGTTGGGCTGGCCTGGCCCTTGGTCAGACCGTACACCTGATTGTTGTGGACGACAAGGGTTATGTCGATGTTGCGACGCATGGCCGCCAGCAAATGGTTGCCGCCCTCCCCGTAGTTACACCCGTCACCGCTTTCAACGATGACAGTCAAATCCGGATTCGCAAGCTTCGCACCGGTTGCCACAGGAAGCGACCGGCCGTGGAGCCCATTGAAAACATTTGCATTCAGGTAGTGCGGTGCCTTGGCGGCCTGGCCGATCCCAGAGATAAACAGTAACTCATGGGGTTTCAGTTGGCTGTCCACTAATGCCTGTTTTACCGCTTTGAGAATAGAGAAGTTTCCGCATCCCGGACACCAGGCTGTTTCATAGTTTCCGAAATCTTCAATCCTGACCATGGTATCTCCCTCTTTTTGTTCTCGTCACCGATTCAATTCCCTCAGAATTGAATCCGGCGTCATTGGCAGCCCATCATATCGAAGCACCTTCTTCTTGATGTGAAATCCAGTCTCTCTCCGAATCAATCGTGCCAGCTGCCCAACGGCATTGCCCTCTATGCACGCCACCTCCCGCGCTGACTCAAAGTGATCTATGAAATGCTCCGGCACCAAGGGCCACACCTGAGAGAAATGAAGTGTGGCGACCTTTTCTCCGCCAGTGTTCATGCGGAAGGCCACCTCCTGCACTGCTCCCTTGTTCGACCCCCAGGAAACGAGCAGAAGATCGGGGTTTGCTTCTCCCTCCATAGTGGGCGAAATGACCTCGGTGCGGATCCCTTCTCCCTTCTTGAGCCGCTTTTCCACCATTTGCCGGCTTACGAAAAGATCTTCGGTAAGGTGACCGTCCTCCGTATGTTCATCGCTGTCAGCCACCACAAGATGCTCACTCATCCCGGGAACCAGCCGAGGTGAAACGCCGCTTTCGGTTCTCGCGTATCGCAGGTATGGTGACGATGCGATCCCCTCTGGAGCGACCTTGACTGGGGCCAGATTCTTTAGCTCAAAGGGCATCACAGCACGATAGGAATCGGCAAAAAACTGATCGGTCAGGACAAACATGGGTCCCTGATATCGCTCTGCCAACTCAAAGGCCCTGCGGGTCAGGTGAAAGCACTCCTCCACTGTTCCAGGAGTAAAAACGGTACGAGGAAACTCGCCGTGGCCGGAATGCAGAATGAACTCCAGGTCTGCCTGGGCGGTTCGCGTTGGAAGCCCTGTAGCCGGTCCTGGTCGTTGGGCCACCACAACCACCAGAGGAGTTTCGGTCATGGCTGCCAGACTGACGCCTTCCACCATGAGGGCAAACCCGCCCCCGGAGGTAGCCACCATGCTCGGTGCACCAGCAAATGAGGCGCCTATAGCCATATTAATAGCGGCAATCTCATCTTCTGCCTGTTCAACCACCAAACCCATCTTCCTGGCTTGCGCTGCCAGGTTCAGACCAATGGAGGTGGATGGACTCATGGGATAAAAGGAATAGAATCGCACACCTGCCGAAAGGGCTCCGAGGGCAATAGCCTCGTTTCCATTCATCATCAAACGCTGAGCAGGATTGGTGACAGCTGGGAGTTTGTGACTGGATATTGCCCGTGTTCCTTCCCAACCTGAGGCCACAGCAAGCACTCGGCGGTTTTCTGTGGCGAGGGTTTCATCCTTCTTGCCAAAAAGATCATCCACCGCATCCGCAACTAACCCTTGGTTGAGGCCGAGAAGGGAGCAGACCACGCCGAGGGCAACGATATTGAGGAACCGGTCTTGAGCTAAATCTTTGAAAGGAACTTTCAGAAAGGAATCACCATCAATGCCTAAGGCTTCATCAAGGAGGACGAGCCCTCTGGAGGAGAGATCCTTGCGGTGCAGAGTGACGGTGTCCCTGTCAAAGGCAATCAGAAGGTCCACCGACTCCGTAGGTGCAGTGACTTCACTTACTCCGATCCGAATAGCAAAGGTGTTATGCCCACCCCGAATACGAGACTGGTAGCTCTGTGTCACCACAATGGAGTAGCCGCTGCGAACAAGGCTCTTGGCAAGCAGTTGTCCGACGGTGACCAACCCCTGCCCTGCTTCACCACCAATGAGTATGTTCAAGGTACCATCGTTCATTCCCTGTCCCCATATCTGTGGGAGCACCTTTAACCCAGATTTTGCAGTAGCCATCTACTGCGGCTTTGGAAACCTTGCTGCAACGCTTGTTTCGAGATTTTGGTCCTGGACATAT
>JAUVXZ010000184.1 GCA_030603345.1 Pseudomonadota bacterium
ACTATAATCGATATCTGGTGAGCCTAGAATAGATACCTATCAAGATTAAGATTCCTGCAAAATAACATTATTTCTTGATATTTCATATTTGATGCCGTAGACTTTACTCAACCAGTCACGGCAGAAAAGACCTCATGCCCCTGCCGATATTGCAGACTATTTGATGCTGTCAATAGTAACTGAATTCTAATTGAACGAATTCTACTGGAGTCGGTCCCAGGTGGAATCAGCTCACCCTCATAGAAGAGATCCATTCACGTCAAGAAATGTTCCCATCTCCTGGTGGAATATTTGGCACACATTCCACGGGGTAAACCCTAGTCGAATGCAATAATCCTTATGAAACAGGCCTGCAACGCTCCAGCTTCAAGTGTGGGGCGAAGTTCGCAATGCACAGCCAAGGACTCCGGAGGCGCATCCCCGATAATACGAATCTGCTGCGGTGCTATGATGGCAAGACCATAGCTTTAAAAACTGGTTCTGCAACGCCCAGAAATCAGAAGCGTACACTTTAAGAAAGGAGGGACAATGGAGGCATCAAAAAGTGGTGGGATTGAGGATTTAAATGGCTTCGCTATGGAAGTGATCCGTCGTTCAGGCGAGGAAGCGCTATCCTATTACGGTAAAGGTAGTTCCAAGATCAAATTCGATGAGGAGTTGGTCACAGAAGCGGAGCTCTATCTCGTGAACTTTTTTCAGGGTGAACTCCACACTCATTTTCCTGAGCACCAAGTGTTCGAAAACAGCCAAGGGAACAAGGACTATTCTCACGAGGAGAAGCGATATCTCTGGATCTATGACGCATTGGATGGGGTTGCCAATTTTCAGGCAGGAATCCCCATCTGGGGAACCTCCCTGGCGCTCCTTGAGAACTTCTGGCCCATTTTAGGCGTGTTCTACATGCCTGCAACCGGAGATCTTTTTCACGCGCAGGTAGGACACAAGGCCTTCTGGGGAAAAAAGCAGATCCGCGTTTCTGTGCAAGAGGAAATTAATGATGAGAGCCTCCTCCTCACCTACTCACGATTTCACCACCATTTCGACTCCACCTTTCCCGGGAAAATCCGCGATTTCGGAAGCACTACTGCCCATATTTGCTACGTTGCCGCCGGTCGGGCCGAGGCCGCCGTTATTTCCAACGAAACCTATCGGGATCTCGCTGCGGCTCGCGTCATTCTCGAAGCGGCAGGAGGAAAGATGTACAAGCTAGATGGGAGCGAGTTTTCATTGGACGATTACCTGGATGGGCAAAGGGTAGACGATCATCTCCTGGTCGCGGCCCCGGATACCTACGCAGATGTTTGTGGTTATTTCAAGGATATTGTCTAACGGGTCTTCTTTTTTGGCAAAGCAGAATTCTATGTATCTGAAGGATTCCTAAATATTTGCTAACCGTTCAGGGTTCAGAGGTTCAAGGTTCGGGGTTAGTGAACCCCGCCTGCCATTGCAAGGCACGAGCGGGCAGGTGGCGGGCAGGCCTTTCAAAAGCCACCATGACCTCCCCAGAACCTGGATGGTCGCTTGATATTATTCATGCCAACACTTTTGAGCGGTAACAAAACCTTATACACCGGTCCCTTGAACAGAGGGTACACCTTGGGATGTTACGATCAGGGGAATGAAGTGTAATTCCGTCCTGGGCAATATGCCTAATTCGACGGTATTCCTGCGTGGAGAGCTGGAATTTCTATTTTGTATAGATTGGGGAGGATTTCTTCGATCATCAAGTAGTTTCCGGTTTATACATTCACACTTCGGATGGGGAATGTAAGCCTATGTATTCAGCCTATTCTCCCAATCAAATTCTCGTGTAGTTACATGGTCCTCCATGCGCTGAATACGACGCTCCAGGTTATCATATCTTCGTTTCAAACGGTCGGACGCACCTTTTTGCGAATGCAGATAACTGTCATAGAACTCCTGCTCTTCCTCCGTTTGTATCGGTATGACCGGCTCAGGTTTCATTAGGAGAGCCGCAATAAAGTATAATGCCACAATCGGCCAGAATCCGGTGACAAACAACAAAATGACCACAATGGCCCGCATCCAAAATACGGAAAAATCAAAATGCTCAGCCATGCCTCTACACACACCTAATATGATTCCGTTCCGGGAACGATAGAGTCCACCCCGCAGAATATTTTCAAATCGTCTCATAATCTAATGGTCCTTTCCTTCACGATCCAGAATAATAGTTTCCAGTGACTCAACTCGTTCTTCCATTCTCGATAGCCCATGATATATCTCTTGAATCATCCTGGCCTCCTCGGCCTGAGAGTGTTGGCTTTTGCGAGAGAATCCTCCCTTGAGAATCTTAATGGCCATGAGGATGGTACTTCCGATGATGGCGAGTGCCAATACGGTATTCCCAAAAACGATAGCTACAATCAGAGCTCCATGCATGATAGAATCAATCCTTTATTTATGGAATATTGATATCTCTGGTAGAACACAAAAAATCGCTTTTTCAACAGCACAACGGGTTGCTTCCGGTGATATGTAAGCTTGGCAGTGCAAGCAGCTACCCATTAGAAGCACTCTCATCCTCTTTTGCAAGAGAAGATTTCAGGCTCTCTAATTCCTTTTCAATTTCCTCGTCCACTAACAGGCCTTCCCACTCCGCTTCCTGCGCCGGTTTTCTTCCGAAATTCACGAGATCAGCCTCGGCCTCCATCCGCTCAATGCGGTTTTCAAAGTTTTCGAACTTGATTATGGCTTCAGAACTATCAAAGCGACGGATTTCTTCCTGGGCCCGTTTCTTTCCGTTTGCACGGATGTGGCGTTGCACGAGTATACGCTGTTTTTCACGGGCCGACTCAAGTTTTTCTTCGAGTTGCCGGATGTCATCTTGATACTGTTCAACCAGAGCATCGAGTTTTATCGACTCTTGCAAAAGAGCCTCTGCCCTGTCCGCGTATCTGCGTTTTTCCAGAAGCGCTTCCCGTGCGAGATCATCCCGGCTCTTGGTTACTGCAAGCGTTGCCCTCTCTTCCCAATACTTCCCGCGAGACCGGACTTCTTCCATCTGTCGCTGAGCCTTTTTGCTGTTCGCCATCACCCCGGCGCACGACGCCTTAATTTCAACCAACGTGTCTTCCATTTCACGGATCATTAGTTTGATCAACTTCTCCGGATCTTCCGCCTTATCCAGCATTGCACTGATATTCGAATTAATAATATCACGAAATCGTGAAAAAATACCCATAATCTGACCTCCATTTTTTGAATTTTACTCCAATAATAAGCAGAAATTATGCCAATGCTTCTCTTTGGGTAATAGTGCAAGGCTTTCAAGGGGTTTCGCGCTTGACAGCCCTGTATGCATTTTGGTATTCTTCGCTATTAATTAGCAATTTATGCCAATAAGCTGTGATTTGTACCATGAGAGAACAAACATCTCCCAGAAGAGAAAAAGGCCAACCAGAATCCGCTGTGGGGATGGGCGAGGCGCTGGGGCACTCAGAGGTATTTCTTGAGTTTCAGGAGCGCCTTTCCCGGGTTGCACGGGTCAATCGCCCTGTCCTTCTTATTGGTGAACGGGGCACGGGAAAAGAACTTGCTGCGTCCAGATTGCACTTTCTTTCAACCCGATGGAAGGGCCCACTGGTTGCGCTCAATTGTTCAGCCCTCACCCCCTCGCTTATGGAATCAGAATTATTTGGCTATGAAAAAGGAGCATTTACCGGAGCTGAACAGCGGCGTACCGGGAGATTTGAGGCAGCGAGTGGAGGAACCCTTTTCCTTGATGAAATAGGCACCATCCCGGTAGAGGTCCAGGAAAAGATATTGCGGGTGGTGGAATATGGTACATTCGAACGGGTTGGCAGCTCAGAGAGCGTAGAGGTGGATGTGCGGATCATCGCAGCCACCAATGCTGACTTGGTGGTACTCACAACTGAAGGCCGATTCAAACAGGATTTGCTGGATAGACTTTCTTTTGAGGTGCTCTTTCTGCCACCCCTCAGGGAACGAAAAGAGGACATTCTCTTGCTGGCAAACCACTTTGCGGCACGGATGGCTTTTGAATTAGGTCGGAAAGAAATACCCCAATTCAGCGACGAAAGCATTTCAGCGCTCGAAATCTATGCCTGGCCCGGGAACGTACGCGAACTCAAAAATGTGGTTGAGCGTGCAGTGTATCGCTCGGACTCCCCGTTGGTCAGAGAGATCGTATTCGATCCATTCCGTTCCCCTCGTGAAGAACATGGCCTCCCAGACGAAGCAGGTTTCTTGGCTGAAACCGATACCTCTTCCGTAGATGACCTTATGAACAAACCCATCAGAGAGGCTGTTCGTGAACTGGAGATACTGCTGTTGAAGAAGGCACTAGAAGAAACAAAATTCAATCAAAGGAAGGCGGCCCGGATCTTAGGGTTGACGTACGATCAATTCCGCGGATTGTACCGAAAATACCGAGAGAAGATCCCATAGCCCGTTAGTATCGTTAAGAGTGTTTACCCAATGGCAATGGTATATATCTGTTAGAGAATGTGCACATAATTACCTCTATCCGGTCATGCCAAATGAAAAATGAAAAGATAAGTGTAGTTCTGATTTCAATATACGGTATGGATTCGCAGTTCACGGAACCCTCGTCTCATGGGACGTAAAAAGTGCGCACTCCTGGAAGTTTAACTTTATGTTAGAGGCGCGCAAATGGTATACAGCCAATTAAGCAACCTAACTCCTGCAACAGAGCATTTTCACAAATTGGGGCAGGAAAGGAGGTAGAATTACATGAAAGCAATCATTATCTCAGCGGAAGATATTTCTGTGTCAGCCGAATTGAACGATACTTTCACGGCTCAGAAGATATGGGAGGCACTCCCTCTCGAAGGCACAGCCAACACCTGGGGTGATGAAATCTATTTCGGGATCCCACTCGTAATTGAGCAAGAGCCAGGAGCCCGCGCTGACGTTGAAGTAGGTGACTTGGGATACTGGCCGCCTGGTAGTGCCTTCTGTATCTTTTTTGGGCCAACTCCTGCCAGCACTGGCGAACATCCACGTGCAGCCAGTCCAGTCAATATTTTCGGGCGTGCAAAGGGCGACGCGACACAGTTTCGAACTGTTCAGAGCGGTGTAACCGTTCGAATCGAGCCTTCTGATAAAGAACAGGGATAACATGCAAGCCACTGGCGTGTTCAAAACGCTGCTCAGAGCGATTACAGCAAGATAAGGAGTTGTCAACCACCACTAAAGATGATGAACCAAACACAGCCTCAGTATATCCTGGTTGAAAAATACCTGGACCTTTACCGGATAGGTGCAGGCCTCCAAAAAGAGGAGGCTATCGGTGTGGACCTTGAAGCTGATTCCATGTTTCATTACCAGGAAAGGGTCTGTCTCTTACAGATCTCCACACGGACTCAGAACATTCTGGTTGATCCCCTCGCTGTGAAAGATGTTTCACCCCTCACACCGGTCTTTGCAGACTCTCGAGTACGAAAGGTTTTCCATGGAGCCGATTACGATATCCGTTCCCTGTACAGAGATTTCGGCATTGAGGTACACTCTCTCTTCGACACCGAGATCGCGGCCCGGTTTCTTGGGTTCAAGGAGTCCGGTCTTGCCAGCCTATTGAGACACATGTTCGGGCTGATTATTGAAAAGAAGTATCAGAAGAGAGATTGGTCCCAAAGACCCCTGCCTCCTCCAATGTGCGTCTATGCCGCTCAGGATTCCTGCCACCTTCTGACCCTGAGCAGACTGTTTGAGAAGAAACTGCGGACCAAGGGGTTGCTTTTCTGTGTGGAGGAAGAGTGTGAGGCTCTCAGCAAGGTGCGCCCAGCGCCGCGTGAGGATAGTCCGTTGTTCCTGAAATTCAAAGGGGCGGGGAAACTCGATTCCCGAAGTCTGGCGGTCTTGGAGGCACTGTTGCGATTCCGGGACGATGTGGCCAGACGGCGGGATCTCCCACCCTTCAAGATCGTGGGGAATCTACCTCTTTTGGAGATGGCTCAGAAAAAGCCGGTGACTCCAAGTAAACTAATGGCTCTGAGAGGTCTGAGCCCCAAACAGGTTAAATCCCTGGGCCAGCCCCTTCTGGAAAGAATACGCGAGGCGCTGAACCTCCCCGAGGAAGCGCTGCCCACCTATCCCCGAAAGCCCAGGCCGGCTTATGACCTTACGATTACAAGGCGGATCAAGGCACTTAGGGAATGGCGAGAACACCGCGCCAGCAGTCTCGGCATTGATTCTGCCCTGACCCTGAGCAATGCTCAAATCCGTGCCTTGGCCCTGGAAAATCCCGATCATCCGCATGCTCTTGAACAGATGACCGAGATAAAAAACTGGCAGAAACATCTCTTTGGCCCTGAGATTTGTGCCCTTCTCAAGAGGATCGGCTGACCCAAAATGGGTAGTCAGGCCGAGAACTTCACCTAATTCTATGAGCGCTCTTTCATGCCTAAAAGGCAGCCTTGACTTCCGACATGGTTTTCTTCAGGGTAAATTCAAGCTCTTTCAAGGTCACCCCGAAAACACGTACTTCATCGTAATACTTTAGGCTTATGGTGACATTGTTATTTTCATCTTTTGTTATTCTGAAGTCTTCCCCAGTAAAACCACGCCCCGCTTCCTTCATCTTCTGGGTTAAAAATGTTCTGGTATCCCCCACACTGTTTTTGGTTCCGTATATGGCAGCAGCTTCCACATCCTGTCCAAGCCAATATTTATCCCAGTAAGGTTTTACTATACTCACCACGACCCAAATGATAATAACTAAAAAAATAACGTTTAGGATCTTCTTGATCATTGTCTCATCCCCCGGTTATAGTCCTTTCCCCCGATGAGGGGCTTTGGCCCAAGCAAAATTGTACGATGAGGGTCCACCTGGAAAACCATGGGGCAGTGTTTTTCTCCCATGATTTCCCTCTTCTCTTATTTCGCTATTCCTTTGAGATGGCCTACAACGATCAGTATGAGTGATATGTGAGTTCAACAGGTTCTAAGACTTCTGACATATAGTGTACTTCTACCAGAAAAAAGAAAGCAAGTCAAAAATCAGGGTAACCTCAAAGCAGTCCAGGGTATGGGTGTCTTTTTTTTGGTTATGCCCCTGGCCCAGACCTGGCATGCAAAGCATCAGTACAAAGAGCTTACTTACGAAATACTGTAACGACCACACTGTATTCCAGAAGTGTCGCGCCAGGGCAGGCCTAT
>JAUVXZ010000104.1 GCA_030603345.1 Pseudomonadota bacterium
CTGGTGATCTCAATTCCTAACTCTTTAAATTTCTCTAACGATTGCCTCAAAGCAAAAACCACTCCTTCCATTATAGCTCGAGTTAAATCTCTCCTGTCATGTTGAAGGCTGAGGCCTACAAATGCTCCCCTTGCTTGAGGATCAAGATAAGGGGTTCGCTCACCTTATGCACGGTTTGTCGTTAGGTTTTATAATTCCTTCTCATAATTGCTTTACACTTATTCCTTGACAAACTCTCCTTGGTCGATTATTATGGTACATTGAGCAGGAGAGGATGAGAGATTCTAGGTCTATATCTATCAAGGAAAAGATTCTCATAGTCTGCCAGGTAATAGCTGGGGAAAAGATTCAGAGGGTTGCTAGAAAGCATGGGGCAAGTAGACCTTCTATTTATGCCTGGACCCAGAAAGCTTTAGATATCCTGGAGCAAGCACTAAAACCGGGGAAACGGGGACCTAAATTCAAAAAAGGGAAAGTAGATGCAAAAGATAAGGTCATTGAAGAACAAAAAGAGAAGATAGCCGAGTTAAACGCTCTCATCGAGCAGAAAGAGAAACAGATTAAAAACTTAAGAGGGAAGATAAGTCTTCAGAAAAATAGCCTTCCCCGTCCTTTAAAGTGTCCCCATTGTGGATTTGAGAAGATATACAAAAACGGTACCTATAAGATAGAGCCAGAGAGATTTTTTGAGCATCTGCTAAAAAAAGACAAAGAAATAGAGATCATAATCCAGCAGTTCATCTGTCCTTACTGCAGAAGTTCTGTTTATACACCAAAGAAAAAGAGAAAAATAATTCTAATTTAATTCCCACTATGTGATGGGAATTATCTCAAAGGAATTTTTTAGACCAAAATGAACTCCTATAGTGTAAAATAATCATGAGTTTTCAGAATCACGTTCACGGCAAAGTGGATATTATCTCTTTTTTTCTCCTGAAAGACTGTTAAAATATAGATTTACTTTCAATTTTTCGGATTTAGTTCGGATCTTGACAGATGGGCTCGATCTGTTATCGTAAAATCGAAAGAAGTTTCTTTTTTGTCTGAAAATTAGGGAATTATTTCCAAATTTGGCGAATAAGCTTGCGAAAAGACATTCAGAGGATGATGCTGATACTAATAAAAAGAGGAAGAATTATTTTTGGCCAATTTCTCTGGAATCCCCATTGAATATCTTGAAATTAAAATGAAACATACTCAGAATAAACTTCCAATCAGAGAAATTTCAGGAAATGGTTGTCTAGCGAAGATTCGTTCGGCCTATACTTCCCTTTCGACTGCAGAAAGGAGAGTGGCAGATCTGTTATTATCGCAGCCCTTAGAAGTCATTCACCTTTCCATTGACAAGCTTGCTAAAAAGAGCAACGTGGCTAAGGCTACGGTGGTTAGATTTTGTCGATCCACAGGATATAAGGGTTACCAAGGGTTAAAGATCTCTCTAGCTCAAGACTCGCCTCCGGTGATGCAGTATATTCAACGAGATATTCTACCTACCGATAGCCCATCGATAATTACCAGGAAAGTACTTCAAGCTAACATTGAGGCCGTGTCCGAGACCCTAAAAATGTTAAATTACACGGAGATGGAAAAGGCTATTGAAGCCATAATCAATACCCAAAGAGTGGGGTTTTATGGAGTAGGTAGCTCTTCCCCCATAGCTGACGAAGCTTATCAGCGGTTTATCCGTATGGGACTCAAATGCGTCTACAGCAGCGATCCCCATGTTCAGATAAATTTGGCCTTATCTTTTAAAGAAAAGGATGTAGCTGTAGGGATTTCGCATAGTGGTTGTACCTTGGAGACAGTAAGGTGTCTGGATACGGCCAAGAAAAATGAAGCTATTACTATATGTATCACTAATTACAGTGGTTCACCCCTGACCAAAGTTTCGGATATTAAGTTAATTACTTCCTTTAAAGAAACTGGTTTCCCGATAGAGAAAATGGGCGCCAGAGTTGCTCAATTAGCCATAATTGAAGCTTTAGCAGTAAATGTGGCTGTTCAAATACCTCAAAGATCTTCCGAACATATGGAAAAATTGCGCACAATATTGAAAGAGCTGATGTGAAAAGAATATTTTCTGTGGTAAGTTCCAATTCACTAGGAGAAGGAAAGTATTTAATCGAAAGTGTCTCCGCTTTTCTCAGTAGTTAACATTTAGGGCAAAAAATCATAGAGGGGGTTGCTCCAGAGGGTTATAAGTAGCTCGAAGAAATTAAACCTCATAATTTTGCTTTTCAAGAGAGCCTTTCTATAACGTTCAAGTCCCGTAGTCACAAGGGTTTGAGTTCATTTTTGAGGTAATTTTTGAGAAGGCACAGTGACAATGAGAAATGACGTTAGATCTTTGTCAAGGGAAAAGCTAAGAATAAGGCCAGAAGGAGGTGAAAAGCAGGTAGGCCATTAGCTGGGCCAAAGGAAGGCTTTCCAGAAAGAGAAGTGTCAAAGGATTACTTCCCCCTTTTTGGGAGCTTTCGAGAGAAATGAATCAAGTCAAAATAAGGAGAGTTATTATGAAAAAGTGTATGTTGTTCCTATTGATCGTTTTCCTTCTTCTACCAATGGCAGCATTTAGTAGTGGGCAAAAAGAGGGAAAGACCGTTGTCACCTTCCGCTCCTGGAGTCCCATCAGGGAAACAACCAACAAGATGATCGCCGCCTTTGAAGCCAACAACCCCGATATCAAAATTAAAGCGACGATTTTCAACTACCCGGAGTACCTCGTTGATCTCAGGACCCGTGCGGCTTCGGACACACTGCCCGATATCATTGGTCTTGAGCCTGGCGCGTTTACCCAGGTGTACCGCGAGTTCCTTATGCCGCTCCGGGACGGCGCCGAGAAATACTGGGGTAAGAACTGGCAGGATAAGTTCTATCCCATCGGCATTGATCAGGCGCGGTTGGGCAACCCCGCTGGTGATGAGAACTTCTATGGTCTTCCTGTGCTTGATCAGACAATCAACCTATGGTACACAGTTCCACTCTTTGAGGAAGCTGGGTTTGAACCTCCCAAGACCTACGATGAGCTGCTAGAGGTTGCAGAGTACTTTAACAGGAAGGGCATTGCCCCGCTAATGGTTGGTGCGCTCGACGGATGGTTGCGTCGGGACGTCTACATGCAACTGATCCACAACATTGCTCCGGGCCTGATCTACAAGGCGGAAGTAGGCGAGGCCAAATTCACGGATGAGCCATTTGTCGAGGCGATGCGATGGTGGAAGCGGCTTTTCGACGATGGCATCATTCAGATTGGTGCCCTGGGCCTGAGTGCCTATCCTGGCTCGATGGAGCTGATTGAGGGTGGGCGCGCTGCGATGTTCCCGATGGGTGCCTGGTGGCAGCAGCAGGCCACGCGCCCAAGCCCGCCGCCGCTCTCGAAGGGCCTTGTCGGCTATGCACCGATGCGATTCCCGGATGTCACCGACAAAGGTGGACCGCCGGAGGATCTGTTGGGCGGTATTGATGTCATGCTTGGTATCACCAAGTCGGCTAAGGACCTTGATGGCGCTTACCGCGTGCTGGTTGACTTCATCAGCGGTGATGCTGCTCAGGCATTGATCAACACCTTCAACGACCTGCCGGCGTTTAAGGGTCTTAATCCTGAGTTCTACGAGACCGAGCATCAGAAAAAGGTTTGGAAGATCTTTACGGAAGAGTGGATGCCCAACGTACGGTACGCTCGGCAACTGGTCGATGCTGATGTAAAGCAGGCTTTTGAGGATGCGCTGGCGGCCGTTGCTGCGGGCGAGGTAACGCCTGAAAAAGGTATGCAGATGGTGCAAGATGTCTGGACTCCACTGAAATAGGTGATAAACGAATGATGTCCAGGCCTGTGGAAGTCGCAGGCCTGGACGCGTCGTTTCATTCTTGAGGTCTGATGAAATCAGCATCTGTTCCTCGTAGGAGATACTTGGAGTGAATCAATGGCAAGTGTGTTGATTACGGAAAGACAGAGGGTACCAAGACCATGGTCGCTGAAAAAGATGGTCAGCAAAAATCTAGGCTTGCTCTTTGTGGCTCCTGCACTGGTCCTGTTCTTCATCTTCGTGCTTTATCCCATTTTTTATGTCTTTCGCGCGAGCTTGCTTGACTGGAATGGCGTGAGTCAGGGCATCTATATCGGCCTGAAGAACTACATCACCCTCTTTACTGAGGATCGTGCCTTCAAGCTCAGCCTTCGTAACTCGTTATATTGGATCTTCTTGACAATCTTCCCCCAGATGTTTCTGGGCTTCATCTTGGCCTATATCCTGAATTCTAGGATCATAGGCCGAAATATCCTCCGTGCCATATTCTACATGCCAGCTATCATCTCGCCGGTCGTTATAGGTATTGTTTGGCAACGGATTTTTAACCCATTTGGTGGTCTGATTTCAGATATAGGACGGACCACGGGAATGAATTTCCTGATCCAGCCTTACTTGGCCGATCCCAAGCTGTCTATTTTCTCCTGTATTTCGGTTAATGTCTGGCGATGGACCGGTTTTTCGATGTTGATGTATCTTGCAGGCCTACAAGGCTTGCAGAAGGAAGTCATGGATGCAGCTGCGGTTGATGGGGTCAACCTCTGGCAGCGGATCCGCTATATAATCTGGCCAATGCTGAGGAATGCGCATCTTACACTGATTCTACTCGGCGTCATCGGTACCTTGAAGGAGTTTGCTCTGGTCTTCATGCTGACTCGCGGCGGCCCCAATCACGCCTCCGAAATGCTTCCAACCTACATCTTCCTCAAGGCCTTTCCACTCCAGAGTATGGGCTACGCTTCGGCAATCTCGGTTGTGCTTCTCTTGCTGGCGCTGGGGTTGACCCTCTTTCTAGTTGTCGTGTTGAGTGCACGGTTCTTGTTCTACGAATGATCTCTCGCCTTGGAGGTCACATGGTTTATGCTTCGAAGCAACGCCAGGTTTTCGGTAAACTTCTGGTTTGCTTGTTCCTGATCATCATGGTTCTGATTTGGCTTACGCCGGTCATCATGATGCTGGTGGTTTCGCTCATGCCACCTGATCAACGCGCACCCGGATTGGGTGGCCTACTGATTAACAAGGTGAGCTTGTTCAACTACCGAATGGTATTCAACGACGCTCCCGTCATACGATACTTCCGCAATAGCTTGATTATTACCGTCCCGTCAGTGTTCTTGGTAGTGGCTTTTGCTTCTCTGGCAGCATTCGCCTTTTCTCGTTTGAATTTCTTCGCAAAGGAGTTTTGGTACTACCTGTTGATGTTGACTCTGATGCTTCCGCTTCCGACACTGATTATCCCGATTTTCCAGATTAACAAATCTCTGCATATCTACAACCATTACCTTGGCTTGATCCTACCCTACACTGCCTTGGGTATCCCGTTTGCCATTGTCATCCTCAGAAGCTTTTTCAGTCAATTTCCGAAAGATATTGAGGATGCCGCTCGACTTGACGGTTGCTCTCCCGTCGGCATTTTGTGGCGGATCATACTCCCGGTGAGCTGGCCGCCGCTTTCAGTCGTCATCATCTGGCAGTTCATGATCTCTTGGAATGAATTCTTCCTGGCAATGGTAACCATTGAGAGCAACGATATTAAACCGCTGACGCTCGTCCCCTTGATTTACAGCGGTCAGTTCATGGCTCGGCCGGGAGCGATGTTTGCCATCCTAACCCTGATTACCGTCCCGATTGTCGTCGTTTATCTCTTCATGCAGCGCTACTTTGTGAGCACTGCAACGGGAGGCGCTCTCAAGGGATAATCGGTATTAGAATGAGATTTAGGCCAGCGGGCTTGGGAATTCAGGTATGAGAAGGGGGATGCCATGAGCTTGATGGGAATGGATGTTGGTACTACGGGGTGCAAAGCGGTTGCCTTCGACGCAGACGGAAATGCCTTAGCGAAAGCTTATCGCGAGTATCAGTTTTTGAACCCCGAGCCAGGTTTCTATGAGTTAGATCCAGAAGTGGTTTGGAGCCACTTCACTGATTGTGTGCGCGAGGTCAACGCCTAGGTCAAGGGCAACCCTGTTCGGGCGGTGGCGATATCCAAAACTTGCTCAAATTTTTGGCGACTTTTTTACTCTTTTTCTTGTCGGGTGTTAATTTAAGCGAAAATTTTTTGTGTAGGTTCATATTTGGCCTAGGTATTTGATTTTTTGAGATTGCTGCAAAGTTATGTGATGGTTTTAGCACCATCCCCAGCTAACCTGAATGTCGGCGAGCTGGAACTCAGGGTTCAGTGACACATACTGTGCCCATAGCTCTTTCGGCATTTCAGAGAAGAAGATTTTATTCATAGTCACATGTAGCCAATTCAATAGGCCCTTTTCGCTCCAGTGTTTGCCAACACTCCAGATACGGTTATTGACGTGGCTGAAGGTACTCTCTATCGCATTGGTATTTAGCCGGATCCAGATCTTGTTCTCCAGCCATCAGGAAAAGAATAGCTATATTTTGAGACAGGTTCTCGATATATGAGCGAGCCCTTGGATATCTTTCTGGATCCAGAAGATCGATCATCTCCTTAAACCCGTGTTGATTTAAGTTTTGTAGTGAATGATGAAATTCAAGGTGCCTTCTTAGCGACAGATTATCTTATTCAGAAAAACACAG
Organism: Pseudomonadota bacterium; assembly: GCA_030603345.1. GTDB lineage: Bacteria > Desulfobacterota > DSM-4660 > Desulfatiglandales > B25-G16 > JADFWK01. Next base: position 6,579 of record JAUVXZ010000104.1, read on the forward strand.
GAGAATTATTTATCTGAATGTTCCTTTCCATATTCCCAGTGCTCGAGAACGTCTTGAAGGATACAAAAAGGCGTTTGCAAAGTACGAAATTAAATTCCATGGAGAATTAGTTAAGGTTAGCGATCCCACAATGAATGGCGGATACAGATATGTTAAGAAAATGATTGAAAAAACATCTAGAATGGATTTCACTTCGCTCTCGGCCTATAGCCAATTTGTAGCTATTGGTATTATGAAGGCTCTTCGCGAGGAAGGATTTAAGATCCCAGAGGACATAGCTGTGGCGGGATTCGACGATATTGAAATAACCTCTATCTTGGAGATACCTTTGACTCCTTTACATATCTCTCACCATAGGTTAGAAAAAAAGCAACAGAGATTCTTATTAACCAATTAACCAAATAGAGGGAAATTCTGATCATCCACGGCAAATTATTATTAAACCCAAGCTCGTGGTCAGAGCATCTGCTTAGTTTAAGGTTCTTCTCTGCGATTGTGCCTTGATATTTTTAGCTAAGTTGGTTCTTAAATCACCTGATTTCCAGAAAAACGAGATAAATTTTTCCAGAGTGAGAGGTTAAAATGGAGTTAGCCAAAGAAAAAATGCTGGAGTTGTACAGGACGATGTTCAAGATAAGGGAATTTGAGGAAACCGTGGCTGTGCTTTTCCGCCAAGGGAAAATACCGGGATGGCTTCACTGTTGCACAGGGCAAGAGGCAGTAGCCACGGGAGCCTGTGCTGCACTGCGTAAAGGTGATTATATAACCAGCACTCACCGGGGACATGGGCATCTGATTGCCAAAGGCGCAGACGTGAAAAAAATGATGGCTGAGTTGTTCGGGAAGAAAACTGGTTATAACAAAGGTAAGGGAGGTTCGATGCACATTGCTGATTTTTCTATAGGGATCTTGGGAGCGAACGGAGTTGTGGGCGCAGGAATACCGATTGCCACTGGGGCTGGTATTTCTATTAAAAGAAAGAAAGAGGATCGAGTGGTGCTGTGTTTTTTTGGGGAGGGAGCAGGCAATCGAGGAACATTTCATGAGGGTATAAACTTAGCGTCGACTTGGAATCTTGCTGTAGTTTATCTCATGGAAAATAACCTTTATGCTGTTTCCACACATCAGTCAAGAGTCCAAAAGACCACCGATATTGCCGCGAGGGCAGGTGCCTATGATATCCCAGGGATTAGTGTAGATGGAAATGATGTACTGGCCGTATACAACACTGTAAAGAGATTTGCTGAAAGAGCAAGAAGAGGAGAGGGACCAGCACTTATTGAATGTAGGACTTATCGCTGGCATGGTCATTATGAGGGAGATCCTCTTAACTATCGATCTACTGAAGAACTCGAGGAATGGAAAAAAAAGGATCCCATATCCAGATTCAAGAAGGTTTTATTAATGAAAAATATACTGTCAGAAGAAAGAGACCGCCAAATAAAAGACGAGTTAAAGAATAAAATAGCGATGGCGATAAAATTTGCGGAGGAGAGTCCATATCCGGAAAAGGAAGGAGCTCTGCAAGACGTGTTTTGCGAACTTGTATAAGGAAGGAAGCAAGGAATGAGAGAGATAACGTACGCCCAGGCAATAACAGAAGCACTGTACGAAGAGATGACGAGAGACGAGGATGTGATTGTGTATGGAGAAGACGTAGGAATATACGGAGGTCCCTTTAAGGCCACTCGCGGTCTGCAAGAGAGATTTGGAAACCAAAGAGTAATGGATACTCCTATTTCAGAAACAACTATTGTGGGCTCTGCTGTGGGGGCAGCGATGACTGGAAGTAGGCCGGTTGTGGAAATAATGCACGATGCCTTTCTTGGAATATGTATGGACGAGATAGCCAACCAAGCGGCTAAAATGCACTATATGACAGGAGGGCAAATCAAAGTTCCCTTGGTCATTCGCACTCCTCGTCTTGGAGGCGAACAGCAGGCTGCAGCACAGCATACAGCAAGACCCGAGGCGTGGTTTTTACATGTCCCAGGACTAAAAATCGCAATTCCTTCTACTCCTTCGGATGCAAAAGGTCTCTTAAAAACTGCTGTTCGAGACAATAATCCTGTAGTATTTTTTGAACATGTCCTTCTCTACAATAAAAAAGGAGAAATACCTCAAGGCGAATATACGATTTCCTTTGGTAAGGCAAATATAATAAGAGAAGGAAATGACGTAACTCTTCTCGCTACGTCCCTTATGGTTCACAAAGCCCTGATCGCAGTCCAACAATTGGAAAAAGAGAACATTAGTGTGGAGTTAATCGATCCTAGGACTCTCGTCCCATTTGATAAGGCGACTTTGATAAACTCGGTCAAAAAAACGGGAAAATTAGTTATTGCTACCGAAGAATGTAAGACTGGAAGTGTTGCTGCGGAGATATGCGCCTTTGTCGTCGAGGAAGCTTTTGATTACCTAGACGCCCCTCCAAAGCGAGTATGTGGTCTAGACGTACCTCTTCCTTTCTCTCCCCCCTTGGAAAGTTTTTCGGTGCCTAACGAGGAAGACATAGTTCAAGCAATTCAACAAGTATTAAGGTGAGGAGTATGGCGCAACTAAAACAAACGCGGCCTAAAATTGGTTTTTTTGGTTTTAAGTAGTTTCTGAAAAATAGGTGGTAAAATGATCAAGTTGTCAAAAAGAAGTGAATTAATAGTTTACATGGTGATTGGTGCTATTTTGGTAGTCTATTGGTTTCCTATTTTGTTGGCTGGTTCTGACCTCTCTAAGAAGATATGTTGACACTATATTTATCTCCGGTGCGGATATTCAGACCGATAGGAAGGCATTTCATGTAAAGCTTACATACGAATGTTGGGAAGTTCAGGAAAGGCCTAATAAATTAATCTTCTATGCGGAGGTAGGTATGAGTAAAGTAGGTGCACATCTTTTGATATGGACGTCCAGATTAAGTGAAGATACTATTGAGATCTTTCACAAGATAAAGGAAATAGGTTTTGATGGTGTAGAGATACCCCTGGTTAATCCCATGGAAATTGAATTTAAACTGGTAGAGAAAATGAAAAAAGAGCTTGAAAAGATAAATCTTGAATGCACCTGTTGTGGAGGACTGGGCAAAGGTGAGAATCTAATCGATGAGGATCAAAGTATCAGGGAAAGAGGGAAAAATTATTTAAAAAGATTCATTGATATTTGCTCAGACTTTGGCAGTTATACTCTTTGTGGAGTACTCTACGGCACCTATGAGATGTCAAAGGGTCGGGGAAGAACCAAGGAAGAATGGGACCTAGCCGTAGGGTCAATAAGACGTATAGCCGATTATGCAAAGGATAAAAAGATTACCCTCTGTCTTGAGGCTATTAACCGCTATGAGACCTATTTTTTAAACACCGCTGACGATGGAGTTCGCCTGGTCAAAGATATTGGCAAAGACAATGTTAAACTTCACCTTGATACCTACCATATGAATATCGAGGAGAAGAACTTTTATACCTCTATTGTCAAAAGCAGGGGATATCTCCGTTATATGCACTGCAGTGAGAATGACCGGGGTATCCCGGGAACAGGGCATGTGAACTGGAATGAGGTTTTCAAAGGTTTATCCGAGATCAACTACAATGGATGGCTGGTTATCGAAAGTTTCTATGGCCCTATGAAAGAGATACCGATAGCCTCTTCAGTTTGGCGTAAACTGGCGGAGGATCCTGACGAGATCGCTATCCAGGGGCTAAGATTTATTCGTGAAAGGAAAAAACAGTATGAACTTTAGAGTATGAATCTTGTTGGTCCGTAGCAATACGTACGTTGCTAAATATGAGTGTACCTATAATCATAACTTTATTCGCCCAACGGTATCTGGTAAGGGGAATAACCTTAGGAGCTGTTAAAGGGTGGACTGCGAAATTTTTGGAATTCCGATCAGCCAAAAATTCTGGATATTCAAGAAGATTTTTCCCTGAATATCTCAAAGGAGCAAAAATAGAATGTACCTATTAGGGCTTGACATAGGTACAACCAATTGCAAAGCAATACTTTTTGATGTTGAGAAGACCAAGGAAATAGTCTACAGCCGCAAAATGAGGACCCATTATACCAAAGAAGGCTATGTCTTTTTTGAGCCAACTGAGATATGGGATTCAGTATGTGGGTTGATTCGGGAAATTATTACCAAAGCACCTCATGCTTCGCAGGTGAAGGGGCTCTCTATTGCGAGTATGGCTGAAACAGGAATTCCGCTTGATAAAAAAGGCACGCCTATATACCATGCAATCGCCTGGTTCGATCCGAGAACCAAGCCCCAGAATGAATGGTGGGAGAAAAATTTTGATTCTCATAAGTTGTACAAGATTACCGGCCTTCCCCTAGATTACATTTTTTCGGTGAATAAAATAATGTGGATCAGGGAAAATGAACCCCATGTTTACAAAAGGATGAAAAAATGGCTGTGCATTCCGGATTTTATAATTTATAAGTTAACTGGGGAGTATGTGACTGATTATTCAATTGCCAGCCGGACAATGGCCCTGGATATTAGAAATCGAGCCTGGTCTTCCGAAATATTAAATTTAGCAGAAATTGATCCGGTGGTTATGCCTTCCATCTCTCCCAGTGGGAAAATCGTAGGAAAAGTTTCATCTCGAGCCAGTTCG
>JAUVXZ010000193.1 GCA_030603345.1 Pseudomonadota bacterium
AAAAACAAGGCTGCTCGACGGGGCAGAAACCCTCAGACCAAAGAAGACCTCCGGCTAAAGGCGCGAAGAGTTGTTGTTTTTAGAACCTCTGGGGTTCTCAGGAGAAAAATCAATCATAAGGCCTAAAGCGCCACAACAAAGGTCTCCGAAAATCCAAGATATTCCAATCTCGTGACTATATTGCCTGCTTCAGTCATATTTTCAGAGAGAGAAACCCTGACCCGATAAAGGGTTCTTGTGGGATATGGTTCATACGGTGTCATGGTAACGTGATCAAAAATAACCCTGAGCCGGCCTGCCAGACGTTCTGCATTTTCTCTCTTTTCAAAGGCGCCAACCTGTACGGTAAATTTTCCTCTGTTAAAATCCTTTGCCTCCACTAGCGTTTTCTGGGTATTACCCGATTTGATCTTGCCAACCTCCCGTGACAAGGCGATCAAATGTACCCGTGCCGTTCCAGGACCAACCAATCCTATCTCTCTTGCAGCGCTATAAGAAAGGTCAATAATCCTCTGTTTAACAAAAGGGCCCCGATCGTTAATCTTGACTACTAGCTCTTTTGAATTCGATAGATTTTTCACCTTTACATACGTTCCAAAGGGTAACGTTTTGTGAGCAGCAGTCATAGCATACATATTGTAGATCTCACCGCTGGAGGTCTGCTTTTGATGAAACTTCTTCCCATACCAGGAAGCAATACCTACCTGGACAAACCCTTCTTCGCTGGGCAGAGGGTAGTATGCTACCCCGTTTACTATATACGGTTTCGTTGTCGCTGGGAGTACGAGAGCCGGTTTTGCATACCTGGTTGTTGGTATCCGCCTCTTGCTCTCAGTACAGCCAAATACAGCTAAAATGATAACAAGCGCAACCAAAGATCTCTTCATACCCTGAGTACACCTTCCGGATTCACGTCTTTTTTCTTGTATTCGCCTTCGCCAGAATACCCTGTCTCGCTATACAATAAGCGGGGCTGCGGGGAGCTTCATTTTGTTTAATCCAGAGCCACCCTTGAAAAGGGATAGCTTAATTGGACCCTGGCCAAGAGACACGGTTAACCGTTACTTGGCACCAGATAATGGCTCTGAAGACATCTAGAGTGAGCTTACCTTATAAATTCCTAAAGCTTAAAAAAAATGGCTTCAATCAACAGTTCTTCCACTCAGGGCTCCTCTTTTCCAAGAACGCCTTCAGTCCTTCCTGAGCATCTGTTGTTTTCATCAATTCATTGAGATAGATATCTTCTATGGCCTTGAGTGATGGTTCAAAATCGTCCATCAGGCCAGCCTTGATCGTCTTTTTGGTAATCCTAAGGACTTCGGCACTCAGAGACAGATAGGGCCTTATGAAGCTTTCAGTTTCTTGCGACAAATCACCTTTCGCAACGGTTTTATTTATGAGACCCATCCCCAAAGCCTCCTGCGCAGAGATAATGCGCCCTGAGAGGATCAAATCCATAGCTGCCTTTCTTCCAATGATCCTCGGCATTATCTGAGCGGCAATGGGCGGCAGTACCCCTACCTGGATCTCTGGCTGGCCGAATTTCGCTGTGTCGTCTGCGATCACCAGGTCACAAAAGATCGCCAACTCACATCCGCCGCCTAAGCACGATCCGAACACCGATGCCACCGTAACAGCACCTAAGACCTCCATCAGTCGAAAAATCCCGTGAAAGCTTTCGATCATCTTGGGCGCAAGGTCGCCCATGTGTTCTCCCACGTCAACACCTGCCGAAAAGCATTTCCCCTCGGCATTAAATAGCACTACCTTGAGATCCTTTTTCTTTACCCATTCCCTTAGTGTTTCATTGATTTCATCCATCATCTCAATGTTCAAGACATTAACAGGAGGTCTTTTCAATGTTATGGTGCCGAGCCCTCCGTCAATTTGCACGCCAATATTCTTCATCATCTTCTCCTTTCTCTTGAGAATTCTGTTCCCTTAACCTGGCTGGTCAGACCACCCCTTTTTAATTGCCCAACTATAGGTAGAAACCTATTATCTTATACTCGAAATTCAAGCCCCGATCAACTCTCTCTTCAAATACCGCTCTCGTGTCAGGCTGCCACTGATCATAAAAGAAAAAATCCAGAAGTCTCCCTCTGGATTTTTTCTTTATCTGTTTAAGCTTTTCTTCAGACTTATTCTTGCGGCTTCCCAAGAACTTCCGCGAACATATCCATATCCCAGGTTTTCATATCAGCGACGTTCTGGCGGAACTTGATAAAGTCGATGGTATCTTTACCAGTGATTCTCTTAGTATTGAAGGCGCCGAAGCCTAAGTAGGCCTCACCGCTCATATTAGCGGCCAGCCAGTGCCTGTTGTAGTTCTTGGAGTAATCCCAGAAGAACTTCTTTTTGGCACGGACACTGTCAATGGACTTGATCAGGCATGCAGGGAAGAGGTTTGCAAAGGTCCACACAATATTGTCAACTTCTTTGTCTAATAACTCGAAGTCCGCATTTGGTTGATGCTCTTTTACGAGAGCTCTCGCCTCTTTGCCCTCTTCCCCAGTCTTGAACTCGCCATAGACGATTTCTCCGTCCTCAACGTATCGGTCGGTGATGACCATGGGGTTTCGGACCCATTTCCCATCTACTTTCAAGACCGGTACGCATTTGCTAATGACGGTTTTCATCTTCATTTTATAGGCAGACCACATCTCACAGGAGACGCAGTTCCACATGGCATCCTCCATACCGAGAAACCAGGGGAGAAAGTCAGATGAGCCGCCATCAGGGGCAGAACCGTGCCTGGGGCCAGCCTGTCCAAAAATGGCCAGATCTGATGCAATGGCAAGATCGCAGGCCATTCCGATTTCCTGGCCACCTGCCACTCTCATACCGTTCACCCTGCATACCACCGGCTTTTTACAGGCAAGGATGGAGTCCACCATATGGTTAAAGAGCTCCATGTACTGACCATATTCATCCGGTCTCATGCTGTAGAATTCACTGTATTCCTTGGTATTGCCTCCGGTGCAAAAGGAATATGGTCCAGTACCTGTAAAGACAGCAGCCACAACACTCCTGTCTAAAGAGGCGTTTTCAAAACCGGCTATCACGCCCTTTACCATCTCTGTGGTGTAAGAGTTGTACTGTTTGGGATTGTTTAACCGGATCCAGGATACAAAAAGCCCGTCCATCACATTCCCGTCGGGGTCTTTCAGGGGGCGCTTTTCGTGAACCACACATGGGGGTTCTGTACCCCAGTGAACATCTGTATGTAACAAATGATCTTTCTCTTCGTTGTCTCTCGGCATCCATTCTAAGGCCATAATTTTTCCTCCTTTTATTAAGATTAAAGTTAATTTATTTTACTAACCCGGACAAGCCGGAACCGAAAAATTTGCCACAAAGGCAGAAAGACACAAAGGATATATTTACTATTCTTTCTTCGGGGCTTGGTGTCCCTGGCCCAGACCTGGCATGCAATGATTAGCTATATTATATAACATAAATAGATACTATAGAGAGACACAATATATGCCAAGTAGCTCGCGCCAGGGCAGGCTTAGCGGCAAGAAAATTTGCCTTCTGCCACAAAAAGAATGAAATTTGTTTCTAAAATATTAAAAATCGGGCTCCAAGACGATCCGTTTAAAAGGGGGCACCTTGTGAGCCTCCTCAAAGGTTTCCGCGATAGTACTCATTGGCCGCGTTTCTACGAATGGCTCTATATCAATCTTTTTATTCAAGACCATATCAAGCACGATAGGGTAATATTCGGGCAGACAGCCCCAGGTTCCGATGATATCGGCATCAAAGGCCATCAGACGACCAATTGCGTATTCTGTCTTGCCAAGCCCAAATCCAAGCACAAGCAGTTTCCCGGTGAACCCGAGCATGCTCAATGCAATTTCCTGACCAGCCTTTGCCCCTGTGACCTCGAATATCTTCCAGCCATAATTCGGCCAACCTTTTTCCTTTGATAGGCCCCTGAATTCTTTGACAACATCCCTGACCTCTTTGTCAGCTGAGTTGATTACAAAATCAGCACCATAGGACAGGGCCCTCTTAAGCTTTTCCGGGTTTCGTGCAATGCCTATAACGGTTTTTGCACCGAGGGCCTTTGCTACCTGGCCCATATACTGACCCACACCACCAGTAATTCCTATGATAACAACATTATCTCCCGGATTCAGGTCTGCCCTCACAGCAGCCTGGTAAGGCGTGGTTGCAGCATCAGCCACCACCGCCAGATGTGATAGCGGAATCCCCCCCTTGTCTTTCACCTCGCAAAGATCTATGCTCGGTACTGGAATATGGCTCGAGAAACCACCATACAGCCCAAGACTGTTACCGGGCATGAGCTGGTTCAGGCATCTATTCCCTCTTCCAGTTTTGCAGAGCATACACTGACGACAGGGCATTACTGCAGGGATAATCACCTCTTTCCCGATCCAGCTTTCATCTCCAGCTACCACAGTACCTGCAATTTCATGACCGAGAGTTAAGGGAGGTTTTGAAACCGTTGGCACCCCATCATAAAAGTACCCCAGGTCAGTGTGGCAAACCCCGCATCCTGCTATTTCAACCAAAACTTCACCGGGCTTTAGTTCAGGTACCGGTATCTCAGTCTTTTCCAATTTGCCTGGGGTTACCGCTCCTGTTTCTTTGTCCCGTGATGTAGGTTGAACCATCTGCCACGTCTGAATCTTATCTGGTATTTCTGCCATTTTTATCCTCCTTATTATATGGGTTTATTGTGTTTGCTATCTCTACTGGTCACTCATGGCTGTTCTAACTTCAGGCACTTTAGTTCACTTTAGTCACTTTAGCTCACTTTAGGCACTTCTTCCTCCTAGATCATCCCATAACCACCATCAACACACAGGAGCTGACCGGTGATATAGTCAGACTCGTCTGAGCTTAAAAAGACAAATGCTGGAGAGATGTCATCGGGTTCAGCAAAACGTTTGAGCAATATCCTATTCATGTATATCTCTTTGAGTTTTTCATCGGTCCGTATCTTTTCGGTCATATCGGTGGCCACAATACCCAGGCAAATAACATTTACACATACATTGTACCGTGCGAGCTCCCGTGCTGCTGACTTGGTGAAGCTTAACAGCCCCCCTTTGGCCGCACTATAGTTTATCTGACCTACAGTGCCCACAATCCCAGCTACTGAAGTTACGTTAATGATCTTCCCCTTGTTTTGCTCCTTCATATTCCTTGCAGCAAACTGGGTACAGAGAAAGGCACCCTTCAAATGAATATCTACTACCTGATCCCACTGGTCCTCAGTCATCTTCAACAACATCGCCGGCCGGCTCAGCCCTGCGTTGTTGACCAGAATGTCGATACCGCCGAACTCGTCAATACCCTTTTGAACCAATGCCTCAGCATCGGCCGCTTTAGACACGTCAGCCTTAACAAGAACCGCCTTTTCCCCCATTTCTTTAATCGCTGTAATAACCTCTTCACCTGCAGCCTGATTGGCTGTATAGTTTATTACAACACTGGCCCCTTCCCTTGCATAGGCCAATGCAATGGCTCTACCAACCCCCCTGCTGCTCCCGGTTACTAAAGCAACTTTTCCTTTGAGTCTCACCTCTGCCTCCTTTTTTGTTCACGGTTACATAGCTACAATATAACTACATCATAGTTACATATCTGTCAATAAAATTATCGAAATAAACTGTCAGGTTCAATGAGTTAATTTACTCAAAAATAAAAAAACCACACTCACTTATGGGTGGGCGTAGTTTATAATTTGCGTTTATCACCTATTATTGGTAGGGAGAACCACCCATAGCAGCCTTCCTTTTATGGTCTCTGAAATCTCTAAGGCTCCTCACATAGCTCCCGACCGTTTCTCCTTTAGCATTTCCCTGGCAATAACCAGCCTCTGAATCTGGTTGGTGCCTTCAAAAATCTGGGTCAGCTTTGCATCCCGAAACAGCCTTTCTACCGGATAATCCTTCATATAGCCATAGCCACCAAAGATTTGGACAGCATCTGTTGTAATCTTCATGGCAATATCGCTGCAAAAGCATTTCGACATTGATGCGAATTTTATGTTCGATTTTTTTTGGTCGTGTTGCCTGGCCGCCTGTATCATTAAACCTCTGCCCGCTTCAATCTGTATGCCCGCGTCGGCCAGCATGAAGCTTATGGCCTGGTGCCTGGCGATCGGCTTTCCGAATGTCTTTCTCTCGCATGCGTATTTCAAAGAGAGGTCAAGGGCTGCCTCTGCTATCCCCAAAGCCAAGGCTCCGATACTGGGTCTGGACATATAGAAGTCTTCCATTGCGATGCGAAATCCCTCTCCTTCCTTGCCCAGCCGGTTATCACGGCTAACCTTGACGTCTTCCAGAATAACCTCTGTCGTATTACTGGCCCTGAACCCGAGCTTATCCTCTTCTTTGCCGACAGACACACCGTCCTGATCCCTTTCCACCACAAAGAATGTGAATTTCTTCCCTCCGGTTTTTGCCAAAACAGTATATAGAGACGCCACTCCCCCATTAGTCGAGAAACATTTGCGACCGTTCAGAATATAATCACCATTTTCCTTTTGCGCCTTCGCTTGTATTCCAGCCACATCAGAACCTGCGTATGGTTCTGTAACGAGGTAGCCTACGAGCTCATCGCCCTTTGCAAGGCGCGGGAAAAAGCGACCTTTTTGACTCTGGTTTCCTGCTGATATTATGGGAAAAATGCCTACTGCCTGAATAATAAGGAGCAAAGCTGAAGAGGCACATGCCTTTGCTATCTCCTCAACACACAGGCAGAACATAAGAGTCTTATCCTCTTCAAGTCCGCCGTACGATGGCGGAAGAAATATCTGCAAAAGACCCATCTCAGCAAAAAGGCGAGCAATATCCCATCGAAAAACGCC
>JAUVXZ010000032.1 GCA_030603345.1 Pseudomonadota bacterium
ATAGATAAGCATTTTCCTGGCCCAGGACAAATTTTATCCCGATCTTGAAAAGAGGGAAGGGGATCAGCCTAAAATAGCCGCCGCCACCCCAGGGCAGAACACTTTTCAACAAATTTATATTGCTAATTGGGAGTTCGTAGAAGGTTCTGGGTTCTGCCCCGGTGAAATACGCTTCGCTGGCACTACCGTGCATTTCACCCCAGTACCATCTCCCGGAGCTACGGGGCAGGCGGGGTAAAGGTTCTGGGTTCAGGGTTCTGGGTTCAGGGTTCGGGGGTCGGGGATCAGCCATTTGGATTGCGATACCTCTTGCTCTATTTCGGGAGAGATCTAAATGACCATAACGTCTGTGCATTCCAAAGGAATTAAAGCTTGAATCATACAGATAACCACATTGTTCGATTATCTTCAGAATATCGTCATTGATCGAAAAACTTGGTGCCCTGTAGCCGTAGACCGGGGCCCCCGTAATATCTTCGAGGCGTTTTTTGCTTTCAACGAGATCTGTTTTCAAGTCTTCGGATGAGCAATCAGTGCAAAGGTTGTGTCGATATCCGTGAGATGCTACTTCATGGCCACGGGAGTGGATTTCTTTGACCAGATGCGGAAGGCGTTCGGCGATCCAGCCGAGAACGAAAAACGTCGCCTTCGGCGAGTTTTTTGGGTTTGTTGTGTTCATTGGGTTACTTGTGTTTGTTGGGTTGACCAGTTTGTGAGAGTCGAGGAGGTTGAGGATGTGGTGGGTGTTTTTTTCGACCCGGAGTTCATAGTTTGGCCAGGTGGAGAAGGGGATGTATTTTTTGAAGTTTTCGACCTGGAACCAGTCTTCAACGTCGATGGTTAATAGGATAGACGAGTTATTTGGGTTACTTGAGTTCATTGGGTTTGTTGGGTTACTTGGGTTCATTGAGTTCATTGAGTTACTGGAGTTACTGGAGTTACTTGGGTTACTAGAGTTACTTGAGTTTGTTGGGTTACTTGCCCCGGTTAAATCCGCTGCGCTGTCTTTTCCAAAGAATTTAACGGGGTAAAAGTTACTTGGGTTTGTTGAGTTGGGAGTTTAGGTATTTGATGAAGCCTGAATCAAGCTTGGAAACCAGATCCGCCTGGTGGTAAATGCTGTCGAACATATCTTGGCCAATGTATTTCTGATCCAGGGCCACATACAATTGGCTTTGAACTTCAGCCGCCGAACTTTTTGATATGAAAAGGTATTGAATAAATTCCTTTTTACCTTTCCTGGCAAAGCCCTCCGAGATGTTAGACATGGATGACACAGCAGCTCCCTGCATTTGATTAACTAGACGTAAGTCTTTGCTAAATCTTTCATTAGTATTAATTGCTTCGTAGACTAGCTTGACTAGTTTCCGTGCCTCCTGCCATGCTTTTATGTCTTCAAAACGTGTTATTTTCATGGTGTGCATATTGGGCAAACCAGCTCATAGCCAATAGCTGGTAGGTGTTAATAAGGAATAGCAATTACAGAAAAAGCATTTGACACTTGAGTTAAACCTAGATAAAATACTAGTATAACCAAGCAAAAATAGGAGAAAACATATGCGTAGAATTTCAAAAGACCCGATAAAAATGAAGGTTTTTCCCAAAGGCCAGGTGGTCATTCCAATTGCTTTAAGGAAAAAATATAGCATTAATATCGGCGATCAGATTCATGCAGTCCCCGAGAAAAATGGCATTTTTCTAAAGCCAAGCCAGGAGGGAATGATCCGCGAGTCCCTTACCGAACATCTTTTCGGCGTTTTCAACATATATGCAACTGCAAAATCAGAGCTTACCAAAAAAGATATCAGCAACGCAGTCAAAAGGGGATTTACAGAAGGATATAGAGTATGATCGCATTATTGGACACCAACGTTATTGTTCGTTTCCTGGTATCAGATAAATCTCCCAAATACCAAAATCTGTATTCATTCTTTGAAGCCCTGGAAAATGGGTCTATGATGGTCGAATTGAAACTTATTGTCCTGTTCCAGTTAATTTTTGTTCTAAAAAGCTTTTACAAGGTGCCAAAAGAACAAATTGCAAATGGCGTAACGGATCTTCTCAAATACAAGGGAATTTCTGTAAAGAATAAATCTGTGGTTCGACGGATGCTTGAAATATGGCGAAACAACAATCTGGATATTGTGGACTGCTATCTTATTGCCTCCCTGGAAGGTGATACACAAAATGTTCTTTACAGTTATGATCGTGACTTCGATAAGTTCAACATCAACCGGAAGGAACCTTGACCTGCACTACAGAAAGTTGTAAGCAAATGAGGTCAAACCCCAGTGAAATACGCTTCGCTGTCTTTTGCATGCCCCGGTTGAACAGAAGATATAGAGAGGTTTAACGGGGTAAAAATTTAACCCCAGTACCATCCGATGGAGCATGGCGCAAAGAGCAAAGCGCAGAGCGCCAAGAGCATGGAGCATGGCGCAAAGCGCCAAGCGCATAGGGTAAGGCGTATGGAGCATAGAGTTATTACTTTGTGTGAGTAGCAAGTCGTTAGGAGTGAGGGGTAACATGAGGTACTGCAGTTACGAGTCATGAGGACTGAGTAAACGAGTCAATAGCTGCTGCGGTTTGTTGGGTTTCTTGAGCTAATGCCTTGGCTGTTGTCGTGCGGCTTCATTTTCAGTGAGATTAATAAACCTCATCATGGGTGCCTATTTCTATTAGAAAAATGTCATCTTCCTTTTTGTCTTTCTCTCTTACAAAGTCAAATACGATTCGAAGGTCGTATCCAACACTACATGCCCATGTCCCTGAAAGTTTTCCCTTAAGTTTGTGTGTCTCGAGTTTGGGATTCAAAGGGTTATCCAGTAACAGCCTCAATGTCTTTTGTATCTCTTCCCGTCGCTCGGGTTGCTTCTTCAGCAATCTTTTAAAAGCCCTTAAGAATGTGTTGCTCCATATTAAGGTTCTCATTTCGAAAGCTCATTCATCAAGTCATCAACAGTACCTTTGCTTATTCTACCATGCTTGTATTCTTCCCTCGCCTCTTTAATACTCTGAGCCAATCGGTCCCTCCGCTCGTCTACTAAACGTCGCTTCACAATATCCATAAGAGATTCCCTTTGCTCCTCTGGAAGAGATTCTATTATTTCCAAAGCTTTTTGAAAGGTTTTATTTCCCATCAATGCTCACCTTCCTTCTTGATTTTTGGAATATTTTAACAACAAACGTACTTCTTTTCAATAACTAAATCTTGGGTTTTTTGAACTTACTGAACTGATACGTGCTGCAGTGTTCCTGTTCCAAGTTATGAATGACCAAGACTGAGGACTGAGTAAATGTGTCAATAAATGCTGCCGTTTATCAAGCATAGGGCATGGAGCATGGCGCAAAGCGCAAAGCGCAAAGAGCAAAGCGCAAGGGGCATGGAGCATGGCGCAAAGCGTAAGGCGCATGGCGCAGAGCGTGAAGAGCAAAGCGAAAAAGCCACGGCAAACCACCTTTATTCATCTGATAAGAATTCTTTGATCCTGCCAACCACGAACTTCTGTTGCTGATAAGTCAGCTCTGGAAACATAGGCAAAGAGATGATTTCAGAGGCCACTTTCTCTGAAACTGGGAAATCGCCTACCACACAACCCAAGTTCGAATATGCCTTCTGAAGATGCAGAGGGATAGGATAGTGCAGGCCTGTGGCAGTGCGACGCAAAGAGCAAAGCGCAGAGCGCAAAGCGGAGAATAACGAGTCAAAGGCATAGATTTTATTTGTTCTTGATAAATTCTTTGACTTTCTGCGCAACGGTATTCTGCTGATCGTATGTAAGTCCGGGGTACATAGGCAAGGAAACGATTTCCGATGATACTCTCTCAGCTATAGGAAAATGACCTTTATTGTAAGCCAGGTTACAGTACGCTTCTTGCAAATGCAGAGGTAATGGATAATGTAAACCTGTTCCAATAGCCTGTTGTGAGAGAAACTCCTGTAACTTGTCCCGTTCAGAGGTGCGGATTACATACAGGTGGTATACGGCCCTGGTCCATGACGGCCCATACGGAGGAATAACTCCATCTGACTGGCCGAAAAGCTCGTTGTACTGATGGGCATTTTGTTGACGTTTTTCATTCCAGTCCGAAAGGTGCCTCAGCTTGATTCGCAATATGGCTGCCTGGATAGCATCTAACCTGCCATTGTACCCCTCCACATCATGGAGATATTTCTTGATCTGCCCATGATCCCGGAGCATCCTTATTTTTTGGGCAATAGCTTCGTCATTGGTCGTTACTGCACCGCCCTCTCCACAGGCGCCGAGATTTTTCCCCGGGTAAAAGCTAAAGGCGGCGGCAAGTCCCATGGAGCCGGCTTTTTTCCATCGGTTTCTTTTTTTGAAAAGTATTCTGCACCGTGTGCCTGGCAGGCATCTTCGATGACGATTAAGTGGTATTGATCAGCAATCTCCAGGATTGCATCCATGTCTGCAGGCTGGCCATAGAGGTGGACGGGGATCACCGCCTTTGGCGGTGACGCATTGCGCATAGCGCTTTGCGCAGAGCGATTCCTCAAGCAATCCTTGAGTTTCTGGGGGTCCATGTTGTAGGTACGCTCGTCGATGTCAACAAAGGCAGGGGTGGCGCCAGCCTGGGAGATGGCCTCTGTGGTCGCGATGAAGGTGTTGGGAACGGTAATCACCTCATGTCTCGGCCCGATGCCCGCAGCGATTAAGGCAAACAGCAAGGCATCAGTACCGCTGTTAACACCCACGCAATATTTTGTTTCGCAGAATTCGGCGAATTCGGCCTCAAAGGCCTCTACCTGGGGGCCGCCGATGAAGGCGGCGTTTCTCAGGGCCTCGCGGAAGACTTGCACGAGTTCTTCTTCAAGCTCGATGTGTGGGGTTTTCAGATCAAGAAATGGTACTTTCATTTTCTTCTTTCCTTATTCGACAGCCCCAGTTAAATCCGCTCCGCTGTCTTTTGCAAAGAATTTAACGGGGTGAAGATTTACCCTGGTTAAATAAGATTTGAGCCTTCTTGCTAGAAACCTTTTTCCGTTGTAAGTCTTCAGATATTTCTCTCGTTTCGTGGCATCATTTTGATCCAGACATGCTTCATAGTAGATGAGCTTGAAAGGACCCCTATCCTTTGTCGAGTTGACATGGCCTTTGTTATGTTGCTTTTACCCAGTTAAATAATATTTCAAATTTGTGATCAAATTTAAAATATTAATGCTTTGCATTATTTAACCGGGCAGGTCTTAGCTTGAGGTCCTTAGTGAACCCTACATAAAATCCATTATCTTTCTCACTCTGCAAGACGTAGGAATAATACACACTAACCTCAAGCTATTTAACGGGGTGAACAGGATTTGTTGGATTGTTGGGTTTCTCAGTTTCCTCCTGCCCGCCATCAGCTGCGCTTCAGGCGCTGTCAGGCGGGGATGAAACTGAGAAAGACCCAATCCGCCTTCGGCGGAAAAAAACTATATGTTTTACTTGGGTTGCCGGTATTTGCGTTTGACCTCAACTCCAGATGGGCCAAAGTTGATTAGCAGGCCTATGTCCTTTTTCAACGCATTGAGGTAATTGACTAACTGCACCTCCCCAGTTAAACAGAAGCGCAAAGAGGTTTAACGGGGCAAGCATGCTCTTTAGCGAGGTTTTGGACGGATTTGACTTCTACCTGCCCGCCATCGCGAGCCTTGCTCAGGAGATCTTTTTCAAATACGCCTCGACGCGATTTCGTAAAAATCGTCGGCCAAAACCACTCTTGAAATACTTTTCCCTTTTGACGGCGTCATTCTGGTTCAAGCATGCTTCATAGTAGATCAGCCTCAGGGGCCGTCTTTGAGCGGTTGAGACAACCAAACCTTTCTGGTGTTCATCAAACCGTATTTTCAAATCGTTTGTGGAACCTATATAAAAGTTCTTATCGTTTTCGCTTAATAGCACGTAGGTATAGAACATTATATGGTTAGTTCAATTGCTCGCTCAGGCGAGGCGGGCGGGCGATGATCTCATCCTCTACGAGCAGGTCCACATAGAAATCGCCCACTGCCTGGTCGTCATAGTAGACCTTTAAGGGCTTTTCTGCTTCGACTTTCAGATTGTCTTTGCTTAATTCTATAGTCATGCCTTTTTTGTACACGCTTTCAAGAAAGCCGAAACCTAATTTGTTGAAAACTTGATATGCGGCGGCAATGATTTTGTGGGTGATTTCCTCGTGTTCCATCGTGTTTATCCGACAGGATTTACTGGATTTCAGGGATTTTGTTGATCTCATAACTTTCTGGATGAAAGTGATGAATGCAATCCGCCTTCGGCGGAGATGAGATGCACTAATTATTTTTTCTAAGAACTGGCTCAGCACTAAGTCCTTAGATTCATAAGTTCGATCACGAACTTATTTACTCAGGACTTAGTGCTGAGTGAGCAATTGCTCCGAGCCAACTCGTTAAAATACGTTACTGTATTTACGAATCGAAGCACTAAGTGTTTCTAAGATGCGCAATTTGGTTTGCCAGTAACAGTAACAAATAAATCCCAATAATCCTGTAGATCCTGTCTAAATAATAGTAAGTGAAGCATGGTCGGTTTGACTCGTTCTGTTACGGTAACGGCTTCAGGTCTTCGGCAACAGCCGCCTGAAGAAGCCTTTGGTTAAAACAGCCAAAAAGAAAGTCTTCAGGCGCTGCTTCATGTAATATGAGCGCTGAAGCCAAATGGATGGCATCGAAGCCGCGAAGAGGGTGTTGGGAGATTATTTTGTCAATCATGTCATTCAAGTCATCATTTACTTGTACACAGATAAGACTCCTCCAATCCTCATGGAATGAAGTGACAATAGCATGAAAAGCGTCTGCACTGATGTATGCTTCCCTTTTTTTCCTGTAGAAAGAGGCCATGGCTTCTGCGTATGCTATGGAAGAGGTGGCAATTGCCCGGGCTTTTTTCCACTGCAAGATTACCTTACTGGATCCAGTTTCCCTGAAATATTTTTTCACGAGGGCGCTGGTATCAAGATAGAGGATCATCTGCGGTCCTCGATAACCATTTCTGAGACAGGCTTGCCCGGAACCTTAATTGGTTCGGGGATGTCTCTGTTAAGCTCCTTTGTTGGAAAGGTGATCAGACCTCTCATAATTAAGGGATGAAGAGCGTGTCTTAAGGAGATGTTTTGCGGTTCTTCCTTAACAACACGGGCGATCACCTTGCCTCTTTCTGAGATCAATACATCTTCGCCGTTTTTAACAAAGGAAAGGTAGTGGCTTAATTTATTTTTGAATTCTTTTATTCCAGCTGTGAGCATTTTTCATCCTCCTTCAAAGGTAGCCATTTTGCCCTAATAGTAGCTACTCTGAGAATATGTGTCAAGTCAATTTGTGGGATTCGGATATGGGGTTTGGTTGGATTCTTTGTCTCTTCATATTAGACAGCCCCAGTTAAATCCGCCACAATTACGGCGGACAAGTCCGCTTCGCTCCGACAGGCGGGGTGAACCCTGGTTAAATAATTTATGACTGCGCATGTTTCCATGGGGATTTAACTTAGGTATTGTGAGGAGGTGTTCAAATAAGGACTCCATTTGCAAACATTGAGACCTTGTGATTAAGCCGAAAAGATAGGAATTCTGGAAGGCTTGAACGCCCTAAAGTTTGAAAGCCGTAAAGTCGCCAGGTTGGCAATCCAGAAACGGGGCAAACCGCCAAAGCAGTTTTAGCCAGTACCGGTCATCATCATCTCCAGCTCGGGAACCAGCGGCTCCGGCCGTTTCACCCTAACAAGGACTACTGTCTTGCCTTGAGAAAACAACTTATCAGCCGTTTTCTTGTTATAATCGCATAATCTCTTATCATCTACAGGAAGGATTACCAATTCTGCTTCCGGTGGAATTTTGTCCATAACATCCGGGTGTTCAAAGGCATATCTCATAAATTCATTTAGTAATTCTAGATTCTTTTTAATGGCCACATCTTTCTTCATTTGCCCATCTCCTTTTCATAAGCCATCCTATACCACCTCCAGGAGATTTTCTACTCTTGAATGGCATAGGTAAAGGCCATGTTTAAGCCCGGGAAATATAGTGGTTGTTTCTCCTGTTCGCCATTATAATGGATTATGTCTTTGTGGGCAAACCCATGAGAGGTGTCGTATCGGATAATTGGCCTCCACTTACTCCCGACAAGAGCCTCATACTGTACGACAAACTTCAGGATTTCACCCTTTTGTTTCAATGCCGTTACTCTAAGCCTGTCTTCAAGCTCTTCGGACAAAGTGTAAAGGAATTCTATCGCCTTGATAGGCAGGCCCTCCAGCTTCCATTTACGGATTTCTTGAATTCATCGGACATAATCGGACCAGCATCACATACGACGTTTACTGCGGTTTCAATCATGACCGTGGAGACCCCATTCTACATCATCGCGAATAAACTTTTCCATTAAATCAGGCCGGTGAGAATCCAAGTACCGGCGAATCGCCTCATAAAAAATGTCCTGTTCATCTCGAAACCAACCTTTTTTGACCAGATCTGTGACCTTATTATACAGTTGCTCAGGCACCTCAGCTTGAATGGTTTTCATAATATACTCCGATTTTGTGAATTTACATTATGAAATTATACCAAATATTCAATCACAATTTCTGTATTGTAAAGGGTTTTCTTCAACGACATCAAAACTTTCATCTACTTGCAACTTTAAATAAAACCCATTGATCTTTAAAGAACCTCTAGCTATTGGTAGAGATTTCTTACATCCTGGGCGAAGCTTTCAACTTTCAGCTCGATATGCTTGCTAATAAGGTCGAAATGGGCATCGGCGTGAAGAATGATAGCTGTTGCATTCAAAGCGCAAGCTGCAATCAAGATGTCGGTATAGGGAAGGGTGACACCCTTGCGTCGCAATTTGAAGGCTAGCCCATAAGCTCTATCCCATAACTCAACATCCGTTTCAACGGCATCTAGAGCATCAAACCGGGTCTTAAGGCGCTGGAATTCCCTTTCTGTCTTTGTGCCTCCAAGGATCTCAAGTTTGACAATACCTGTTGTGATGACCACGTCCTCTTTCAGTAAGTGATCTATGCGATCTTTAGCTTTAGGTGGGAAGTTTTTGCTTAAGGCCAAAAGCCAAGCAGAGGTACCAACCAAAAAAAATTATTCGTCATGTCTAAGTCGTTCAAGATCGTTCAAGGTCATATCTATTTCGAAGGTACCGAGCTCCATTCGCAAAGCCTCCCTGTTGCGGTGCCCAATCAAAGATTTGAGACCAGCCTCAATAGCCTCTTTCTTTGATCGCGCTCCTACAGCTTCTATGGCGGCTTTCAATAATTGTTCATCGATAACCACAGTTGTCTTCCTCATAGACATCCCATTAATACATATTTGTTATACGGCAATACTATACATATCCAGTGAAACCGTCAAGTTGGCAGGACAGGACTTGAGCTGGTTTTAACATTATTTTGGTTGCTCATAACTTCTTGGCTTTGGATGCTGGATATTTGGGTTACTTGCGTTTATTGCAAAATCTAGCTCATTACGACGGAAGTATAGTGCAGAAATAAAGCAATCGTATTTCGGATTAACGTCAAAAATCAGGTCATCAAGTTGGGATTCTATAGCTGGCGAATTCGATGGCGATGAGGTTCAACAACGCAAAAAAGATGCATCAGCTCCTCTTCAGTATGCTCATTGAGAAGTCGATTCAGCTCCCGGTGTGCCGATTCAGCAGATCCCGGTGTTAGTCTCAGAAATATGACTCCTGTTGATAATTCGTCTTTGAGAAAAACAAGCCTTCCAAAATCCTTGTCTCTCGTGACGAAAATTCGAGAAGATTCCCTGGCTTTCTTGAGCAAGTCCTCATCCCCTGCTCTGTGCATTCCGATTTCTCTTGCTGTTACTATATCATGTCCCCATAGTCGAAGTTGGTCAGTGGTTGTTTTATATATGTCTTGATCAAGCAGGAATCGCATTCTGAGACCATATCCTGAATGAAAAAGCCCAGCTATTAGCGATGCACTTCATTTTGCCCTTTTTGTCTTTCCGGTATCTAGGTCTGAAAGGTTCAATGGACCTGCTCAACATGAATCTCTTCCGAGCGCACCAACTCGGTTGCATACACAACACAAGCTTTAATGTCCGCTATTTCCAGATCTGGATAGTACTTCTGAATGATCTCCTCAAAGGATATGCCTTCCTGAACAAGCTCGAGTACATTCTCAATAGGGATACGGGTATTTGCTAGACAAGGCTTTCCGAAATGGATTCTTGTGTCGATCACTATTCGATCTTTGTATTTATACTTGTCGGACATTGTTTCTTCTCCTTTGATTTCTTGCTTGCTTATGATTGCTTGTTGCTCAGAGCTCGTTGTCGGGCTAACCAAGTTAATGGGTTGCTGAACAATCTAGCTCATATTTCATGGGTTGTCATGTGAAATCCCTTGAGCTATGAGCTATGCCTGCCCCGTGAAGCGCTTGCCGTGCCTGCCCCGTATGGCAAGAGATCGTACGGGGTGGAATGCGTAGCTTATTCCTCTGGGGCGAAGCATGCTTCACTGGGGAGCTGTGAGCTTTCTTATTGATTTAACGACCCTGGTTGCTGTCTTACCATCCCAAAGTTCGGGAATGGCACTCTGGGTTATTTCTCCCGAAAGGATACCCTCGACTTTGGCTTCGAGGTTTTCCGGATTGCAGAGCTGATTCGTACCCTGCCGAATGGTGATGGGTCGTTCTGTATTAGGGCGCATGGTCAAGCACGGGATGCCCAGGTAGGTTGTTTCTTCCTGGATTCCTCCGGAATCTGTTATAGCAAGACGGCAATTGAAGATCAGATTCATAAAACGCATATAGTTCAAGGGTTCTACAGGATGTAATCCGGGAGATCGCTTCAATGAAGACAGTAACCTATTTTGTTCAAGATTTTTTCGCGTACGTGGATGAATAGGAAATATAAGGGGAATCTTTCGGCTCATCCGCATGAACGTGTGGCATATCTGTTTCAGAACCTCCTGGTCATCAACATTCGAGGGGCGGTGCAGGGTGATGACACCATAATCACCAGGCTCTAAACCGAAATCGTTGTAGGCAGCCTGGTCCTTGATTCTCTCTCGAAGCATCTCCAGGGAGTCTATCATGATGTTGCCTACTCGATGA
The DNA here is from genome assembly GCA_030603345.1 of Pseudomonadota bacterium. Taxonomy (GTDB): domain Bacteria; phylum Desulfobacterota; class DSM-4660; order Desulfatiglandales; family B25-G16; genus JADFWK01. The sequence goes on from JAUVXZ010000032.1 coordinate 11,106, forward strand.
ATTTTTTTTGGCGATACACCTTCTCGCATAAGGTTTTCGTCAGCATCACGAGAGGGGGTCCAGAGGATATCAGCAAGGGCATCTGTCAACAGGCGATTGATTTCCTCTGGCATGGTGCGGTCAAACGAGCGCAGCCCTGCTTCAAGGTGGGCAACCAGCGGCCTTCGCCGCTGGAGGTTCTGAGTTCTGAGTTCTGGGTTCTGAGTTGAACATAGATACGCAATTTTGGAGGTGGCGAGGGCGCAGGCTACCGTGGAATTGACATCTCCAACCACAATAACAAGATCAGGTTTCTTTTCCAGCAAGACCTTTTCATATGCAATCATGACTTGCCCGGTTTGTTCTGCATGGGTGCCGCTTCCCACACCAAGGTGGAGGTCGGGCTCCGGAAGGCCGAGATCCTCGAAAAAGGCATCGGACATATTCAGATCATAGTGCTGACCGGTGTGCACAATAACGGGAGTCGTCCAATCCTCTTTTTTCAGGGCGTGAAAGAGGGGGGCGATTTTCATGAAGTTTGGTCTGGCTGCTGCGATCAAATGAATTAACATTTCTTGTTATTTAGACAGGATTTACCCTGGTTAAATAAGATTTGAGCCTTTTTGCCAGATACCTTCTTCCGTTGTACGTCTTCAAATATTTTTCTCGTTTTGTGGCATCATTTTGATCAAGGCAAGCCTCATAGTATATGAGCGTCACCGGCGTGCGATCCTTCGTCGATTCAACGAGCCCTTTGTTATGTTGCTCAAATCTTAGCTTGAGGTTCTTGGTAAACCCTGTATATAAGCCGTTATCCTTAATGCTCTGCAATACATACGTATAGTACATTCTGACCTCAAGCTATTTAACTGGGTGAACAGGATCTGTTGGATTGTTGGGTTTCTCAGTTTCCTCCTGCCCGCCATCAGCTGCGCTTCAGGCGCTGTCAGGCGGGGAGGAAACTGAGAAAGACCCAATCCGGCTACGCCGGAAAAAAGAGTATATGGTTTACTTGGGTTGCCGGTATTTGCGTTTGACCTCAACTCCAGATGGGCCAAAGTTGATTAGAAGACCTGTGTGCTGATAGGCTGAGGTTGAAGGGGAAGCATTTTACCCCAGTACGATCATTCGCACCTATCCCAGCTAAATAGGCATTTCATTTAACCCTAGTAGGATAGTCCCTACCTACGGGGCCCCGATAGCGGGATCTACGCTTCGCTCCGACAGGCGGGGTAAAGATTTTTTGGTTTCTGCCTTTCCGGAGTGTTCACCACCCAGCTTGTCCCGTTATGACGGGGCTTCGCTAGAGGCACGGACCCGCCCGCCTCGCGTTGCGAAGCATTGCGGGCAGGGTGCACACAGAAGAGATTTTGTGTTGATAAATGAGTTGGTATAGTATATATTGATATGCCACAATTATATATAAGAAATGTCTATGGGAGGTTATACAATGCCTAAAGTTATGGTTACCATGCCAGATGGTCTACTTGAGGAAGTAGACCTGACTACAAGAGAGCTAAAAACAACGCGAAGCCAATTCTTTCGGGACGCCCTCATTCAATACCTTGAGAATTACAAAAAGAAAAAGACGGAGTCCTTAATGGCAGAGGGGTACCGAGAAATGGCAGATGAGGATCTTGCTGATGCCCAAGGTTTTCTTGGGGTTCTAGGTTCATTAGAAGAGGAAGAAAATGGATGATATATTCTACAGGAGAGGTGATGTTGTTTTAGTGCCATTCCCGTTTGTGACTGATTTTGCGAAAGCCAAACCAAGACCCGCAGTTGTGATTCAAAACGATATTGCCAACAAATATAGTCCGAATCTGATTCTCGCCCTTATCTCCTCCGCAGTGCCCAAGAAGGCTTATCCCTTTCATTATCATATACACAGTGGAACGAAAATCGCTACGCAAAGTGGATTGGAGCGAGATTCTATCGTGAAAACAGAGGTGATTATTACAATTCCCAAGGCTTCCATCTCAAGAAAGATTGGCTCTTTACCCTCAGAACCTATGAGTGAAGTTGACGAATGTCTAAGGATTAGCCTGGGGTTATGAGTGTGTTGCCGGGCTCAGGCTTGAAGGGTTGATTTTTGTCAAGAGAGCTAATAGTTCATGGCTGGTCGGGTTTGTTGGGTTGCTTGAGTTTGTTGGGTTCATTGGGTTACTAGAGTTGCTTGAGTTAGAGTTAAAGGTTCAAGGACCGCTGCGCTTGAGGAGCGCTTCGCTCGAGGCTAGTAGCCATCTAGTGTTATCTTTATACAGCGGTTGAACGTCTTTTATTGCGTCGAAGAGAGTTTATCAGACCGTTTAGTTTGCGATCAATTTGTTAGCAGCGTTTCCTGATTTCATTGGCGTCTTCTTCAAGGAACAGTTTCCGCCGACGAAAGACTTCGCAAACTGTGACGACCTCAAATACTGATCCCCTGGCTATGTGAAGAAATTGTATGAATTCCTTCTTGTACTGGCGCCCTTTTCCCTCCCTCCGGCTTCCAGCTTTTAGAGCCTCCAGCTAGGAAAGGGCGGAGCCTATTCGCCTTTGCCAACCTTCCTTTTTTCTATCCATTTCTTCCGTTTACCACTTGACCTTTTCAATTCCCTTTCAAACCACCTTGCTTTACCTCTGGTTCCGAATTCCTCCAAAGCTAGCAACACCCATGGCCTATCATCGGAAGTTGATTTGACATAGCCCGCATTATGATATTTTAGCCGCTTGTTGAAGTCTTTTGTATGTCCGATATAAATTCGTTCTTTCGATAAGCTTTTTATTGCATACACCAAGTACATTATCCTCCTTCCCCTACCCTCCGGCCTGTAAGTCCTATGGGCTGGAAGCGGGGGCGGAGCCAGCTATATTTTGAGCTGGTGAAGTTGCAGCAGCCTCCATCTGGCTTATTAACCGTATGTGCTTATTTTCGGGTAAGCTCTCAAGCAAACCAAGTACATATTCAGCCAAGTCTATCGCCATCTGCCACACATCTAGCTTTTCAAAAGGAAATAGATACTTTGCCATTATTCGCCTCTAACCTTAAACGAAGTGGTCCTTAAGTGAAACGCTCCTTATGCCTTCTCGGCCTTTGGCTTTGTGTTTACCCAGCTCCGCCCCTTGAGTTACATGGGCCATTCACCCTTAACCTATTGAAATACTAGTAAAAATGCTAATTCGTAGCTATTCCTAATGTCTCACCACAGAGGCACAGAGTTCACAGAGTGTGTGTTGGTTTTTTGCCCGATCGCGAGAACCCGATCGGACAAAAGCCACAGCCCTTCGGGCGGTGCCACTTTAATCTCCTTTCGGGTCCTGAGTGATTCTCCGATCCGCGTACTTATGCCATCATCTGCATCCACCATTGGATCTACCCCAATCCGTTCCCGCATAGCGGGAGTGAGGATTTTGATTTGCCAAGAAAGCTTTCGAGGCAAATCAGAGAAACTATACTCTCTGTGCACTCTGTGTCTCTGCCTGCCCCGTAGCTCCCGGAGATGGTACTGGAATGGTGAGCTGTCATCTTGATCCTCTGCTCAGGAGAACAATCTTAGCGGTATGGAAGATAACCGTTAAATCCATGACCAAAGACATATTCTTAATGTAGTAGAGGTCGTACTTTAGTTTTTCCAGGGCGTCTTGTTCAGACGCACCATAAGCATATTTGATCTGAGCCCACCCGGTTACTCCGGGTTTTACGCTAAACCTCTCGTTATAGTAAGGAATCGTTTTTTTGAGTTTCTCTGCAAAAAACGGTCGTTCCGGCCTGGGTCCCACGAAACTCATGTCGCCTTTAAAGACATTCCATAATTGCGGCAGCTCATCGATTCGAAGCTTTCTGATGAGCTTGCCCACACGCGTGATCCTGGGATCATCTTCGGATGCCCACACGGGCCCAGATCCCTTTTCTGCATCGGCGACCATGGAACGGAATTTGTACAGCCAATATGCCTTTCCATTTTCTCCAACCCTTTCCTGGGCGAAAAATACAGGGCCCCGTGAGTTCAATTTGATAGCCACTGCAACCAGGAGCATGAGCGGGGAGAACAAAAGCAACATCAAGGCTGAAAGTAGCAACCCGGCCAATCTGTTCGTAGCCCGGGAAATTTTTGACTTTACAAAGCCATCGGAGAATATGAGCCAGCTTGGCTTGATTTTCTCAATCAGAAGTTTTCCTGTAATTCTCTCATAAAAACTCTCGCCATCAATGACATTTATTCCGCTGACCTTGCACCTGAGGAGTTCCCCGTCGGGAAATATGCCGCGCTTTTCATCCAAAGCAACAATCACACTTTTAGCATTTTCAGCGTCCACTAAATCACACAGATTATTAAAACCGTGATGAACAGGAATTGCGTTGAACTGCTGCTGAATATCCTGTTTGTTGTTCTGGGTGATGACAGAAGCGATATTATAACTAAGATCTTTTCTGCCTTCTATTTCATACACTATATTTCGAGCCAGTGTATCGGAACCCAGGATAATGGCCTTTTCTGCAAACAATTTCTTTTTGATAACCACAGAGTAGAGGAGACGCCAGGAAACCAAAAAGAGGAGCAGAAAAATGAGGCTAACAAAAAATATCCATCTTCCAATAATCATGTCCGGCCAGAGAAAATAGATAATCGCCAGTGTAATGGAGGTGATACCAATGGACTGAATCAGTCTGGAAGCCAGATCGATGTTGCTGTCGCTGGTTTTGGTCTCATAGAGATCATTGAAATATAAACTGAGCTGGGTAATAAGGGAAACAAGAAGCACCTTTGGCCAGATGATTCTCAGCATGCTCACCACGCCGGTTTCTCTGCCCAGGATAAAAAAGGATGCCAGAGACACTGCCAGAAAGATTAGAATGCCTTCACCGATGATGAAGATGGTCTTCCTTGGTGAAATATATTGTCGAAATAGTCGAATCATATTAAAATGTTTGTTGTCGGTTGTCCGTTGTCCGTTGCTGGTTCTATCTCACCACAGAGACACAGAGTACACAGAGTGAGGGGGTTTTTTGATTTGCCTCGAGATAGCCTTCGAGGCAAATCAAAATCCTCAGTCCCGCATAGCGGGACAGGATTACCCTGAGTCGTGTGTTGACTATAAGGAAATCCATGTGTCGGGTGATTGGCGCTCCAGCCGAGGCCGAACAGGAGATCAAAATGGACCTGCCCGGAGGGCTGGGTGCTTTTGCCCAATCGGTATCTCGTGATCGGATAAAAGAAAATATTACCCTCTGTGTACTCTGTGCCTCTGTGGTGAAACATTCGTTATCCATAATGCTTCTTATAGTATTTATGATACGGCTTATGGGCCTGGCGATAGCCGTTAAAAACAATGCCGAGGATTTTCTTCTTGCCAAAATTTTCGATGCTTTTCTGAATTGTTTCCCTGGGGGATTTCTGTGCCATCACTACGAAGATGATCTTGTCCACATAATTGGCCAGAACATTGGTTTCGGCCGTGATCTGACTCGGCGTTGCATCGAGGATGATAAACCGATCCTGGTACCGATCCTTAACCTCCTGCAAGAAGTCCTTCATTCTGGTTGAGGCCAAAAGTTCTCCCGGATGAGGGGAAGGTCTTCCTCCAACCAGGAGTGAGAGTTTTTTGATCCTTGTGTGAACAATTAGATCAGACAGCTCTCGCTTGCCCGTCAAATATTCATGGAGCCCCTCTGTGTTGGAGTAGCCTAACATCCTGTTGAGATGAGGCTTTCGAAGATCACAGTCAACCAGTAACACATATTCATTGATTCCGAGCGCCAGGCTTACCGCCAGGTTGGCGGCCACAAATGTTTTTCCTTCACCGGGAAAAGCACTGGTCACCATTATTGTTCTTGGTACTTCACCCTCTTTGGGAAAAAGGATCTGGGATTTCAAGACCTTGAAGTTTTCAGCGTCTATCGATTCAGGCGCGGAAAGCACAACCAATTTTGGGCTAATGCCTTTCTGAATAATGGATTCAGGGGCTGGAGCTAACCCAGGTTCTTTTCCAGGTGGCTTTTCTGGCTTCCCGATAGGGAGCTGCACTGTTTTCACCACCTTTTCTTTCTGGTGCCGTTCGAACGCGTCTGATATTTTTCCCATGGTTTACCTTTCAAATGCTTTCACCACGGAGCTATTAGCTAGCCGTCTGTTGTCCGTGGTCCGTTGTCAGTTGTCATTTTCTGTAATCTACCGTGAGCATACTGCTATTAGTCATCCGACGGATTTGACTTCTTCCCGATAGAGCTAATGTAGGCACTCAATTTGGGGGTTAGCTCTTCGATTAGTTTCTTCAATAAAACCACCTCGGTCTCGCTAAGCAGCCGTCTTTTATAAGCCCTCCTGAGCCAATGCTTTACCTCGAACAGAGATCCCCGTGCAATTTTGGCAAACCTACGGTTGTCAGCGAAAGTGCCACGTCCTGTACCTTCGGCAATATTCGCACCGATACTGTCTACAGAATTGATTAGTTGCTTGCCAGTCGTATCTTGAGCCAGTCGGTGCCATTTGATAACAGTTTCCCAGATAAGATCTCCTATTTCTTCCGCCAATTGATAAACACGAAGATTTTCAAATCCAGTCCTATCCATATCACTCCCCTCTGGGATATTTCCTGTTTTTTTCAACGGACAACTGACGACTGACCACTGACATCCCTGCGTGGTGAGTCATCAGTTAGATGCCGAAAAGGTTGTTCATTATCGTTTTTATAAACTCCATCGTTGCGTCAACGCCCTTTATAGAGACAACCAACAAGACCGCTGCGATGATAAAGCCCAGACCAACACCCAGAACAGTCAGTATTTTCTTGGTCTTAATTCTTCTTACTTCTCTGGGATTCAGGGCAAAGGGCAGACTGGCCAATACTGGCACGTGTAGCACCTCTTCTATCTCTTCAGGCCTTCTGAAAGATGTGTCCATAATCTCTCGTAAGTACGCGACACCACATCCCAGAGCAAAGCCCGCAAATACGCACATGAGAAGTATGCGCTGCATGTTGGGTTTAAAGGGCCTGATAGGGACCTTGGCAGGGTCCAGTATCCTGAACTGCTCACCTTTCTGTTTCCTCTCCATACTGACTGCCAGCTCGGCTTCCAATTTCCTGCTCAGGAGCGAATTATAGGTCTCTCTAATATTGTCATAATCCCGGCTCAGAGATATGAGTTCCTGCTCCCGCTTTGGAGTGTTTTCCACCAGGGTCTCGTACCATTTGATCTGAGAGTTTAGTTGCACTGCTTCGGCCTTAAGATTTATTATTTCCAGCGCTATTTCCCGCAATTGATTTACCAGGCTTCTCTCGGCCTGGGTCGTGCCCCTATCTTCGACCACTTTATCACTCTCCGTGGCCTCGGGCTTTTCCTTGGACTCAAAATCCGATATTTTTTGCTTCAGGCGTATTACATCGGGATGCCTTTCTGTGTACCGGGCCTCAAGTGAGACAAGCAGTGTTTTCAATTGCTCTAATGACTGCTCTGGTTCTTCTCCAGTTATGGCTGGTAATGGAGCAGGGCTTTCTCTTATCTTCTTAGCCTCTGCAAGCTGCTGCTGTATCAGAAGCTTTCTGTTCTCGGCCTCCCTCAAATTTTCCTGGTTTGTGGTAATCTGATCCTGTATTCTTTCCAGAATCCTCAGGTTGGTATCCAATTGTTCAGGGAGCCCCCCCATGTATCGCTCCCGGTACCTCTTCAACTGCTCTTCCTTCTCCAGGAGCCTCCTTCTGATGGTTTCCAGTTCATCTGTTAAAAATTCTGCAGTGCCTATGGCCTGATCTTCTCGTAATTTGAGGTTCTCGGCTATGAAATAAGAGGTCAGGGCATTGGTGACATCCGCCAGCTGTTTGGGATACTTTCCCGTGAAGGAGATCTGGAAAGAAGTCGCTCCCCGTCTTCCACTACTGGAGACATCTACTGTTATTCTTCTACGCAGATTTTCTACTTTGTCTTCCATGAACATGTGTGTGCCAGGCTCTGCGTAAATATCAAACTGCTTGATAATCTTTTCCAGGTTGGTTCTGCTGGTTACCTGTTGGGTGATGGTACGTACTCTGTCTTCGATATCTGTAGATACAATTTCCCTGACATAATCTGCCGGCACCTTCTGGGGCTGGACCAAAATGAGCGTACTGGCCCGGTAGATTTTGGGAAGCTTTAAGTAATAGCCAGTGCCAACCAGTATGGACAGGAGAAAGGGGATGATAATCCACCACATCCTGCGTATGGCAATGTCTTTGTATTTTTCTATTTCAACTTTTTCCATAACGGGTACAAGCCAAAAAATTTGTCTCACCACAGAGACACAGAGTACACAGAGAAAGACATTATGAATGACTCAAAACTCCGCATAGTGAGCGGCCCTTCAAGCCTTGAGGATCGCTACGCTTAAGGCTTGAGGCACAAAAACAAAGCGGGCTAACCGCCCACTCGTCCCTCGCGGGACTCGTTAGAAAACATGTTCACCACTGAGACACAGAGAGTTTATTTTGTTAACGCCCTTTTGGATCTCGATTGATGCTCCGAGCACCTCACCGGTGAGTTTATTAATGTTGATCATATGTTTTATTTTAATCCTCTTCCGCGTAGCGGGACTCTGTGTACTCTGTGCCTCTGTGGTGACATATCCTAAAGGTTTCTTCCTACAGCCTCTGTCGTTTGGTGGCGGTGAAAGTGAGCATTACCCTATTAACTTTGTAATCCTCTGTATATATATCGTCATATCTTTTAGCGTAGGAATAATCGAGTCCGAGAGAAAACCACCGGAGGAACGCTAATGTCAAACCACTGCTACCCCTTAAGTTTTGCCAATCCCGGTTAAATGAATCCCTATTTCGCCTTAGATAGCCGCCGGCATAGAAACTTAACCGTTCGAGGAGACGATATTCGAGCCCTGTTTGCG